>CP006669.1:368557-737115 GCA_000471925.1 Ralstonia pickettii DTP0602
AAGGCATCGAGCCGACCCGACAAATTCGCGCCGCTCTCGCCGGCGCAGGTACGCCCAGCCAAGGCGCAATATACCGGTAACGGACGCTCGCCGACATACCAGTATGAGAGATACGCTAACGGGGGCTACACGTTTTCCCTCGTCGGTATTGATGACAAAGGTCTTGGTTATGGCGCTGCTTTTGACGCGAACTTCGTATCGTATGTCGCCGTTCTCGAAAATGGTCAAATAAGCATCACGCACAGTAACGCCGAGCCCTGGGTAGTCAATCGGCACGGTACTCAAGGTGGCATCGTCTGGATGGATCCGGTCAATTTTGTCTTTCAAGCAGCAATATTCCGTGGAAACGCCGTGGAATTGATACCGCCTCAGGCGGGAGAGGGCATGTCCTATGTTGCTGCCATCAACGACAAGGGCGAGGCGCTGGTCGTATCCGTCGATAGCGTGACCAGTGTTGGCACGCTATTCCTGTACGACCACGGGAAGAAGACGCAGATCAATCTGCCCGTCGACGTTAATGCAGTCAACTTCTTGGGATTGAACAATGCCAGGACCATGATCTACACGTACGAAAACATTGGGCATAAAGTGGACCTTTTGACGATGAAGGATACTGTGCTAGAACCTTTGCCAGGCAATAAAAGTTCATGGGCCGTGTCGATCAATGATCGTGGTGATGTGCTTGGGTACTCGTATGATCCTGGGGAGAATGTTGGTGTGTGGCACCCCAACAGCGAGTTCGAACTGTACTTCGCGGAGGGGAATCAACAGTACCCAACGGTTAGCTTTAACCTTGCCTTTAATGAAAGAGACGAGATCGTGATAAGCAATGTCAGAGCGCCGCTAGCGGAGCAGGGCAATGCCTACCTTCTCACTAAGCCCGGCGTACGCATCAACTTGGCGGACGTCACCGTTGGGCAGCCACCTGATGCCGGTACATTCTTCTTTATTTCTGGCATCAATAAGCGTGGCGACATAGCGGGCACCACAGATACCGCGGAAGCCTATATCCTGCGCGGGAAGAAAGGCGACCGGTAGCACCCTGCCGGATACGCAATGACGGCGAGCGCGCCCGCTCGCCGTCCTCTCCCAAGGTAGAGTCTGTTTTCCGTTCACGCGCTTGGCATGCTACCCCGTAGCAACAGCGACACGAGCTCTCCTTGCCGATGCGTCCCCGTCTTTGCCAGCACTTGCTTGAGGTAGCCGCGAGCCGTGCCAATCCCGATACCGAGTTGAGACGCCGCGTCATTCAAGCTCAATCCTGTCGCGAGCAGGGCAGCGACCTGCGACTCCCGCTGTGTGAGATTGAACACGATGCTGCGCGGTTCAGCGCAGGGTGGCATGTCGGGTGAGACGATAAAGAGAATTGCGCGTGTGCCGGCACTGGCTCCGCTTACCAGGCTAGGGTCGTGGACAGGGACGATTGTGACCGTGAGCGGGGGCCGTGGCGGCATGCGCGATAAATAGCAGCGTAGCATTGGCTGGTGGATAGCACTCTCGCTGGCATCGCGCGAGCGATGGTTGAAGGCTATCGCTCGTGCAACCAACCCCTGTAGCGTCCTTGTCTCCTCCGGGCTCGATGCTGATACAGCTCGACCACTCACCAGAAAACCGTCATCGGCGACGGCAATCGCCTCGGCCCGGGTGTTTACGAAGATCGGCCGGGCCCAGGCGTCGAGAAGGACGACGCCAATGTTCAACTGTCCCAAAGCCTCGTACGCCGCTCGCGCCTTCAAGTCAACGGCATCCGTGCGTCGTCTGATCTCAAGCGCCGTCAAGATATGGGGCAAAAGCATGCGGAAGGCGCCAACATCTTCCTCGGTGAAGTCGGCGGCGCCTAAATCTCGCCCCGCGGAGAGGTGAATCCGATGTTCGGGCGTCCGGGCCAGGGGGGCGATGATCCCATAGAACCCGCCAGCGGGTCCGACTACTTCTCTATAAATATCGGTGCCTCGGAAATCGGCGTCGGAAATCATGGACGTTTGCCGCGCGACCCCACCAACCGGAATGGCCGCGATCCAGCCAGGTAGCCTTGTCTCGAATTCTCGTTGGAGCCGCCACGCATGCTCGGCGGCCAATCCAGTGGAAGCTACCAGGCCAGGCCCATCGGTTGTCTGTGCAACCAGCATGCCACGATTAGCCCCAACTGTCGCCGCGATCGTCGTGATGGCGCCGGGCCAATCGTCAGGGGCGAGCGCAGCTTGGTAAAGCATTCGGATCGCTTGATGAATGGTCTCGGCTCGCGTCATCAACGTCTCCCGCTTGGCTCAGCCCTCCCAAATGGGAGTGGCGGAATCTCGCACCGCATCAATTCTATGTAAAGACAATCGGTTTCTCTAGGCGACAGGCGCCGTCGGGCACCACGGCGACCTTCAGCGAGTTCAGCAACGTGACGATCGATCTCGCGCATGTGTTGTTCGAAGCGTGGAGCACAGGGGCGTGCGCCCGTGCCCGGCCTTTACACAAACAAACGTGAGTCGGATTACGGCAGACGCGCGCCGGTCCAACGGTGGCGACGAGAGAAACCTCAACGTTTGGGTTCGACGGCGGGCCGGCCGGCGCGTTCGGAAACGCGGTGAACGTGCCGCTGCCGCCGGGACGGTGGAAGGTGTCGGCCAGCTTGCCCAATACGCCAAAGCACCGCGCGCAGATTCCCTGCTGTCCAGAGCCCAGCGCGCCCCGGAACGCGACCTTGCTCGCGCTGATGGACCGGCGGCCGGATCATAAATGCGGATCTGGAAATTGCCCGCGACGAGGTATAGCCTCAATGGCGAACCCCGCCTTCTGACCCACCAGCCGTGCGGCGGGCAAGACTCGAAGGGATACCGGCTCGAAGATGAACCAGGGCCGATGTGCTCGACACCTCCCGGGACGAATGAGTAAGCGAGAACCTCTCCATCGGGGCTTAGCCCCTTGCCCAGGTGTTGGTGTCTCCAATGAACGCCCGCGTAAGACCCTAGACTTCGATACCCCGGCTGAACGATTCCATCAATACGTTGCAACCACCGGTTGAATCCGCACCTCATCATGGCCATTCGGACCGTCCAGCGGAAAAGGCGCGTGCGGCGTGGCCCAGTAGCGGCCGCTCGGTAGGGGCGCGATTGTCTTTGGCATGCGCTTCAGGCCCAGTGCGTTGTTACACAAGGTGCGCTCCGGCCCCGCTATGAGGAAACGGGGGGCGTGTCATCCTGCAACGGCGTTACCCCCGGGCTTGGGCATCTTCGTGTAGCCTTCGCCACCAAATTACCTGCTTCCACCCGGTGCGATTTTGATGGAACGATACTTCCGTTTGTGGCCCGCGCCATCGGCGTCGGCGCCTTCATCGCGATCGTCTCCCGGCAAATATATCTGCGCAGCGCCGCGGAGGCTGAGGGTCTGGCAAGCGACAGCGGTGAACGAGCCATGCCTGACCAATAATTTCATCATCATGAAATTATTGGCTTGTGACCGCGGGCGGTCATGCTCGTCTAGCATCAGAGATGCGTTTTTTTCTATTGCTGACATGCGCGCGTCAGGCCGCCAGCGCAGCAACTGCGGGGCACGGATCAGCTTGGCCAGCGGTGCCTCAGTTCGCGGCCACATGTTGGGCGCACCCGCCGTGCGTGGTGACAATCCTCGTTCGATCAAGACGCAGGCTATTACGTCCTTATACGCCACCGTTTCCTTCATCGGGTGGCACTGGTAAATCGCGTGCAGATTTCCCTTGTTGGAAAAACCATCAAGCACGCGACTGTGCGCGAAGCCCCGTGATGCCGGTCCTTATCTCGGATTGCCAGCCTGCTGTCAGGCCATTTCACTGGCAGCTTCGCCAGTCAGCGCGACTTCCGTCTCGTCGGTCGCCGTGCTTTCCGCTATCGCGTTGTCGTCTCCAGAAACCATGTCGCCCAGACCGATGACGACAGTGATATTCGGCGTCCAGTTCTTGCGGTCGGTGCTGACCTCGGTAAACGTGGTCACCGTCGCGGTGTAGCCCTGCGCTCTGAGGTCGTCGGCTAGCCGTTGCGCGCGCGGTTCCAGCGCTGCTTGCGGATTGTCTTCGTCGATGTCGAGTACCAGTCTGGTCTCGAATTCTTCCTTGCCCCTCTGGATTGCCGTTTGCATTGCCTTGAGTTGCTTGTTCGCGAGCGCGACGAGCTTGCTGTACCTGGACTCTTCCTGGCTGGCGCGCAATGCCTTGGCGGCGTTGATGATTTCGGTGCGGTCCACGAACATGATTACCTTTCGAGGTGGGGAGAGAAAGCACAGGCGCCGCACGGGCTCGACTTCAGGAGCCAGCTTTTTCGGGATGCGACGACAACTGTATAAATATACAGTGTTTGCCGGTTAGCCGGCAAGGCATATCTAGAGGCAGATCGATTGCAGCTTCTGGTCGGTCTCAGCCCTCGGTCCGACCTGGGCAGGGGCATGCCGGCGCCAGAGGCGACTACCGACCCCTGTACTGCCCTTCGATCGGGGCAAGCTCTACGGGCTGCATCCGAAGTCAAACGGTCATTCGAATGATCGCGTCGATCGCGCCGAACTCCCGCTCGGTTTCGAGCGGAACAGTGTTCTTACGTGGGTCAACATTCGATGCCGTGCAATTTACGTCCGCCACCCACGCCGAGAGGGACGTGGGCCCTTCGTGAGCAATACGCATAGCAACAAGCACCGTCACGCGCCAGATGACCCTACCTATCCAGTTCCCTGCCGGAGGGCCTAAGCTTTCAAGCTCGTCGATAGCGGCGGGTACTCCAAGTATGCAGTGCCGCAAGCGTGAGGTACCGCACGTATCTCCACGAACCATTGTTCGAGCAACCGAATCTGCCTACCAGTCAGAGACTGGCGTCGGAATGCGAACGGAACCATAAAGACAAGCGGCTTACCTTCTGTTTGCCGGCCTGGTGCTGCGCCACCGCGTCGGCGTCATGCCGAACTGCGCCGCGAACCAACGGACGAACGAGCCATAAGTGGAGTAGCCAAGCGATTCGGCAATGCGTCCGAGCGAGTAGCTTCTGTTGTCCAAATAGTGGATAACGAGATCGCGCCGTACTCCATTGACCATGTCTGAGAAGACCTTTCCGCCGCCTTCGAGTTGGCGCTGCAGGGTACGCACGTTCATCCCCAGGCCCTGCGCAACCTGCTCAATCGTCGCGCGTCCCGCGGGAAGCATCAGATAGATCGCCTTGCGCACCTCGAGCACAATTGACGGCTCGTTGGCTCCCGGCAGACCTGCAAGCAGGCGTTGTGCATGGCGTGCCATGACCGGGTCGGCAATAGGGTTGGGCAAGTCCAGGTCGGCTGCGCGGCAAATCAAGCCATTGAATGAGCTTGCGAACTCCAGCTTCCCCCCGAAGATGCGGCGGTGCAGCCGCAGATCAGGGGGAGCGTCATGGGTGAAATGAACGCTGAGGGGCTGCCAGGACGTGCCCAGCAGTGTGCTGCACATGCGCGAGAGTGAGCCCAGTGCCAACTCGATTGACTGCATGGACGGCCCGGCGTCATCCGCGACGACGTCCTCCCGCACGATGACCTTCCTGCCGGTCTCCTCAATACGGATGACCAGAAATTCATTCATCAGGTGCCGATACTGAATCAAGGTTCCAAGAGCGTCGCGCAGGGTCTTTTGATGCGTGAGCAACACGCTGACGACACCGAGGTCAGACAGTTGCCACAGGTCGGCCATCCGCAGCCCAAATGTCGGGCATTGCGTGAGTCGCGCTGACTCTTCCAGCAAGGCAACGGCACCACTTCCGGATATCCAATGTTCCGGGTCCGCAAGCATCTCGCTGCTCAACCCCAACTTGCGCAGCACCGGCTTCGGTTCAAGGCCCAATTGCTGCGCAACCTTGAAGTAGTTGGTCAGCACGCCAGTGCGAATCAGTGTGCCCATTGTTTTCTCCTTCACCCGGTGTGCAGGCCGGATACGAGGCCTTCCGGGGAAACCCGGATACCCCGACATTCTGTCACGAAATGAGACATGAATGTCGTGAAATGAGAGGCAACGGTCAACCCGGGATTACTAGACTAGTCCCGTAAATCGACGACAGACGGAACACCATGGCAGCCTCTCAGAACAAGGTCATAGTCACCTGCGCAGTAACGGGCGGCATTCACACGCCTACGATGTCCCCCTACCTGCCCATTACGGCAGAAGACATCGCAGGCGAGGCAATCGGTGCGGCCCGGGCCGGCGCCTCGATTGTCCATCTGCATGCGCGCGAGCCGGAGAATGGCCAGCCGTCCCAGGATCCTGCGCTCTTCCGGGAATTCCTACCCGAGATCGCCGCGCGTACCGACGTCATCATCAACCTCACCACCGGTGGCGCCCCCAACATGCTCGTCGAGGAACGACTGCAACCGGCGCTGCAACTCAAGCCCGAAGTCGCCTCTCTGAACATGGGGTCAATGAACTTCGGGTTGTACCCGATGCTCGGCAGGCACAAGGAGTTCAAGTACGACTGGGAACGTCCTTACCTCGAGGGCTCCGAAGACCGCGTCTTCCGCAACACGTTCAAGGAAATTCGCTACATCCTGGAATCGTGTGCCGGCAACGGGACTCGCTTCGAGATCGAATGCTACGACACCAGCCATCTCTACACGGCGGCGCATTTCATTGACCGTGGCATCCTCAAGCCGCCGTTCTTCATACAGTCCGTCTTCGGCCTGCTCGGCGGCATCGGCACGCATCCCGATGATGTCATGCATATGCGCCGCACCGCCGAACGGCTGTTTGGCAAGGACTACTACTGGTCCGTGCTGGGTGCGGGTCGCAGTCAGATGCCGATCGCTTCCATGGCGGCTGCGATGGGCGGAAATGTCCGCGTGGGTCTGGAGGATTCGCTTTGGGATGGTCCGGGCCGGCTCTCGACCAGCAACGCCGATCAAGTCAGGCGCGTCGTCGGGGTCCTGAAATCCCTGAATCTGGAGGTGGCCACGCCGGATGAGACGCGCGAGATGCTCCGACTGAAGGGCAAGCACGCTGTTGCCTTCTGAGAAGTTTATCGGCGACAAGCCATTTAAGTGAATTGATACCCGACCCGGCCTCCACAACCAGTTGCGGCGCCGATAACCAACGTCATTATCAAGGAGAACGAAATGCAATTTCTGGATGATTCGCTGCACCCGGAGACCATGGACAAGGTAGTAATCACCGTGGCCCCGTACGGCCCAGAGTGGATGCCGGAAGATTTCCCGGAAGACATCCCTGTGACCATGGAAGAGCAGATCCAGAAGGCGGTGGATTGCTATGAAGCCGGCGCCAGCGTGCTGCACCTGCACGTGCGTGAGCTGGATGGCAAGGGCTCCAAGCGCCTGTCCATGTTCAACGAACTGATCGCCGGCGTGCGCAAGGCGGTGCCGGACATGATCATTCAGGTCGGCGGCTCGATTTCCTTTGCACCGGAAGACGAAGGCCAGGCTGCCAAATGGCTGTCAGACGACACCCGTCATGCACTGGCCGACCTCGACCCGAAGCCGGATCAGGTGACGGTAGCACTCAACACCATCCAGATGAACATCATGGAGTTGATCTACCCGGAATACTACGAGAGCACGCACATGGCCAACCCGGCCGTCTACAACGCGTATCGGGAAATGATCGTTCCGGCCGGCCCGACCTGGGCAGAAGAGCACTTGCGCCGCCTGCAGGACGCCGGCATCCAGCCGCACTTTCAGTTGGTTGGCATGCATGCGCTCGAAACGCTGGACCGCATGGTGCGCAAGGGGATCTACAAGGGCCCGCTGAACCTGACCTGCATCGGCATCGGTGGCGGCCACCATGGACCGCATCCGTACAACCTGTTCGACTTCATCCAGCGTGCGCCGGATGGCTGCACCATTACCGCCGAGTCGCTGTTCAAGAACGTACTTCCGTGGAACACGATGGCGTTGGCAATGGGTATGCATGTGCGCTGCGGCATTGAGGACACCCTCATCGATCAGCACGGCAAGCGCTTTACCTCCGTGCAGCAGGTTCAACAGCTCGTGCGAATCACCAAGGAGTTGGGCCGTGAGATCGCCGACGGCAAGGAAGCGCGGGAAATTTACCGTATTGGCACCTGGTACGACGATGTCGATGAAACCCTGGCCGCCAACGGCATGACCCCGAACCGCAAGCCTGGTGTCAAGAACGTGCCGCTGCGCCGCGTAGCCTGAGTCGGCTACGGCACCGACTAAGAATCGGTCCGGTTGATGTGTGCACGCCAGCCTGAATGGCTGCAACTGGATCGATTCGATTTGTCTCAATTCAAATAAGGAGTTTCATGACTCATACCGTCGTCCTTGTTACGGGCGCCACGTCTGGAATTGGCCGCGCAACTGCGCTGGCTTTTGGCCGTGATGGGGCACATCTGGTTTGCTCCGGCCGCAATGCCACTGCAGGCGCCGCACTTGTGTCTCAACTTCGGGAACTGGGTGCCGAGGCCGAGTTCGTGCCCGCTGACGTAAGTCATGAGGATCAAGTCCGCCAACTCGTCGAGCATACCGTCACCCGCTTTGGACGGCTCGATGTCGCAGTGAACAGTGCAGGGACTGAAGGCACGCCAGGGTCGATCGTTGACCAGACCATTGAATCCTATGCAGCGACCTTCGACGCGAATGTCCTTGGGACGTTCCTTAGCATGAAGTACGAGTTGCGCGTCATGCTGGAGCAGAAGGAGGGCGTTGTGATCAACCTTTCCTCCACCATGGGAAGCCGCGGCAACGCACAGAATCCAATGTATGTGGCGAGCAAGCACGCGATCGAGGGCTTGACCAAGGCTGCAGCACTCGAGGCAGCCAGATCGAATGTCCGAGTGAATGCGGTCGCGCCTGGCCCGATCGAGACCGGGATGCTGGACCGCATTGCGGGAGGCGCCAGGAACGTTGCGGCAGTTGCCGCGACTATCCCGGCGGGTCGCATTGGGACCCCGGAGGAGGTCGCCGACGCCATTGTGTTCCTCGCGTCCGCCCGGGCCAGGTACATAACGGGCCAGATTCTCGGAATCAATGGCGGCAAGACAGCGATGTAGTTGCCGACACGCTGGGCTTGCCCCAGGCGCGCTCAGACGCAATGAATAAACTGTTTCAGGAGACAAGTCATGGCAAAAGCAATTCGGTTCTACGAGACGGGCAGCGCTGATGTCCTCAAGCTCGAGACCGTGGAAGTCGGCGATCCAGGCCCCGGCCGGGCACGTGTGAGGCACAGCTACATCGCCGTCAACTTTATCGACATCTATTTCCGCACCGGCCACTATCCGCTGGACCTGCCCAACGGCCTGGGCTCTGACGCCGTGGGTGTGGTCGAGGCCGTTGGCCCCGGCGTAACCGACATCCGCGTGGGCGACCGCGTGGGCTACCTGCTCGGCCCGCAGGGTGCCTATTCGGACGTGCGCGTCATGCCTGCCGAGTGGCTGATCCCGCTGCCGGACGGCGTCTCCGACCGCGTCGCCTCCACGCTCATCATGAAGGGGATGACGGCGCAATACCTGTTCCGCCAGGTCTACCCGCTGAAGGGCGGCGAGACCATCCTCTATCACGCCGCGGCCGGCGGCGTAGGCCTGATCGCCTGCCAGTGGGCACGCTCGCTTGGCGTGAACATGATCGGGACGGTCAGCACCGACGAGAAGGCGGAACTTGCAAGGGCCAACGGCTGCTCGCACGTCATCGTCACCTCGCGCGAGAACATCGTCGACCGCGTGATGGAAATCACCGACGGCAAGAAGGTCCCCGTGGTGTTCGATTCGGTCGGCAAGTCGACGCTGGACGCCTCGCTGTCCTGCCTGCAGGTGCGCGGCACGCTGGTCAGCAATGGCACGACTTCGGGCCCCGTCGAGATCGACAGCCGCACGCTCGCGGCGAAGGGCTCGCTTTGGGTCACGCGTCCGGCCATGGTGCACTACGCCACGCCGCGCTCGCACATGCTCGCCATGGCCAACGAGGTGTTCGACATGGTGATGGCCGGAAGGATCACCAGCGAGCCGAAGCAGTCGTTCGCGCTGGAAGACGCCGCGCAGGCCCATCGCGCCTTGGAGAACAGGCAGACGAGCGGCGCGACGGTACTGGTGCCGTAAGGCGAGCCTGCTTTTCAATCGATTGCGGCAGTTTCGCAGTCCAGCCGGCAGTCGCTTCGCTCACCAGGCCTAGTCAGGTTGCCGGGCGGCGGCTGCTTCTAACAAGGCAAGTGCACATTGCCGGAAGTTCCAAAACGGAGACTATAGATGTCAAATCGACCTGCCGTCCTGCGCGTGCGCCGCGTCGTCGCCGCGACGCTCCTGGCGCTTGCCATGCCTGCCGCCATGGCGTGGACCAACAAACCGGTGCGGGTGCTGGTGCCCGCGCCTGCCGGCGGCACGATGGATGTGATGGCCCGCATGCTGTCCGAACAACTCACGGCAGACTTGGGGCAGCCGGTGGTCGTCGACAACAAGCCGGGAGCTGGCGGCGCCATCGCGGTCGGCGCGATGCTGGCGGCGCCGCCCGATGGGCAGACCATCCTGGTGTCGGCGACCAACGTGTTTGCGGAGATCCCGCACGTGATGAAGGTGCCCTACGATCCGATGAGGGACGTGAAGCCGGTTGCCGCCGTGGCCAGATCGACTCTGCTGCTCGTCGGCGCGCCCAGCCTGCCGGCGAAGGACCTGCCGGGGCTGATCAGCTATGTGAAGGCGCATCCGGGCACTCTGAGTTTCGCAACCTATGGGCCGGGCACGGCTTCGCAGTATGCCGGCATGATCATAAACCAGAAGGCCGGGATGGACCTCCAGAACGTCCCGTTCCCGGGGTCGCCGGCGGCATTGACGCAGGTGATGGGCGGGCAGATCGCCGTGATGTATGACGGCATGGTGACCTCGCTGCCTTATCTCAAGGCAGGCAAGCTGAAAGCCTTTGCCGTGGCCGCGAAGCAGCGCTCACCGATGCTCCCGCAGGTGCCGACGTTCGCGGAACAGGGATATCCGGAAGTTGACTTCAGCAACTGGACCGGTGTGTTCGTGTCGTCCAGGCTGCCGGCAGACCTGACCGAGAAAATCCAGGCGGCCGTCTACAAGGCTACCTCGAGAGCCGGCGTAAAGGAGCGGATTTCCGCCCTCGGGTTCGAGCCGCTGGGGCCACAAGGCCTTTCCCAGCTCAGCCACGACTTGCGAGCCGACTTCGATCGGAACGCCGGCATCGTGAAGACCTTCAACATCCAGGCGCAGTGAAACCCATCGACCATGCGAGTTGAACAACTTACCTGCGCAATCGGCGCAGAACTCATTGGGGTCAGCCTGGCCGATGCTATCCATGATGATGGCTTGTTCGCCGGAATCCGCGAAGCGCTGCTCAGGCACCGCGTCCTGTTCCTGCGCGACCAGGACGTCACGGCTGCCCAGCACGTGGCCTTTGCGCGCCGCTTCGGGGATCTGGAGGATCACCCCGTGACGGGTAGCGACCCAGAGAATCCGGGGTTGGTGCAGATCTACAAGACGCCCGCCAACCCGCCGGATCGTTACGAGAACGCCTGGCACACAGATGCAACCTGGCGCGATGTACCGCCGCTTGGCGCTGTCCTGCGGTGCTGGGAGTGCCCGACCGTCGGGGGCGACACCATGTGGGCCAACATGGTGCTGGCGTACGAAAACCTGCCCGCCCACGTCAAGGAGCAGATTGCCGACCTTCGGGCGCGTCACAGCATCGAGGCGAGCTTTGGCGCCGCCATGCCAATCGAGCGGCGCCTGGCGCTGAAGAGTCAGTTCCCTGACGCCGAGCATCCGGTGGTGCGGACCCACCCAGAGACTGGCGAGAAGGTGCTGTTCGTCAACGGGTTTACCACTCACTTCACCAACTTCCACACGCCGGGCCGCGTGCGCTTTGGGCAGGACCACAGCCCCGGCGGCGCCGACCTGCTGCGCTACCTGGTCACGCAAGCGTACATCCCCGAACACCAGGTCCGCTGGCGCTGGACGAAGAACAGCGTGGCTATTTGGGACAACCGGTCGACCCAACATTACGCCGTCATGGACTATCCGCCGTGCCACCGGAGGATGGACCGCGCGACGATCATCGGCGACCGTCCATTCTGATCAGATTGGGCTGACCCGCATACCGGGAGGTCCTGGCTCCAGGTCGTTGATCAAAAAGGGGGGGGGCGGATTGCAGAGTCCGCCCTTTGTAGTAGCGGCGCACTTGGCGCCGGAAGTCGTAGTGACTATGCCTGAAAACAATCAAATGAGAACGATGAACCATGGAGGATGGGAGTAGATGAAAAGAGCGTTTCTTGCCCTAGCCGCCGCAATGGCATGTGGTGCGGTCCAGGCGCAGTCCAGCGTAACGTTGTACGGCGTGATCGACGTCAACCTCGAATACGTCAACAAGGTCGGCGTCGTCCCGTCGGCGGCCAACGGCTACAATCCCGGTACGGGCCATTCGGTGTTCCGTGAGAACTCCGGCGGCTACTCTGGCTCGCGTTGGGGCCTGCGCGGCACGGAAGACCTCGGTGGCGGGCTGAAGTCCATCTTCGTGCTGGAAAGCGGCTTCAACGCCGATACCGGTACCCAGCAGCAGGGCGGACGCATGTTCGGCCGCCAGGCCTTTGTCGGCCTCAAATCGGACTACGGGCAGGTCACCTTAGGCCGCCAGTACACGTCGCTGTTCGTGTCGTTGGCCAACTTCGTGCCGGCCCGCTTCGCCACGCAGTATGAACCGGCGGGCGTCATCGCCGGCGCGAACTTCCGCGAGGACAACGTGGCGCAGTACACGGGCACGTTCGGTCCCGTGACTGCCATGGCGCACTGGTCGTTCGGCGTCGGTACGACGCTATCGCAGATCAATCCCGGTATTCCCACGTTGGGCGGCAACGGCGAAGTGCCGGGCCAGTTCCGCCGAGATTCGGCCTACGGTGCGGGCGTGACCTACATGAACGGCCCGCTCGGCCTGGGCGTTGCCTACGATCAGTGGAACCCGACGATCGGCACGAGCAACGGCACGTTGAAGAAGGCGGCCGTCATGGCCAGCTATTCGATTGGCGCGGCCAAGGTGATGGGCGGCTACCGCTGGGGGCAGAACAAGGACCAGACGGGCAAGGAGTTCCTGCGCGACGACTTCTACTGGATCGGTGGCCAGTACCGCGTGTCGGCGGCGCTGGACTTCACCCTGGAGTATGACTACCAGAACCTGAAGAACGTCGGCGGCAACACGCACGCGGCCAATCCGTGGCAGATCGCTCTGATCACGGACTACTCGCTGTCGAAGCGGACCGACGTGTACCTGACCACGGCGTATACCCGGAACGCCGGCCTGACCATGGACTCGGCGGCGAGCGGTTTCGCCACCAGCCTGGCGCTGGGCAACAGCTACTCGCTGTCCAGTGGGCAGAAGTCCATGTTCGGTGCGGCTGTGGGCATCCGCCATATCTTCTGACCACCCGCGTGGTGGCGATGCCGCGGGCAGGCAGCAGCCCTGCGCTCACGGTATCTCGCCGCGCGACATGCCACGCTTCGCGCGGAAGGGAGCGTGGTAAGTTCAACCGGCGGGCGCAGAACGATCACGCTCCGGATTTCAAACGAGGAAATCGAATTCCATGACTTCTACCAACCTGCCGACTGTCGTCATTGTTCCCGGTCTTCGCGACCACATGCCGGAGCACTGGCAAACGCTGCTCGCCGAACAACTGCAAGCGCAGGGAAGGGCGGTGCTGATCGTGCCGCAGATCGACCATGACAAGGCGCTACGCAGCGCCAGGGTGGCGAACCTAGAGCGCGTCGTCAGCGGTATCCAAGGGCCGATCGTCCTGGTGGCCCATAGCATGGGATGCTGCATCACGGTTCACTGGGCGCAGCAGACGACGCGCGAGGTCCAGGGCGCGTTGCTCGCGGCCCCCGCCGACCTCGACACGCCCCTGCCCGCCGGCTACTCCGATCCGCAGACCCTGGCTGCCAGCGGCTGGACACCGCTGCCGAGGGCGCGCCTGCCGTTCCCGAGCATCATGATCGGCAGCCGCAACGATCCGATCGGGGAATTCGAGCAGGTCCACGCCCTTGCGCAGGCTTGGGGCAGCCGCTTCGTCGATGGGGGCGACATTGGCCACCTCTCGCCGTCCGACGGATATGGCCACTGGCCGAAGGCCGCGGAGTTGCTCCGCGAGCTGTGAGATTCACCATTCATTGCGTCTCCACTCCGGGTGCCGACCTCCGGTCTTGACGACACTTTCCACGGCAGCCGGTTTTCGGAGATTCCACACATCACGAGCGAGTCGAAGCAGACCTTTGCGCTGGAGGATGCTGCCCAGGCACAGGCAGGCGAGCGGCACTAGCGTACTGGTGCGAAAACGTTGGCAACCTGGCGCGAGGGGGTTAGTGCCCACGTGCCAAGTTACGAACGGCCGATCACACGGCCAATCTCATGCATGTCATATTTGAAGCCTCTGGAGGGAATCGAAAGCCATCTATCTCGAACAACCGGAGGGCTCCACCGCCTCGTCGCGGGGATGGCGGAAACCCGGCCGCCCGGCTTCGGTGAGATCACAGTTCGCATCCATGCGAGTTCGCTGAACTATCATGACTTTGGCGTCGTCAGTCTCGTGGCGGGATCTGTGCTGCGAATTCCGTTGTCAGATGGCGCGGGTGTTGTCGCCGAAATTGGAGCCGGGGTGAAGGAATTCTCGGCCGGAGACCATGTCGTCAGCACGTTCTTTCCGACGTGGCTGGATGGCGAGCCGAGCCTGTCAGACTTCGCAACAGTTCCCGGAGACGGCATCGATGGTTTTGCGACGGAGACCGTCACACTGCCTGTGACCGCCTTCACGAGTGCACCGGCGAACTACAGCCATGCAGAGGCCGCCACGCTGACGGCCGCTGGACTGACTGCGTGGCGCGCACTGTTTGTCAATGGCGCCCTGAAGCCCGGGGAGCGTGTTCTAGTGCTTGGCACTGGAGGTGTGTCGATATTCGCCCTCCAGTTTGCCAAGGCTGCGGGCGCCACCGTGATTGCGACTTCAGGCTCGAACGACAAGCTCGCACGCCTGCGCAGGCTGGGCGCGGACCATGTGATCAATTATCGCGACGACCCGCAGTGGGGCGATGCAGTACGGGCACTGACCGGGGGCGCTGGCGTGGATCACGTCATCGAAGTCGGCGGCGCGGCAACGCTGGAGCAGTCCATCAATTCCGTGCGCACGGGTGGCCATGTGGCAATCGTCGGTGCCTTGCCCGGCGCGGACTCGCCCTTCAACGTCAGACAGATCCTGCGCAAGCAATTGCGGATCACCGGTTTGCTCGTGGGCAGCCGGCGCCACCAACTCGACATGGTGCGCGCGTTGGATGCGACCGGCATCCGCCCCGTCATTGACCGGCACTTTCCGCTGCACGAGCTCGCCGATGCCTTCAGCTACCAGGCGGCGCAGCGGCACTTCGGCAAGATCGTGGTGGACATTCGATCCCAGGACGTGCGGACAGGCCGAAAGCCGGCAGCCGTCACGTTCAGGATTTCAGCACCAGCCGGGTCCCGGGAATCGCGCGCGAGCAGCGCATCATCACCCGGGGGTGGACTCACGCTCGCCACGCGTGAGGGGACACGTCCCGGTGGTCGACCGCGCCATCCAGCACGCGCACTTCTGCCTTGTGGACCGACATCGTCGCGAGGGCTTCGCGGGTGGCGCCTAATAGCCGTCGGAGAAGCCAATGGTCTGGCCAATGACTGCCTGTGAGTATCAGGTAGCCAACGTCCGCAGCGGGAGGTAAATCGGACGTCTCCATGAACGAGCACAGGTCTCAGCGAAGGACCGTTCATGGCCGGCTACTGCCGTTGCGTTCCGCCGGACTCGCAAACAAGGGGAGCTGCTGCGCGCGTGGTCAGGATGCTCGTGACGCCGGCGTTGCCAGGGTGCGGCGATAAGACACGATAACGTTGTGCTTATCTTCGTGACGACGCGGCGTCGCGCTGTTCCCCCTGAGCCACGGCCCGGCCTTCTCTGCTGCAACGATCGTCAGCGGTGCAAAATTTGTGTACAAAACAACACAAATTTCGACATCAAGGGTGACTGTGAATCACTTTCTCTCGCGCGTCGTTTCGGATATTGCGAATTCGATTATTTCGAATTATCATGCACGGATACGTAGCATTCGGAGCCCTTCATGCATGCAACCATCACCAACACGACGCTGCCTTCGGCAAACGAAAGTGCTATCGCCCGTGAATCGAGCCGCAGCCTGGCGGTAGCCTTGGACAGCCGCTTCGAGACGCAGCAATTCGACTTCAAGACTGACAAGGGCGAGTTGCATAGCGTCACATTGCCCACCTCTGCGTTGAGGCTTCTCGTCGAGGTTCTCGCTGAAATCGGCCAAGGGAACGCCGTCTCTATCATTCCCATTCACGCCGAACTGACGACGCAAGAGGCGGCGGACCTGCTTAACGTCTCTCGGCCATACTTGGTTCAGCTTCTAGAGAAGGGGGAGATTCCGTTCCGCAAAGTCAACACGCATCGGCGCGTCCTCTACCAGGACGTTGTTAGCTACAAGCAGCGCATTGATGACGAGCGACGTAAGGCACTAGACGAACTCGCGGCGCAGGCCCAAGAGCTGGACATGGGCTATTGAGCATGGCTTCCAACTTCGCTGTAGTCTACGATGCCTGCGTTCTCTATCCTGCGCCGCTGCGGGATCTGCTGATGCGTCTCGCGCTGACCGACTTGTACCGTGCCAAGTGGACGAATGAAATTCATGACGAGTGGATTCGCAACCTCCTCGCGCGGCGGCCGGAGCTTTCCCCGGATCGCCTGGCAGGCACGCGCGAACTGATGAACCGAAGTGTTCGCGATTCGCTGATTAGCGGGTACGAGCACCTTATTGAGTCCATTAAGCTTCCTGACCCTGACGATCGACATGTGGTTGCGGCCGCAATTCATAGCGGCTCTGAGGCAATCATCACGTTTAATTTGAAGGACTTCCCCGAAGCCGCACTCAAGGAGTTCAACGTCGAGGCGATCCACCCGGATGATTTCGTCGTGGACCTCTTTGATCTGAATGCAGGGAAGGTCCTAGCGGCAGTGGCGGAACACCGTGCGTCTCTGAAGAATCCGCCGAAGTCTGCTTCGGAGTATTTGACTACCCTTTCGGCACAAGGCCTGACGTAAACGGTGTTGATCCTAACGCAGTACAGTCTGGCAATTTGAATTCCCCGGGCGGGTTTTGCCAGACGTCCTCATCTTGGTACCGGGCGGCGACCGATGCTCGGCCTCAGACGTCATGGCACGGTGCTGCAGCGAGCTTGGAACAAGATCATGCAAGCCAGACGACGGCTTTCACGTCGAAAAGGTGGGCACATTTCAACATAACGCCCGTAGGGCGAACTTTGCCTGGACATTGCCTGCCGCGGCAAAGTTGGAATGTCCGATTTTGGCCGAGACATACCAGACCCCGGCAGGGTGGACTCAATCCCGGCTGGGGCGTCAATTGCACATCAGTCCCTCCTGGAACCTCATCCCGGCAGGGCGACAGACCGACTACGATGTTGTTGTGGCATCCTTGCTGTTGGATAACAAAAAAAGCAGGGTTGGGGTCAACATGTACAAGAGCTTGCTGCTAGTCGCGGCCGCCGCGGCCGTTTTCATCTACTACAAAACGCACGCGCCGCTGGAAAATGTGGGAGTCGACGCCGAGCCACAGCCGATCGCGGTTTCGATTATTGCCCCAACGCCGGAACCAGTCTTCCGTTGCGAGGGCAAACAGCACTGTAGCCAGATGTCTTCCTGCGCGGAAGCCCGCTTCTACCTAAAGAACTGCCCAGCGGTGAAAATGGATGGCGATGGTGACGGTATTCCATGTGAGACGCCGCCTCTCCAGTGCACGTTTTGACGCGCTGATGAGGTAGTTCATGCGCTGCCATTTTTCACGAAGACGCGGGGCGGGAAACCGCATGCGGCAAGTGGCGAGGCATCCGGCTGCTATGCGGCCATCGCTTCCGACCCGGAACCGCCGTTCGGACTCGGACCACCAAGGTCCGCTTCCGAAGTGCGACCGGCTTTGGCCCCGACGGGGGCAGGGGCCGGTTTGCGCATCCCGACCCAGCCCCACTATGGAGGGGTGCTGGCAGCTTGCCCCAGCGCTTAGCATCGCCCTTAAACAATAAGCAGAGGGTCACAAGTGAAAGCAATGCTAGGGCTGGCGTTCCTTTTCGCAATTGCCATCCTTTTCCTGTCGATACTAAAGTCAGCAGCGGCGGGCGGGCGTTCCTCCAGGGATTTTCGTTTTGTTCGCAGATCTCCATTCTTGGGTCAGGATGAGATACAGTTCTACGAACGGCTGACAGCGGCGCTCAAAGATACCCACATCTTCCCCCAGGTCGCCATGTCCGCGTTTGTGCAGCACAAGGGAACGTCACAAGCCGCCAGAAATCTGTTCGCTCAGAAGTATGTCGATTACCTCGTATGCGAGCGCCAAACGATGCGACCTCTCTATGTCATCGAACTTGACGGCGCCTCGCACGGTAGCGCGAAAGCACAGAAGCGCGATAAGCAAAAGAATGACGTTCTCGCATCGGCCGGCATTCCGATCATGCGCTACACGTCCAAGGACGTGGAACTGAAGACGATCCTCAGCGACTACTTCAGTGTTGTCCCGCCTCAGTCGTCCGAAGGAGTTGGTTCGTCCGCGCCAGACAAAGAACGAAAGCTGCGGGCCGTACGGCCACCCGTGGCCTGAAGTTACCATGCTGAGATATCTGACGATCGCCATGTTCGCCATGGCCACGAATGCCGCGGGCCAGACCATCTATCAATGTCGGAGCGCCGCGGGACATGTCACGTTGCAGGATGCTCCCTGCCAGCACGACGCAAGGACTGAAGTGGTGACGAAATCCATCGGCCAACGAAACGCAGAGTATCGTGCTGAACCGTCTTCGTTCTTCGACCCAAAGGGACAGGAGCGGCTCGCATCGAGCATCATGTGCCCGTCGCTGCGCCAATCCTATCGGACTACGGTTACCAACTCCGAACGAGCAATGCTCACGCATAATTCGGTGCAGATCCAGCAAGCATCAGAGGCAGTACAGCGAGCCGGGGCTCAACTATCTAGTGATCTGCGTCATAAATAATGCAACTTAATGGCGATCAGTGAGTCTGCTTTATATGGAGGGCGAACTCATGAGAATCGCGGCACAGGTTGAAGTAAGTGAAGCACAGCGCAAACAGCTAGAAACGTGGGCTACGAGCCGGACGATCGCGGTGAGGCTTGCGGAGCGCGCCAAGATGATCTTGCTCGCAGCGCAGGGCAAAATGGATAAAGAGATCGGCGTAGAGCTAGGTGTCTGGCGCGGCACAGTAGCACGCTGGCGAGCGCGATTTATAGCCAACGGACTCGCGGGGATCGAGCAAGATGAGGCGCGGCCGGGACGAAAGCCGAAGATTTCCGCGCGCAAGGTCAAGGCCATCGTGGCACTGACAACCCAACAGCGTCCGGATAACGCGACGCATTGGAGTACGCGAAGTATGGCAGCGAAGGCCCGCGTCAGTGCGGCGAGCGTGCGGCGCATCTGGCAGGCGCATGGACTCAAGCCGCATCGGGTGGTGAGTTTCAAGGTGTCGAACGATAAACACTTTACCGAGAAGCTGGAAGACATCGTCGGGCTGTATCTCAATCCACCCGAACACGCATTGGTCTTCTCTTGCGACGAGAAGTGCCAGATTCAGGCGCTTGACCGGACCCAGCCAGGCCTGCCGTTGAAGCCAGGTCGCTGTCAAACGATGACTCACGACTACAAGCGTCATGGCGTGACGACCTTGTTCGCGGCGATGAACACCCTCGATGGAAGTGTCATTGGTCAGTGCATGACAAAGCATCGACACCAAGAGTGGCTGCGCTTCTTGCGGCAGATTGATCGAAGTACGCCCAAGGACCGCGAGCTCCATTTGATCGCTGACAACTATGCAACCCACAAGCACCCCAATGTGCAAGCGTGGCTCGCCAAACACCCACGATTTCACATGCATTTCACCCCCACCAGCGCCTCCTGGCTGAACATGGTCGAACGCTTCTTTCGTGACCTCTCAGAGAACCAATTGCGGCGCTCGGCTTTTCACTCGGTACCCGAATTGGTCAGCACCATCGAGCAATACATGGAGAGGCACAATCGTGATCCGAAACCGTTCATCTGGACCGCCAAAGCTTCTGACATCTTGGCGAAAGTCACGCGTGCCCGGGCAAAGCTGAATAAGATGCAATCCGTTTGACGCACACCACTAGGTATAAGTGCGAGTAACATCGCTCCAGAAACCATGAGGTCAGCCGTAGCCATCCTACGATGGCTTTCGCTCTGCGGCGGACGATGACCGAGAGCGACCCTTAGCGGAAATTGCCGCCCGGTAAAAGCCGCCCTTCAACGTTTGAGCAGAAGGGGGTGCGGCGTTCGCAGCCGCACGTATGAAAGAAGCATGCCGAATTCGCGGTACTTGAGGACGCCAATTCTTAGCTCTAGAGCGCTCGGTAGTAGTCGCGGATAGCTGCGGCCATCAACTTGCGACGTTCAATCAGGAACTCCTTGTATGAGGCTGCGACTACCGTGCGCACTTGGTCGGGAACTGCGTTCTCGTCGAGATTGCGCGCCAAGTCTTCGGCTTCGGTGATTTCTCCAAGAGTGAGGACCCCAGACTTGATCTGAGTGTCGACTTCGGCCATGTAGGTAGATGGGGACTTGTTGCTGATGCTGATGTTGATTGACGTCTCAGTGAGCACGAAGTTCGCAACTTGGTTGTAATCCGCACGATCTGGATAGCCGTTCTTCTGAAGGTAGTCCTTAGGGACGATGTGGTGGATGTCGCCTGATTGTTGATGCATGGCGGCGACCGTGATTCCCTTGGACAAGAAACCGCGAGCGTTGTTGGTCACCTGAGCGGCGAGGAACGTCTGGAAAAATGGACTCGTAGTGCTAGTCGTTTCCAGAGCCGCAGGCAGCGCGACAGCCCAGAACGTCTCGGAAAGCTCGGCTTCTTCGACCTGTTTGGCATAGTTCACAACACCCAGCTCGCTGATCCTCCGGATGTCCTGTTCCCATGTCGACTCGAAACTTCCAGAGTGTCGCCCCGTTAGCATTGACATTACGAACCAGCGCTTTACGACCCTCTTTCGTTCGCCTTCGCTGATGGTCTTGTCCTCGCGAAGACGTAGATAGAGGGCATATGCGAAGTTCAGCGCATTCTTCGAGTTGACCATACCCTGTGTGATGAAGCCCGCGGATTTGACGAGCATCAGGAAGTTGTCGAAGTGGTACTTGCTGACGATCTGGAGCAGCGCACGCTCGAGTTTGTCGTAGGCAACAGGTATCCGCTCCTCTTCAACCTTTCTTGTGTCTGGGTCACGTCCCGACAACTAGCTAACGATGCTTGACGCCTTGCCGCGGCTGAAACCGACGAGTCCTGCCACACGGATAATGTCGCTGTACTCCGGGTCGTAGAGGTCCTCGGCTTCGTCCTTCAACCAGCTGATGGCCTTGAGGTAAGGCGTATCGGCGAATTCGCGGTCGTTCTCCTCGATGTCCGAATAGGCATGCGGTGCCACAGCCAACTGACAGAAATAGTCGATGAGTTTGCGTAGGTTCCGACCTCGGTCGCCGTAGGTGGCGATCTTGCTCATTGCGAAGTCGGCGCTGCTCAGCGGTACGCCCTTCGAGTTAATGCGGATGAATATCTCGGATATCGTCTCGACGTCGAGTCCATCGTCCAGGCTGATGATCCCGATCTGGGCATTCTGAATGCTGCTAAGGCGAGCGAGGTTGTTCTCGAAAGCAGTCTCATCGGCATTGGGGTTCCGCTCAAGATACTTGCGCGCGAAAGTCAATGGCGAGGTTGTATTGAAGTATTCGCTAATATCCGCGATCCATTGCGGATTTCTTTCGATCACCGGGGTAAGCGTTGCGAATTCTTCAGTAATGGGGTTGAAGGAGATCGTTATGCAGACGGGCTTATATCGCTTGTTGATTACCTTCAGCCCGGCGACTGCGGCACGGAGCGCTGTGATCCGCTGCTGCCCATCGATCAAGATTTGCTGATGCGCTGCAATCTTGCCGCCTTTAAGTTTCGCTCCGACCGACTGCCAGGTGATTAGGTAGCCGACCGGATATCCCTTGTAGAGCGAGTCCATAAGGTCGCGAACTTTTACGCTGTCCCAGACGAATGGTCGCTGGAGCTCTGGTATCGCGATCTTGTCGCTCTTGACGTCTGTCAACAACTGCGTGACGGGAGATTGTGTCACCGAGTATTTCGTCACTCTGACTCCTTTGGAGGTAGAAATTGTATTGGACTGTCCAATATCCTGTTCGTCGCGCGTAAAGCATTGGCGGCAGCGCCCGATAGCTTACCCGATAGCATGGTCAACAGCACTTTCGAGTCCGCCCCCTTTCAACGTCGGCTTGCGGCGTTCAAATCGACCGACCGCTTGTGGCCGGCCACTTGCCGTTGCACTCCCGCCAGATTCGACGGCGACGGTGAGCCGCAGCATGCGGGGTCAGGCGAGCGCTGGCGTTGCAGTGACGCGGAGATAAGGCGCGATAACGTTGCGCTTATCGCGTCGCAACGGTCCGAATGCAGATGTATCCTCCGATCTATTCACTCCTGAAACATACCTTTGGCCGATATTGCGTCGATAGTTCGATCGCTACGATTCATTGCGATGTAATCAATTGCATTCTGATACCCGCATCGCATGAGTTGGTCGCGTGACATCGAGCTTAGCGTAGGGGCCCAAGCAAGTGACCAGCATGTAAAACACGGGGCACGTTGGGTAAGGAGGGAGAATCCCATGACCCAAGACATCTTCGAAGACGTGGTGATGATCCAGAATCGGTACCGCGAGTGGGTCCAAGGCGGCCGGAAGGATGAGGCTCTGGGAGACGCATTGCTCCGTGAGTTAAGGAAGCGCCTCACCATCTTGTTCCGCGTTCCTGGTGACCTGACTTCCCTAAAGCAAGCCAAAGGGGGCTCAGGCTTGGAGTTGACGGTGCTGCGGACGGACAAGATGACGTTAGATACGCCACCGTTCTACATCGAGTAGGACTGGTCGGATAGAAGCCAGGATCCTGGGAATTTAAGCCACGAGCCTTGACACAGTTATCGCGTACGGATGTAAGCGTCGAAGAGGCCCGCGTGCAGGCCGCGTAAAGTCTTTCGTCGTTCAACCAAATCATGCTGCCGGCCTTCGCGCTCAAGGAGCAATAACTCCAGCATGATTCGCATCCCCTGTTCGGGTAACGTGCGCGTCGAGGGCTCGGACCCGCGTAGGAGGGCGGCAAGCCCAGGTTTCTCTGTCAGTGCCCACGCCGGAAACCACGCAAGATCATCGATTGTGCCGTCACCGTCGAAATTCGCATCGAATACCCGGCGTAGCGCCAGCAAAGACGAATCACCGAGCGCTTGCATCAGCGCGCCAAGCTTCCTCGGCGACAACCAGGCAAGCTCGGCCAAGAGCGACCACGCCGGTTCAAGCCCCTGGAGCCGGTAGACCGTCTCGGCCATCCAAGCGAGCGTGATTGGAATACGTCGCCACGACCCGATCCGCTTTATGCTTTCGCGTGCCGCAGTCCACTCCGCTGCGCGCATCCATAGCGGCGCGGCATGCCATTCCGGCATCTCGCGCTCAAACGGCAATTGCGAAGCGGCTTGCGCAACGGCTTGGAGGTGACCCGCTTTTTCGGACAGTGCCTATCTTGAGTAAACAGGAGGTGCACTATGCCGAAAACGCGCCCACCGTACAGCACTGTCTTCCGTCAGCAAATGGTTGACTTGGTCCATGCAGGTCGCCGCCCCGAAGATCTGGCCAAAGAATTCGAACCCACGGCTCAGACCATTTACAACTGGGTTGCACAGGCCGAGCGTGACGCAGGCACACGTCATGATGGCCTGACCAGTGCCGAGCACCAGGAGCTCACACGGCTACGCCGTGAGAACCGGCAGCTCAAAATGGAGAGGGAGATACTTGCAAAAGCCGCGGCTTGGTTCGCCCGGGAGACCGACTCGCTGCCCGACAAGGGTACGAATTCATGAAGGCGAACCAAGCTCGTTATCCGCTGTCCACCATGGCCCGGCTGCTTAAGGTCTCGCGCAGTGGGTTCCATGCGTGGAACGGGCGTAGCCCGAGCCCCCGTGTCGTGCGTGACAAGCTGCTGCTGGTGCAGATCCGAGCAATTCACTCGCACTCCTGCGGCACCTATGGCGTGCCCCGGGTACACGCGGCTCTGCTGCGTCAGGGCATCCGGGTGGGGCGCAAGCGCGTGGCGAGACTGATGCGTGAGGCCGGGCTGCGCGGGGCATGCCGGCCACACTTCATCTGCACGACGCACCGCGCAGCGCGGGCCAGACCCGCTGCCGATCTGGTGCAGCGGCACTTCCGTGCTGAGGCCCCCAACCAGCTTTGGGTTGCCGATGCGACGTACATTCCGACCAAGGCCGGCTTTTACTATCTGGCTGTCGTCCTCGACGTATACAGCCGACGCATCGTGGGCTGGGCCATGGACAACCACCTGCGCACCGCGCTGATGTTGCAGGCGCTGGACATGGCGCTCGCGCAGCGACATCCCACGTCGGTGATCCACCATTCGGACCAGGGGTGCCAGTACACGTCGGTGGCCTTTGGCCAACGCTGTCGGGATGCGGGCGTACGCCCCTCCATGGGTTCAGTGGGCGATGCCTACGACAACGCCATGTGTGAGGCCTTCTTTGCCACGCTCGAGTGCGAATTGCTGAACCGCTCGCACTTCGCCACCCACGACGACGCCCGACAGGCGTTGTTCACTTGGATTGAGGGCTGGTACAACTCGCACCGCTTGCACAGCGCCCTGGGCTATCGTTCCCCGCAGGAATTTGAAAAGCTGCCTGTCAATGGCATGAATCCGGCGCTACACCGGGCCTACACTGCCCCATCACAAGGAGGAAACCCATCGACATAAAATTCCAATGCGAATCTGTCCGATGAAACGGGGTAACCCCAGCTCGCCACAGCGATATGCACCAGGCCATGCCAGCCGCGTCGCCGAATGCGCGGCGGGCCGCCAGCACGCTCGGCGAACACCATGCCTCGCAGGTGTCACGTAGTGCCGCGTGACTAGTGATGGGCTCTTGGACAGGATACTCAAGAACGCGTACCAGTATCTCGAGGGGCGGCACGAGCGCGTCGGCTGGATATTCCGCGGCCAGCCGACGCAGTGCTTCACGCCCGGCGGCGGCATTGCGTTGCTCAAGCGCGGCAAGCACGTCATTGCGAAGCATGACATCGCGGCTATGTTCGAAGAGATCGAGCTGATTCGTCACGGCGTTCAAGTTGGTATGCCCGATTCCAGCCCTGTAGGGGGGCTCGGAATTACTGGGAGGCAACAAGTCTGCGAGGAATGGTAGCTCGTGCGGCCAAGACGGGCAATCGGCGACTGGCCTGCTTTAACTGCCGTGCAACATATGAGGGTGCGGTGCCTTCATACACATCAGGCGTACCTGTTTCTGCGAAGGGCACGTCCGGAGAAGGTTGGCCGCCGCGCTGCGACGAGCCGAGCGGGCCGAAGCGGAGGGGGCGCTGGCCAGCCAACTGCTGGCAGGTTGTTCGTACTGCGTTGCGCTGCTTGGGGCCGCCAGCCCTCGGACAACTGCGGATAGCGCCATGGCGTCAAACTTGCCCGTACAATCTCGCATCTTCGTTGGGGGCACAAGGCATAGAGGACGTTCTGATTCTCGCCGGCGGAGGCCTATTGCTCGTCACGCCCTATACTATTCCTGCCAAAAAAAGTGAACGATGCAGTGGCCTGTCGCTCGACTGCCAGCCCTGCGCAAAAATACCCTGCCGCCAGCACCCTGGCCATTGTCAAGCCGTAAACGCCATCTGCTCCCGGAGCCCGAACTCCGCTATATCAGCTCGTGGCCCGCATTAACGCACGCACGCCCTGACCGACGCCACCTTTTTATCTCAGCGGCCGGCGACGCTCATCGCCTACTGGAGTGGGGCGGTGCGGCAGCTCAATGAGCCGCTGGCCCTGCTAATCTACGAGAAGCTTCTGATCTACCCGACTTGCACTTCGGGGCGGGGTAGTCCATGTGAATCCAAACTTCCGTTTTTCTGCAGGGGGGCTCGACGTGACGATGTCGCGCAGCCCTGGCGGGCAGAGCCCTATCAAATGCTTCGCAGGGCTTCGAACATGGAATGTCCTTGGCTCGTCAAGCGGGGGTAAGCCTTGCCGCTATCGCTATCTAGTCGCCACGACAATCCTGGCTGTGCGCCAGGGCGACTACGTTCTGCCCCGCGCAGCCGCTTCCACCGAGTCTTATGAGCGGGCAGTCGTGGGGCTGATTGCGTAGCTGAAGCAGCAGCTGCCACATCGCAGTAGCGGAAGCCGCGGTGGCCACCGCCGACGCAATGGGCTGGATCCTTGGCCCGACCCGGCAACGGTCGCGGGAATGGACCTACAATGAATACTTAGGCAGGCGGGATGTGAACAGCACAGCACAATCCCGCGGATCCGGCCCGGAAATCGGAGTCGACACTTATCAAGCTGCTGATCGGCTTGTTATCGACAGTTGGACCGCAGCCAGAGGAGCCAAATGCCGAGTGACACGAGCGGGGCCGGTGGCGAACGGTCGACGCGGTTACAGGTCCGCCTTCTTGGTGCAGTCGAGATAATCTTGGACGGCCGGCCTCTTCGCGCCTTCAACTCTCTTCGCTTGCAACGGTTTCTGGGGTTGATCGCGTTACAGAGAAACCCGCAGCACCGCTCACGACTCGCGTTCGAGCTCTGGCCCGACTCCGACGAATGTCAGGCGCGCACGAACCTCAGAAAGCTGCTCCACGATTTTCGTCATTCCCTTCCCGACATCAGTGAGTTCGTCGAGATCGACAACGAGACTGTCCGGTGGATTCCGAGTGGGCCGAGCGAGGTCGACGTGCTCAGGTTCCAGGAGGCCATCGCGACCGGTGATTTCGAGCTCGCCGCACGCCTCTATTCGGGCGATCTCCTCCCGGCTTGTTATGACGAATGGGTCCTGGATGAGCGAGCGAAACTTCGAGCTGAGGCGTATGGGGCCCTGATGCGGCTGACTGAAGAGGCTGCGAGGCGCGACGACCACAAAGCCGCGATCAAGCATACCCAACGCATTATCGAACTGGAGCCGACCGACGAAGCGGCCGCTCGAATTCAGATAGAAGCACATCTCGCGCTTGGCGATAGAGCCGCGGCGCTGCGCTCCTACCACCGGTACGCGGAGGTGCTCGAGCGCGACCTCGCGGTGGCACCAGGCGAGGCGCTCCGAACCATGTACCAACAGCTCCGGGCTGGCACACTCAACCGCAACGAAGTGCAGGGCAAGGACCTACCTGTCGCCGAATCGTCTTTCGTCGGCCGCGAACTTGAATGGAACCAGCTCATCGAGGCTTGGAACACAGTACGGGAGAGGGGGGCACATCTCGTGTTGGTGACCGGGGAACCGGGGATCGGAAAATCCCGTCTCGCACTGGAACTCGGCCACCGTGTCCGAGCAGAGGGACACGTGGTGGCATCGGCTCGTGCATATGAGGCAGCGGGCAGATTGCCATGGGGTCCCGTCGTCGACCTACTCCGATCTGATGCTATTAGAAGCCACATCGACACGCTGGGCATGGTCTGGAGGGCTGAGCTTGCTCGTCTGCTGCCCGAACTCCGCCACGTTTCCCAGCCATCTGAACGGAGCCAGTCGGGCGACCTGGCCCAGCGGCATCGGCTGTTCGATGCTGTGAGCCGAGCCATTGTCGCGGACAATCGCCCGCGCTTGCTGATCATCGACGATCTCCAGTGGTGTGACGCCGAGACCATCGAGTTGATCGGTTTCGTTGTCCGTTCCGGACAGACGGCACCGGTCCTCATCGTCGGTACTGTCCGCTGGGAGGAGATCCCACAGCATCATCCCCTCGTTGGACTCGTCGACGCCTTGGGCCACGACCAGGCAGTGACCACCGTGCCACTCGACCGACTCGCCGAAGCCACCACTGCGACGCTCGCTGCTCGGCTACGCGCTGAGGATACGATTGATGCGAAACTGGCGGCACGTCTCTGGAGCGAGACCGAAGGCAATCCACTCTTTGTCATTGAGGCTCTTCGAGCAGGGATCTCCTCTGATGGAAGTCAAGCAGTGCTCACGCAGACGATGCGGGCGGTGCTGCGCGCCCGACTGGGCCAACTAACTGACGGCGCTCGACAACTAGCCGAAGTGGCGGCCGTTATCGGTCGGCCTTTCTCAGTCGGTCTGATGGTCTCGGCCACTGGGATCGACGAGCACGAGCTCATTGATCACGTCGATGAACTCTGGCGTCGACGGATCATCCGCGATCAGGGGTTCACATACGATTTCAGTCACGACAAGCTTCGGGCGGTCGCGCTGGAGATGGTCGGCCCAGCGCGTCGACGCCAACTCCACCGGGCTGTCGCCGAGGCGATTGCGGTCGAGCTTCACGGCGATATCGACGCGGCCAGCCCGCAACTGGCCGCACACTACGACCAGGCCGGCATGGTCGAACTGGCCATCGACGCCTACCGCGTGGCGGGGGGCCGAGCGGTGGCCGTGTCGGCCCTCGAAGAAGCGGTCACCATGTTTCAGCGAGCACTCGCACTGCTCGCCGACCTGCCACCGTCACGCGACCGCGATGCACTCGAACTCGAAATCCGGATCGCCCTCGGACCCCCGCTTGTTGCCCTCGACGGTTACGGCTCCAAGGGGGCGCACCAACTCTACGAGCGAGCCCTTTCGCTTTGCCGCAAACTTCACAGACCGGTGGTGCCGCCGATCCTCCGTGGTCTCGGCCTCGCCCGGCTGCAGGGCTGCCGCTTCGACGATTGCGATGAACTCGCTCGTGCCCTTCTCGAGCATGAGAGTCATGATCCGGTCGCCAGGACAGAGGGCCGGTATCTTCTCGGCGTGAGCGCGTTCTGGCGGGGCGATCTGGCCAGAGCACGTCACTATCTCGATGGCGCTATCGAAGCCTACGACGTATCCCATCGCGACGAGCATCTAGCGTTGTACGCCCAGGACCCGAAGGCGGTTTGCCTCGTACGGCTGGCCCTCGTCGAGCTGTGGGCCGGAGATGCCGGCAGAGCCGGCGACACAGCTCGATCTGCACTTGAGATCGCCGTGGCTCTCGATCATCTGATGACGTTGGCGTACGTCATCACTTACGCGGCAATTCTAGCGGGCGAATCCGAAGATCTCGCGCGCCTCGCCGAGCTCCTCGCGGCCGCCGACCTTTTATGGAAGCGTCTTTCGGAGCGCTACCTCATGGTCGTCGTGGAAGCCCTTCGGGGCTGGCAGGAGGTCTGCGCGGGATCGGCTGGCGGCATTGAGAAAATCGTGCGGTCGGTGGGGCGCTCGCGTACCGAAGGGGAGACCTTGCACCTGACCTACACACTCCTTCTTCTCGCCCGGGCTCGCGGCATGGTCGGCGAGTTCCGTCAGGGACGAGCCGCCACACGCGAGGGGCTCTCGTTGTCACACAGGTGGAACCAGCGCTATCTCGAGGCCGAGCTGTGGCGAGTCGACGGTGAGCTGGCTTATCGCAGCGGGGAAACCGAAGCCGCTGCCGCTTCTCTGCGCAGCGCCATTGAGACTGCCAGCGCGCAAGAGGCGGGCTGGCTAGAGCTTAGGGCGCTCCACGCCTTCGCCAGGCGATTTCCCGATCAGACACTGCGTGAGCGACTTGGGGACCTCATCAAGAATATCCCGTCGGGTCATGATCTCCCGGCGTTCCGGGCAGCCTCCAGCCTTCTGCGCGAGCCCGGTTGAGAGGGAACGCTTTTGGAACGCCCCAGGGCCTATCCTTCGCGCATCCTTGGTGACGCGGATGCAGAGGAGCGCCCCATGAGCGACACGATCAAGGCATTGACCGAAGCGGTACGGGGCCGCATCTCGACGACCGGGGTTGGTGGCCTGACGCTGGGCGGCGGCATCGGCTACCTGACCCGCGGCGTCAGTCTCTCCATCGACAACCTGCTGGCGGTCGATGTCGTTCTCGCCGATGGCCGGCAGGTCACCGCGAGCGATTACCAGAACGCCGCCGCTATTCATCCCCACTCGGGCGGCGATGGGGGCTACGTCAACTTCATGTCCAGCGACGACGATCACCGTGCGCCCGCAAACTATGGCGCCAACTACCAGCGGCTTGCGGCAGTGAAGGCGACGTATGATCCGGACAACCTCTTCCACCTGAATCAGAACATCGCTCCAGCAAATGGGCACTGAGAATCATGCCTTTCATCCAGTCAGGGGGGGCAGACGAAATGAGTAATCGATGGCTTTTCAAGAGTGAAACTTATGACAACTGCAATTGCGCTGTGAATTGCGGTTGCCAGTTCAACTTGCCGAGCACCCACGGCTATTGTCAGTCTGCCTTCGTCGGTAAAATCATTGAAGGCCATTTCAACGACACGCCGCTGGCGGGGCTGAATTGGGCGGCGCTGTACAAGTGGCCTGGCGAGATCAAGGACGGAAACGGGAAACGCCAGATCGTTATCGACGAACGTGCAGATAAAGCTCAACGGGTAGCACTGGAAACAATTATCTCGGGCGGCGCATGCGAACCATTGAGCAATCATTTCTCCGTATTCGCAACCACATGCTCAGAATTTTGCGAGACATTGTTCCTACCGATAGATCTCGAGGCAAACTTGGAACTCAGAACCGCAAAAGTTGATATACCAGGCATCATGAGGAGCAGCGGCAGACCAATAATCAACGAGTTTACTGGTCAACCGTTCCACATTGCGTTGGCACGGCCTAGCGGCAGTTTCGAGTTTACCTACGCGGAGATCGGGCAAGGGACGACCTCGGTGACAGGTGACATGGAGATGGCGTTCGAGGATTCATGGGCGCATTTTTGCGTTCACCACTTCAATCAGGATGGGCTGGTCCGCGAAAGATCAAGGCTCACGGCATGGCTTGATACCTGACGTTCCGGAAGGGACCGGTGTCGAGGTGGCGCAGACAAGCCATATTCGGAATTCGGCGAACATGATCGGGGGGCAAAGTGAGAACGGTACCCATCGACGCCACACTTGAGGCAGCGGTCAGGCGCGATCGCTTGGTCGTCGTTACCGCGCTTACTGCGGTTATCGCTCTGTCGTGGGCGTATCTGCTGGCCGGCGCCGGCATGGGCATGTCGGCGTTCGAGGTGACCCGCATGTCGCAGCGCGGGATAGCAACGGGCATGTGCGACGGGGGCATGTCCGGCATGGCGATGGTGGCGCCTGCAGTGTGGACGCCCGGCTATGCAGTCCTGATGTTCTTCATGTGGTGCGTTATGATGGTGGCGATGATGCTGCCCAGCGCGGCGCCGATGATCCTTTTGTTTGCTACGGTCAATCGCAAGCAGCGCGACACCAGGCGTCCCTATGTCCCGACAAGCATATTCGCAATGGGCTATCTTGCCGCCTGGGCTGGCTTCAGCTTGATCGCGGTGATCCTGCAGTGGGGGTTCCAGCGGACCGGTATCCTTTCACCGACGCTCGTCGCCACCAACACGATCTTCAGCGGTTTCCTGCTGCTCGCCGCCGGCGTTTACCAGCTCACCCCGATCAAGCATGCCTGTCTTCGCCACTGCCGATCGCCGCTTGCATTCCTTAGTACCCGTTGGCGGTGCGGCGCCCGCGGGGCGCTCCGCATGGGTCTTTTGCACGGCGCTTTCTGCGTCGGCTGCTGCTGGTTCCTGATGGGGCTAATGTTCTTCGGCGGCGTGATGAACCTCTATTGGATTGCGGGACTCGCGCTGTTCGTACTGTGCGAAAAGACTGTCCCTGCGGGGCACTGGCTCGGCTACGCAACGGGCGTCGCTTTGCTCGTCTGGGGTGCCGGGATGCTGGCGCTCGCGTTCTGAGGCGGCATGCAGGCATCACGCCGCCTGTCTAAGAGGAGACCGCGCCAAAACGGGGGCAAACGACCTTGAGGTTTCTGAGAGGACAATGAGCCACCTAGAATGGGCCAATGGCATCCGATCCTCGGCCGGCTATCGCCGTCCTGCAACTTCGAATTGCTCTGCGCGGCTTGAGGTCAAACCGCAGCAGGTGCGCTCCCTGAGTCTCGAAGGCGAGAAGGACATCGACTCGGTCAACCCGAAGGTCCTGTACTTCCACGTCGATGGCGGCTATCCGAGCGAAGTCACGCTGTATCTGCGCGCGCGCAGGTTCAGCTCGCTCTACTACACGGAACTGGGCAAGCACAGCCACACCGCCAGCGTGACGATCAACGACACCTCGATCGTGCTCACCCACAACCACACCGCTTCCGCCACCGAGACCGACCCGGCCGGCGGCCACGGCCACAACCTGCTGATCGACGTGAAGGTATCCGAAGGCGATCCGCGCGGCGTGGACATGCAGGACGTCAGCGACTGCGGCTGGCCGCCGGACCAGATCAGCACCGTGGCCGATCACACGCACAAGATCACCAAGCCGCAGATCGACAACTGGGTCAAGACCGATGTGCACCACCACTCCGGCAGCGTGGTGACCAACAGCAGTTTGAGGGCGGCCTTCACGGTTGGGATCATTATTGTTATTGTTGGTCGATGGGTCACCCGACGCCTCGGAAGACGTAGTACCGGCCGCGGAGGCGGCGACACGCGCATGTATTGCACGCGCTGCCATAACAGCGGTAGACGCGTCTGCGACCGTTGCGATGGTGCCGGCTTCGTCCGCGACTTCCAGGGGAATCCCGGCACTTGCCCACGGTGCGTCGGGGCTGGTCGGCTGAGCTGTGAATGTGGGCGCAGTTCTTACTGATGGCATGTTCCCCCAGCGCCTGGGTGAGGACCGGTCGAGAGCCGCCTGGAGAGGGCGCCTGCGAGCGTGCGTGCAACGCTGGACAGTGTCATGAAGAGTTCCGGGGCAACCGTCATGCGCGACGACGTACTATCGGCGCTGAACGCGGTCGCGCCGCTGTCTGTTCACTCGGCATCGAGCTGCATCAGAGCGCTGACATGAGCCATCGCACTCGTGGCCAATGCGTCAAGGCTATAGCCCCCTTCCAGGATTGATACGATGCGGCCGTCGCACGTCTCGTCGGCAATCTGCATCAGTTCCTTGGTGATCCAATGGAAGTCGCTGTCCTCCAGGTTCATGCCAGCGAGGGGATCCAGGCGGTGCGCGTCGAATCCCGCGGAGACAATGAGGATTTCGGGGGCGAACGCCCTTAGCGAGGGAAGCACGAGGGCGGAAATCGCGGCACGAAACTGCGCCGGCTCACAGCCGCGAGGCAACGGAACGTTGACGATATTGTGGTTCACCCCTGTCTCGGACCGGGCTCCGGTACCGGGATAGAAAGGCGACTGGTGGCTGGATGCATAGAACAGCTCCGGGCGGTCGAAGAATGCTGCCTGGGTTCCATTGCCGTGATGCACATCGAAATCCACCACAGCGACGCGCTCGAGTTTGTGGACCTCATAGGCGTAGGCTGCCGCGATCGCCGCCTGGTTGAAAATGCAAAAGCCCATCGCCTTCGCCGGTTCAGCGTGATGGCCGCACGGCCGCGTCGCGCAGAACACGTTACGCGCCTGGCCGTCCATCACCGCATCGACACCCGCGCAAGCAGCGCCGACGCAGCGCATGACGGCTTCCCACGAGCCCGGCGACATGACCGTATCGCCCGCGTCCAGCGGCACGTATCCCTGGGTGGGGGCGCTTTGCGCGATCTCGTCGATGTAGTACGAATCGTGGATCAATTGCAACTGCTCGACGGTGCCCATTGGCGCATTGCGCCATTCCAGCGAAGCGAACTCCGGCGTTCGCAACGCCCGCACGACGGCTCTCAGGCGTTCGGGCGACTCCGGATGGTGCGGCCCGGGGCGGTGCTCGAGACACGCGGTGTGGGTATAAATAATCGTAGTTGTCATGTTCGGCTGTACTCGGTTTCAACCGGCGACGTTCCCTGAATCGCTCACCGGTGGCCTACGTCGATCGTCACGCCAATCCTATCAGATATGTAATATATCAGGAGGGCCCGGTGTCGCCGGGCCGCACGAATACCAACTGTCCAGCCGGTTTTGAAGAGTCGCAGCGCCAGCCAAATAAATGTCGGTACGGCCGTGCGTTTTGTGCTGGGTATTGATCTTTTTGATGGGTGGTCCCGTCGGGCGGTGGCGCTGGCAGGAAGGGGCAGAGTCCCGCTCAGGGGGGCGGTTGAAGCCGCGATGGCCCGCTCCAGGTCCAGCCGGTTGAGAGCCGCTGCCGCTTTGTGCCCGGCGCCTTGGCCAAGGTTGCCTTGATCTTGTCGCATTCGGTCTTCGGCGGACTCTTTCCGCCGAACGCCCGGGTCAATCATGAACCGCCGATCATCCGCGAAGAAGGTCTCTAGCCGACCCTTGTCGGACACCTGGAGAACGTTGGACGAAGGGGGCAACATGCAGCGATGCGGTCATTTGTTCCTAGCTCGGGAGGAAGAAAAAGGTGAGGGCAAGGGCAAGATAGACGACCAGCAACTGCGCGCCCTTGAACCAGTCGGCGTGCCCATCGCTCGCCATTTGCGCCGTGACTGGCACTGACAAGATGACAATCAGCACAAGGGCCGGACGGAACGCGAGGTCCATCGGCGCCGGACCGAGGAAATGGCATGCCAGCACCGGCGAGACGAACAGCGCCCCCTGGACGCTCGAGCCGACCGCAATGGAAAGCGACAGGTCCATGCAAGGGCCGGCACGGCCCCTGCAACGCGGTATTGATCAAGGCACTGCATAGCGCAAAGTGGCACCTGTGGCACGGCTGCCCCTATCCGGCGTTGCGCCGATTGGAAAGCCTGGGCTGGGATCTGGACGCTGAGGCCAGCCCCGAAGAGGCCAAGCTCATCGGCAAGCTCGAGGAGTTCATCGTCTACCTGGACAACAACCGGCACTGCATCGTGAACTACGGTGACCGATATCGGCACGGGGAGCCCATTGCATCGGGGTTCGTTGAGTTGGCCATCAACCAGGTGGTGAGCAAGAGGTTCGTCAAACGGCAGCAGATGGCCTGGCGGCCTCGGCACGCGCAGAACTTGCTACAAATCCGGACGGTCGTGCTCAATGACCAGTTGCGATCGCACGTTGAGCGATGGCTTCGCGCTCTGCCTCGGGCCCGTTCGCCAACTGTTGGGCAGCGAGACCGCGCCAAATCGGGGGCTGACTAAGCAGCAAAGCGTTGGGGTTCTCCTCCGGAGATGGATGGTCTGCCCCTCGCGGGCGAAGAGCACCCGGGTCTTCCCATAAGGAGAGCCTCTGGACATAGCAAAAACTGGATCTCGTCAGTGCACTCCCAATGAACTACTTTGTTAGAAAAACAATGTGCGGAGGCGTCATGGCGAAAATTGGCATTCCGGTTCAGTCTTTAGAATTGTTCAGACTGGACGCTGCTGCGAAATATGTCACTGAATTCGAACCAAGGCAAAATAAGAAACTATTTTGTGTTATCAACGTCGTTGTTTTCGTATTTGATTCCAGCGGACGCGCAGTGTCCGGAATTCGATATAGAGAGTTCAAGGCTTCTCGATTTGCCGATATGGTTGGTATGTGGACAAATGTCGACCTGCAAACCGTGGACGAACTATCAAGGCCAGGAACATATTTCCTTAAATTTTTCCCTTATCGGTCGACGCGTCCCGATCCAAATGATCTCATCCCGGATGCGCTGGCTTCGGAGATCTATCTGATTTAATTCCGACGTTTGCTGGCTCCCAGACCTATTGGAACGGGCATTGGGCAAGCGATTGTCCAGGTATCGAGAGTAGCGATTCGTGAAAGCCAGTTGGTGGACGACCCTTGGAAAGAAATTTAGGTAGTGGCACTAGTGAGGGCTTCTTTCTGGTGTCGGCACCGCTTGCAACTTTCTTCTATCAAGGGGATCATTCCTCCATGTCACTGAGGAAACAGATACCGTTGACTTCTCAACCCTGTTGAGGGATTTCCTAACCAAGTTCTTCAAAATATCGAGGCTCTTGTGGCTGCATCAGGGCGAGGTTGAAGAATAGACGGGTGAGTATTCCGCGAGTCCATTTGTCGCCGCTGACACAGTGGGCGCCTGGGAGCGGAAAGGACGGAGCAACAATCATCACGCGATGGATGACTGCTCATGTTGTGGGTTTCCGCCATTCGATGCTGGCGGCTTCTGCGTCCGTAAGTGAGAGCTGCCCCTGTCAGCAGTTACAACCAGTCGCCCCAAACGCGCTGGGCCTGGAAGGACGTGAGACCGATGTTGCCTGGACGCGATAAGGCACGAGAACGGTGCCTTATCGCGTCCCTCTCGCTGGCTTGATCACGTGCGTTATCCGCAATTCGGCATCGGCCCAGCGTACAAGCTGCTGCGCCCCTTTTGCGCCGAATGCCCAATATCGTCGGGGCCCAAACGACACGGCGAAACCGGTTTGGCCCGGCTTGTCTCGGTGCAGCAAAAACTATGAGGCATGATAGCCAGTAAGTTTCCCCTCTATGTGAACGACCTCCAGGCGGGGATCTTTACTGATGTCGCCGGGATTGGAACCCGGTTCGCCATCCGGCACTTCCATCCCAAACTGCTGATAGTAATGGGTCCACGCTTCCAAAATCTCACCGGTGACCTTGTCCCTAAAACTCATCGGTCGCTCAACAAAGAACGGTTCTCCCCCGTTTGCTGCTTTGAACATGTCGACAACGAGTTCGCTGCAGTACAAGGCTTTTTCGTCTGTCAGGTAGAACTGATCGTACGGAAGGTCGCGTAGCTGAAGCCCGTAGTCAATGGCCAAGGGCACAAGTGATGAAAAACTAGAGTTCAGTCGGCCAACCAAATAGCGCGGCTTCTTTTCCGCATCATTTGACCGCCGTAGAAAAACATCAATATTGGTCACTCTCACTTCCGGCGGGAACGCCTCGAGAACAAAGGTTCCTTTGTTGTTCTTTAATGCGACCCCAACGTGGTTGACGTGAGCACCCCGATAGCCTTCGGTTACTGCGGAAATTGCATTTTGACTTGAACCTATTTGCGTGAATATGATATCGCCATGCTTGATCACGAAATTCTCCTCCCAAAAATTTTTTTCTATGGCCACACGGTAGCTTTTCGCCTGAAAAAACGCGTCGCGGCGGTGAATTATGGCAGAACCGCCACAACCCATGCGAATCGCGGCTCTCTGCATAAGCGCCTGCAGCGTGTGGAAGACATAGCGCAGCTACGTCAACGCCAGCAGTGCGTGTCAGGATGCACGCACACCAGCGCTGGAAGTGGCGTGCCGGCCATCAGATGCGCCGCGACGTCGGCCCCGACCAAACTAGCCAGCGCGAGCGCCGACGCGTGGAGCTGGCGGTACGCCGCGAAGCCCCGAGCGTAAGTAGTCGTTCTCGATTCCGACAGATATTTGTCGTTTGTAGCCAGTCAAAAGGCAGGTTTGAAGTAGGGTTGTCGGTCCCTGATCTGGAGTCGCTCGAATGACGTCGCCGAGGTTGTCGAGTACGCTATTTATGCTTGGGTGTGAGAGAAACAGACAATGAGGCTCATTAAGCATTCTGCTGGGTTGGTTGTGCTCCGACCTACTGCTGGTCAGTGGCTCTGCCTGATCCTACGTGCATATCGAAATTGGGACATGCCCAAAGGCATGCCAGAGTCTAACGAACAGCCGTTATCGGCCGCGATGCGGGAATCCAGGGAGGAAACCGGCTTGTCAATGCTTGAGCTTCGTTGGGGGGAGGACTATCGCGAAACGGAACCTTATGCGAACGGCAAGATTGCGCGCTTCTATCTTGCGGTGTCCCCCAACGGGGAGGTGAGCTTACCAATTAGCTCTGAACTAGGGCGCCCAGAGCACCACGAGTTTCGCTGGGTGACATTTGCGGAGGCCCAGCAACTGCTGCCATCTCGGTTCGAGCCGATACTGGAATGGGCTCAGAGCATGGCCGGAGCGCCGAGTTAAGGTCAGCGGATGCCCTTCGTCCCTCGCTGCCCAATCGCTAGTCCTTGTCCTGCGTTGACCCATATTGCTGCTGCAAGCATGCAGGAGAAAAAAATATTTCTACTCGAGATCTTTGGGATCGGACTACGCACTCCTGTGATAAGGTGAGGGCAGTTGTGCATTCCAGTTTTAATTCACACTGTCTTCTCTCAGACCTAAGAAAGGAAGAATCGTATGGCTACATATAAGGAGTTGATGGCCCAGAAGCGGGCGCTCGAAGGCCACCTGGAAGAAGTGCGTGCCAAGGAAGTAGCAGGTGCCGTCGAGCAGATCCAGACTCTGATGGCGGAGTATGACCTGACAGTCGAGGACATTACCAAGCGCCGGCGCGGACGCCCGGCGGGGAGCGGTGCAAGCAAGTCGAAGTCCGAGCTGCCTCCGAAGTATCGTGACCCCAAGACCGGAAAAACCTGGTCGGGTCGGGGCCGTGCGCCCGCCTGGCTGGGTAAGAACCCGAACCGGTTTCTGATTGCAGAAGAAGCTTAACTGCGCTCGACGCACGACTCGGTAGAATGCATTCGCCCCTGGACAGCTGCAGGGATATCGCTTTTTGAGAATAGCGTCATGTCCTTTGAAGCGATTCACGCCGAAATAATGCTTGCCCGGCCATATTTGATTCCCCGCGAGCGCACGGACAAAGGGATAAGGAACGGGTATTCGTACTGGCTGAAAGTTCCGCCCAGCAAGGAGTTGCGGGTTATCCGACTTTCGCAAGAGGGCGACAGCTATGAACTCGTGCGTTCGGCCAGCGAGCGAAAATCGCTTCAACGGGTACGACAGCGCTTCTTCGGCTCAATGGCTGAGCTCCTGGCCATCATCGATGAACAAGTAGAGATCATCCGTGAGCATGGGCCTTAGTTTAGCAGGCTGCTGAAGTACTCCCCGCACAAACGGTATGCTTTCCGCCTGTGCAGGTAAGCACTGCTTGATTTCACAATCCGAAAGCTACGCGCCCCTGAATCGAGTTTTTCGGCTGTTGGGCGCCCATTTCCGGCCTTCTTTGCCCGCTTACTGCAACTGCGGACGGATTTGTCCCAGCGAACGCATGCGCACGAGGTTGTAGGCGGCCATGCTCAGCACGAACATCTGGTCGACTCGCTTCAGTCCGCGCACCATCACCTGGCGCATGCGCCCAACCGTCTTGACCCAGCCGAAGCCTTGCTCGATCAGCTTGCGCTTTTGCTGCGAGATGGCATATCCCTCGCTGCGGGCAATGGCATCAGGAACCGCCGAGCGCCGACCCGAGGTGTTTTGCGCCACATGCGGCGTCACCGTCATCTCCAGGCAGGCCTCAATAAACTCCTGCGCGTCGTAGCCCTTGTCTGCGCCCACTGTGATTTCGGTGTCCGGATTGTCCGTCACCTGCCGGGCATCGTTGAGCATGATTTTGGCAGCATCGCGCTCGGCGTGTCCATCAGCGGTGCTCACCAGGGCGCTGACCACCAGGCCGTGGCGGTTGTCACTCAACGTATGCCCCATGTAGCGCAGTTCACTGCCAGTCTTGCCTTTGCGATAAAGCTTCGCATCTGGATCGGTACTGGATTGATGCGTCTCGTTGCTGCGCTGGTGCCCCCTGAAGTTGCCGCTATCGTCGTCGCCGTCGCTTCCATCCTTGCGGACAAAGCTCTTGTGGCCTGCCCACGCCTGAATCAGCGTGCCGTCCACGCTGAAGTGCTCGCCCGACAGCCAGTTCTTCTTCTGCGCAAGGGCCAGCACCTCGTTGAAGAATTCGATTACCGCGTCGTGTTGGATCAGACGCGCGCGGTTCTTGGTGAATACCGTGGGCACCCAGACTGCGTCGTCCATCGACAACCCGATGAACCAGCGAAACAGCAGGTTGTACTGCGTCTGCTCCATAAGTTGGCGCTCGGACCGAATGCTGTAGAGCACCTGCAGCAACATCGCTCGCAGCAGCTTCTCCGGCGCGATGCTCGGGCGACCGCCCTTGATGTCGGCCTCATACATCCCCGCGAACAGCCGATCCATCTTCGCCAAGGCCTGATTGACCATGGTGCGGATCGGGCGCAGTGGATGGGACTTGGGCACGAAATCGTCCAGCCGCCGCATGGTGAACAAGCTTTCGGTGAAGGTGTCTGCGCCGCGCATGCGATGTCGGAGAGTGAAGTCGGAGAGTGAATCGTGTTGAGTTCTCAGATCAACGTTTCGACCTGTCGATGCGCTGACTCGGGGTCGAGGTACTTCAGCAGCCTGTTAGATTAGGCGAATCCATTTGGTGCTTGGGATTGGCGTCACGCTCGCAAGTCATTTCCTCTTGCACAGCACCGTCGGTCCCGTCCGCGGCGGGACCAGAGCGCGGATTTTAGGTTAGAATGCGAAGCTTGAAACGATTTCCGAGCGTATGGGGCTTAAGCGAAGGCAAATGTCTCTGCGAGAGTTGGAAGCCCTGAAATCCCGGACGCCAGGCAATATTGTTTCTCCCCAGCCGACGTGGTGAAATTGGTAGACACGCTATCTTGAGGGGGTAGTGGCGAAAGCTGTGCGAGTTCGAGTCTCGCCGTCGGCACCAAACAACTTAGAAGCAGGATGCAGACGGTCGCGGTTCTGGATTTTGAAACGACGGGATTGTCGCCAAGTCTCGGTGACCGAGCCACGGAAATTGCTGTCATCTTGCTGCGCGACGGCGAGATTGTCGACAGTTATCAAAGCTTGATGAACGCTGGAAGGCGTATCCCCCCGCAGGTTGTAAGCCTGACCGGAATCACCAATGACATGATCGCAGATGCGCCTGCCGCATCGAAGGTCATGAGTGAAGCGGCCCGGTTTGTCGGCAGACATCCGGTGGTAGCCCACAATGCCGGATTTGACCGAAGGTTTTGGCAAGCCGAGCTTGGGCTTCTGGACATCGCAGCCAATCAGCACTTCGCGTGTACGATGCTCACCTCCAGGCGTATCTACCCACACGCTCAAAATCACAGGCTATCAACACTCGTCGATTTGCTGCAATTGCCCAAGACCGGGCGCGCGCACAGAGCGATGGCCGACGCTGAAATGACCGGTCATTTGTGGCATCGACTGCGACACGATATCGCTCAGACGTACGGAGTGAGGCAGGTCGATTACGCGCTCATCGCCCATGTTCAGGCAACCAGCCGCGCGAAGGTACCGACGTTCCTTCGTTCGCTGGGCGAATAAGGCGGAAATTGTTCGCTGGTCGGCCCGACACTGATCGGCATGGTGCTGCCGCTAGACAGACAGCCTGGCGTTTTCCCGCTGAGCGCCGCCCGCTTCCTATCCGCATCGTTTATCGTCTATCGCCTCGGCATCGAGACTCGCGGCAAGTCGCTTGAGGCGATCTCGGCCCATTAGTCGGCGCGATGGGCCCGGCCATCGCACGCGCCGGTCCGCCTACAGACAAGCCCTGCTTTTCGCCGATATGCGTTCGATCGCCGACAAGAGGAAAGCCCTCGGCCAATTGGTCGAGGGCTATGAGTATTGACGGGTTGTTCGCAGACCTGTCACCGACATCATCACATTTACGCTCCATCCTGGGCTCCCCCTATTGGTGGGAGACCGAAACCTGCGCATAACGACACGGCAGCATCCTTTCGCCCCGGCCCGGCCAGCTCGGCTGGTGCCGACTGCACAATGTCTACCATCACGGTGCTGCTGTCCAACGACGACTGCCGGACGGTCACTGCCGTTGTGCTTTCGCCATCCTTCGACCCTATACAAGCGAGGGCGTACGTAGGGACGGCGTTGCCGGAACGCGGCGATAGACCAAGCTCGGAAAGACTTACCGAATGCTTCGGACGGCCTCGAGCATCGAATGTCCTTGGCTTGTCAGGCGGGGATAAGCATTGTCGCTATCATGCCCGTGTTCCATCGTGACCAGTTTGTGAGCCAGCAAGCCGTCCAGTTGTTCCAGATCATCGATATCCGGTGCATCGCCGAGCAGTAGTAATGCAGCGATTTCGTGCGGACTTAGCATGGTGGCCTCCTTTGCCGGGGTCGGAAAATGGAACCTACGACAGCTGGTCCGTGGATCGAATTCCACGAAGAGTGATGAGAACGGCAATCAGCGCCGCGGTGCGAGGGACGCGCGGGGGATGCGCACACCGATCCGTTACCGTAAACTTCTTTGCCACCGAGGGCGCGCTAGGTCTATGCTGCGTCGCAGCAGCAGCGGTATCAGGCAAGGGCCGGGCGCTGCGAATGCAATGGAAACAAGGCCGTCAAAGTCGTCCAACTCGTATCTGCCAACTGGCTGATGCGATCGGAGGCAATACCCGTGTGCGACCGCATTCTCAGAGGGAAAAACCGAGTAGCGTTCTTTGCCAGTGCTACAACGGCTTAGTCGCGGGTCCTCGGCTTACTGCGAAGAACACTGCAACGGCAAGCTTAACCGCTTGACCCAGCCTCGCAGCTCGGCTGCATGAAAGGATTGGAATTTCCCCGAGACCGCCAACAGAAGGTCCGTCTGGGATGTACCAAGAAGGGTAGCAGCCTGCGAGACCGTCAGCCCGGCACCTCGAATCCGGTCGGTGATGTCTTTCACAATGCCCGCCTTAAGCGGGATTTCATCGGCGTCCGCAAAGCCAAGCTGCGCATAAACATTGCTCGTTCCATACTCGAAGCAAAACATGTGGACACTCCTCTGTTCGTGGACGACAACGTCTCCCTGCACCGGCGTGATGGCGGCTGAGGGCGCGATTATTCAGGGAAGGCAATGTGAAGGCAACTTCGGGGAAATACCGAGGATCCCCAGGCGCCCTAGCGACTGTTGTGCCATGAATTTGACACAGAACGCGCGTCCGTGACTTGATCCACCGCAAGATCAAACAGTCGGTCCAGCCGCAAAAGCAAGGCACGCAGAAAATCGGGCCCACGACAAGACCATTGGCTCTCCAGCCGTCCAAATCGCCATGTGTTAAACAGGGGGAGGTGTGGCCTGAGACAAAAAAGCCTTTAGCTATTCATGGCTCTGCACCCGATGCCCATCGGCTTAGCGCGATGCTGCATTGCTGCAATCTCTGGTACCCGGCATCCCCGTTTCTGCGAGTCTGAGAACAAAGCAAATCGGTACAAGAAGCGACCGACTTTACTTCAGAACGCCATCCCCTTCACTATGTTCTTCGCCTTGACGCGCGCAAAGAAACCACGTTCGAATACAGCGTGCCAAATTGCATTCGGGGCCGACTTTAGACAGTGAATACCTTGCAGGTCTTCTTTGAAATGCGTATAAGTTAATGGTGATCGAAAAATTGGAGGCAAAAATGGCAACGTATCAGCAACTGCTGGAGCAAAAGGAAGCTTTGGAAGCGCAGATCGCAGAGGCGCGTTCGACTGAGGTCGCGGGCGTTATCGAACAGATTCGCGAATTGATGATTCGGTATAACCTCTCGCCCGAAGATGTGGCGCCTCGGCGTCGTCGTGGCCGGCCTGCCGGTGCAGCATCCGCTGGCACGGAGAAAACCCCGCTCCCGCCGAAGTACATGGATCCTAAGACCGGGAAAACCTGGTCGGGTCGCGGCCGGACGCCGGCGTGGCTGGGCAAGCGGCCCGAGCGCTTTCTTATCGAGCAGGCTTGAGCGAGGACACGCGCCCGAGCCGTTGACGACTACGGCGGGTCCGTCATGGGGTCTGCCCATGTCTCGTCTCCGGCGATCGGCGCGGAAAAAAGGCGGCTCTCGAGCCAGTAGCAGAGAGCCGCGGAACGTCCATGAAGAAATCGGGCAATGGTTGCATTACCCGCCCTCAGTATGACTCCGTCGCACCTTGCTAGGCAATCGACCTGCCCAACGGCTCGCCTACGTTCTGCCTTACCAAAAAAATGAGCCCGCATGCCGAGGGACGGTGAATGCGGGCGGTAGTAGGACTGCCCAGCAATCATAGAGTGTCGCGGTCAAAGAGAATGGTCTGCGGTGCGATCATCTGCACGCTGCCACGGCGCATTGCCGGTTTCACGCCGGCCGCCATGGCCAGCGGCGACGCCAAGTGCACGCGCTCCTTGTCCAGGACAGCAACCGCCAGCTCAGTGGACCAGTTCGGCCGAAAGACTTCGAGTGGCAGGGACGACAGGCGTAGGCAGATCCACAGGCGCAGCATGGCGATACAACTGAACGGGGGAGGGCTGCAGCGCCACGTCAAGCGGCGATTCCTGCTGCGGGCCTCGACGCTTAACGAACTGCACACGAATTCCGTCCGATGCGGGCTCCAGCGTGAGGCGCAGCGGCGCCGGCGAGGCATCGCGTGCACAGGCCGTCGGACGAACAACGAAGAAAAGGACATCCGAGGCTTGGGCAGCAAGATGCAGACGCCGAAGCGCATCGTTACGCAGGTGCGACTGCCAAAAGACGAGCGCTCCGCAGGTCCCCGGTGCGCAAGATCTGCTCCGCGGCCCACAAAGCATCAGCGGTGTTCCGGGTTTCGACCCAGAGAATCTGGGCGGGCGCGACACTCCAGTTGGCGAGTGCCAACGCTTGAGGCGCGTGCGGCGGCGCCAGAAACGCGACAGGGCGGTTCGCGCGCGCAACGAGAGCAGGGCGTAACAAGGGCAATTCGCCGATCCGGTTGACGCTGCAGCAACTCCGTCAGGCAACTGAGCGGCCAGCCGCCGCCCGGCAGCTCCTTGTCGAGCGACGGATACCCGGTCGGAACGGTGCGTGCGCTACCTCGGGCAAGCTGTGAGGCAAGCCATAGCGATGGATGAATGGATTCAGCGGCGACGGTTAGCATGGTGAGCTCCTTCCACCAGTGCACTGTATATCCATACAGTATTCACCTGTACGGAACGCCAGGCAGCAACCGCCTCCCTCGTCGCCGCTTCACAAGAAGCTCAAAATGGTTACGGACAAGAGTCGCACTTAGCCGTCGTCAGTTGTCACGTAACAATCGAAAACTGTGAAGGCGTGGCCAAAAGCGCGACAGGGCGGTTTGAGCGTCAACGAGAGCAGAGGCGACTCGCCCATACCCGGCTGGCGCTGCAGCAGGTTTCTTGGGCGACGGTTAGCATGGCTAACTCCAGTCGCCGCTGTAAAATGAGGCGAATAGTTAATATCTAGGATGCGGATGGTATGATATGAATGGGCGGTTTGTAGGGCGTGACTCTGTCCACCGCACCTAGGCCATCGCATCGCTCTAGAGCGATGCCAATTTATTGGCACGGCCAGCCCTGCTGCGGGAAGCGCATCAGGCCTCTTATAATTGGGGTGTTGCAGGCAAGCGCAGAGCTTGTAGAGGTCGTCGAAAGACGGCAGCCCGTCTTGGGTGGGATCCTCGAATCCGGGGCCTGCAACCGTCTTATTCTTAATTGTCGCGAACCGCGGCAATCACACGTTGGCGCTCAGCATCTTCTGTGTCGCCGCACCAGAACTTCAAACCATACCCGTCCACCTGCCCGTTGCGCCGGCACAGATTGCGCGCGAGCATGCGCAGGTAACGGTCCTCCGTCTGTGCAGTGAGCTACTTGTCGCCGTAGTGGTAGCGGCAGGCGGCGATGTAAACCGCGTCGTCGTCAGCCGTGTACACGAAGCGGTTGGCGTCATCGATGCGGCGTGACCAGACACCAGACAGGTTGCCCTTCAAGGGCTCCGGCTTTCCGATGCCCTCAAAGGGGTCGCGCTGGCACTCGACGATGAGTTGGTTGATGCGCTTGAGGATCTTCTTGTCCTGGGTCTGCCACCAGACATATTCCTCCCAGGCGTGCGGGGCAAAGATGACCTTGCGCGTCATTCAGCGTCCGGGTCGATCAATTGGCGCTCCACGCCCTTACCCTGACGCAGCTGCGCGAGCGATTCCATCAGGCGCTGGGCGTTGGCCGGATTCGACATCAGGTACATTGTTTCCATCCAGCTGTCGTACTGCTCTTGCGACATGATGACGGCGTTGGGCGCGTCGCGGCGCGTGATCAGCACGGCATCGTGGTCGTCGATGGCTTGGTCGATGACCGCCTTCAGGTTGTTGCGGGCATCGGAGAAATGAACGGTGCGCATGCGCCTCTCCCAAAAGAACTTGTTCAACTACTGAGACAAGTATAGCAAACCTGCGCGCAGAAGGACGGGTGGATCTGCGCGCAGCCTGGGAGCGCGCCGGGAGGTGGTCAGACGGCCCAGAGCTGCTTAACGGCCCGAAGGCGCAAAATATTTAACATAACGATTATTATGCGTCTTTTGTTTGTTATGAATGAATGAACACACGCAAAAATTCGCTCTACGGGCGTTATGTTCAACCGCCTCTTGGCCCGCCCTCAGTTGGGCCCATCTGCCAAAGCGCAACTGAACTTTATGAATGAGCCGGCTCGCCATGCGCAGGACGGACCGCCAAGCGCATTCCCATCGCTTTGAGGATCGCCGAGAGATTGCTCAGTACGGGATTCCCGGTCGGAGACAGCGTGCGATAGAGTTGGGTCGGATTCAAGTGAGCTTGCTGAGCTACGGCCTGGACACCGCCGAACGCCTTGGTCAGCTGACGAAGCGTAATCATCAGTTCGGCTTGATCACCATCCTCGAGAATGGCGTTGAGTGTCTCTAAGGCGAAGGCCGGATCCTCGCGGAACATTTCGGCCATCGCGTCATCGTGGTGTCGGTCTTTCATTAGTTGGCCCTCCGTTGCCAGTCTTGCCAATACGCGCAAGCACGGTCAATGTCAGCGCTCTGCGTGCGCTTATCACCACCGCACAACAGCAGAACGATCTGCCCCTTTGCGATGCCGTAGTACACGCGATAGCCGGCACCCACGTCGACACGCAACTCCCAAACTCCATCTCTGCAAAACTTGTGATCGCCAAAGTTGCCCTGCTCGGCTCAAGCGGCGAACGACGGAGACCTTGGCGGTGCTGTCTTTCAAGCCACTAACCATTCGTAGAAGATGTCACGCTGATCCGGAGTCAGGTAGTGTCGAATCTCATACATAATCTATTTTCGTCTATAAACGAAAAAAGGTCAAGGCCGCTCGTTGCCTGCCCCACTATCGGCGCCAAGCAGCCGGTACCGCTCCAAGAAGGATACGCCCGTGGCAAGGTGCTTTTACTTCACAATGTGCGGCCACTGACTGCCTCTTTTGCTGTAACAGGCCTCGAACCGGGATACCCATCCCTCTCCACAGCGGCCGAGGGCTTACAGCAACTCCGGCAGTTGGTGCGGCTGTGCCGCCGACCTTGCCCAGTTTCGGCAACGCCCGCCGCAGGCTGGCTCGGCGCACCCTGAAGGCGGCCCCGTTCCGTCGAGAATTGGGTACTCCGTGCCACGAACTGCCAGCCGGCCTCACCAAACTCCCCCTCCCCGGGGGCGGCGCGTCGCCGCTTGATAAGCTCAACGTTATCGAACCTTATTGCCGCGCCCTGGCAACGCCGGCGTCACGTGGATCCTGTCTACGCGCATGCGAGTTTGGAGGGAGCGCAGCGGCAGCAGCCGGCCAGGGGACTAAACCGCTCGCGCGGTAACCCTCCGGCCATCGCGCAAAGTGACTGAACCGCCTGTGCTGTTCCCTATGTTGAGGACCGAGGCAATTGGCCTCGATTCTCGACAGGAGCACAGCCATGTCAGTCGCGACGCCTACCATCAGCCCGCTGCGCCAGCGCATGATTGAGGACATGCGGATGCGCAAGCTCGCGGACAAGACTCAGACCCACTACATCCGCGCCGTGTGCCAGTTCGCAGCCTTTCTCGGCCGCTCGCCGGACACGGCCAGCACCGAGGATCTGCGACGCTATCAACTCCATCTGGTCGATCACGGCATCTCACCGACCTCGCTCAACGCCGCGATCAGCGGACTGAAGTTCTTCTTCGAGGTGACTCTCTGCGACGTCGACCGGATGGCCAGGATGCGCCCGGTGAGCGTGCCGCGCGTCCTGCCTGTCGTGCTCAGCCCCGACGAAGTCGGCAGGTTACTGGCTGCCGCCAGCAACCTGAAGCACCAGACCGCGCTCGCGGTCGCCTATGGCGCAGGCCTGCGCGCCAGCGAAGTGGTAGCGCTGAGGGTCAGTGACATCGACAGCGAGCGCATGACCCTGCGGATCGAACAAGGCAAGGGTCGCAGGGACCGTTACGCCATGCTCTCGCCAGTCCTGCTCGAACGCCTGCGCGTCTGGTGGCGCGTGGCTCATGCTCAGGGCAAGATGCTCGATGGTGGCTGGCTGTTTCCGGGCCTCAATCCCATCGAGTCACTCAGCACCCGGCAACTCAACCGTGCCTGCCACGCAGCCGCGCAGGCCGCAGAGATCGACAAGCGCGTATCCATGCATACGCTACGCCATAGCTTTGCGACGCACCTGCTGGAGCAGAAGGTCGATATCCGCGTGATTCAGGTGCTGCTTGGACATAAGAAGCTCGAGACGACAGCGCTCTACACCCAGGTCGCCACCGATCTGCTGCGCGAGGTGATCAGCCCGCTCGAACACCTGCGTTCCGACTAGGGATCCTGCCACCGAGCTCATTGTGCTCGAGGTCGCGGATATCTTCCGCCTCCACGGGCCGGCCTGGCGACAGACTGCACACCTGAGCCTGAGTCAGTTGCAAGTCATGTCGGCCATTGAACGGTGTCGCACCGCGGCACTGGGTGGGCATGTGCTGCGCTGCTCCGGCTGCGCCAAGCTTGAGGTTGCCTACAATTCCTGCCGCAACCGCCATTGCCCCAAGTGTCAGGCCAATGCTGCCCGGCGCTGGCTCGACGCACGCAGCGACGACCTCCTCCCCATTGAGTACTACCACGTCGTATTCACGCTTCCCGCAAACATCGGCGCCATCGCCTGGTACAACAAGGCGGTGATCTACGGACTGTTGTTCGATGTCGCCGCCGACACCCTCCGGACCATCGCCGCCGACCCGAAGCACCTCGGAGCGCAGATCGGCGCCACCCTGGTGCTGCACACCTGGGGATCGGCACTCACGCATCATCCACATGTACACGGCATCGTCCCCGGCGGCGGCCTCTCACCGGATGGCGAACGCTGGGTGGCCTGCCGCCCGGGCTTCTTCCTGCCAGTCCGCGTGCTCTCCCGCCTGTTCCGGCGGCGCTTCCTTGAGGCACTCCAGACAGCACACGCGATGGGGCAACTGCAGTTCTTTGGCGAGTTCAGTTCGCTCACCGACCCGGACGCGTTCGCGCAGTGGTTGGCGCCACTACGCGTCACCGAATGGGTCGTCTACGCCAAGCGACCATTCGCTGGACCGGAAGCGGTACTGGCCTACCTGTCACGCTACACCCACCGTGTGGCGATCTCCAACACACGCCTGGTCTCGCTCGATGAACGTGGCGTGACCTTCCGCTGGAAGGACTACCGCGCCAAGGGACGCACGCGCTATAAGACCATGACGCTGGATGTCGGAGAGTTCATGCGGCGCTTCCTGCTGCACGTGCTACCGGGCGGCTTCCATCGCATCCGCCACTACGGTCTGCTTGCCAACCCCGTGCGCCGCGCGAATCTGATCAAGGCACGCGAGCTATTGAACGCCGTGCCGACGGTGACCGCTCCGCCTGACGACACCGATGTCGCTACACGTCCGTCCTTCCTTTGCCGGCACTGTGGCGCACCGATGCTCATCATCGAGGTCATCCCGCGCAGTCCCTGTATCCGCGGACCGCCACCGCAGCGAGCCCTCGCATGAGCCCGCACGTCCCACATCTCCCACTCAACCGACGGCGCTCCGGAATCCGGCGCCGCAAGCGGACAGTTGCGCTCGCCGACTTGCTCGACCATGTTGCATGCTCAGCCTATCCACACAATCCTGATCTACCCCGACCGTCGCGCCATGACAGGAGCCGACTGATGCCCTGCCTCGCCCTTCCAGCCACAGCGCTACGGATCGGCCGAACCCATCAATCGCCATAGCCCGCATCACCGGCATCGCCGGACTCCGCGGTTTCCTCCCTTGAGGTTTGTTCAACGCCTGCCCTCATGCGCCTGGAGTTCTGCAGCCAAGGGCAGGCATCAAACAAACCTAAACAGGAAGCGACGGTCGACAGCACGCCCCGAACGGCGGCTCTACGCTTAGCTGCGGCCATCCAAAAGATCCTTCCTCATGTCCAGTTCCCGACCTACTTCTGCGCGACGTTCGTTCCCCGGAGCGGACATCCGACTGATACGTACGTCAAAGAACGCCTGAGCCTTCGCAGACGTCCTTGCAAGCTCCGGGTGTTCAGGAACCAGGTCGATGTCCGAGTTATGGCTCCATTCCTTCATCGTAGTGGGCGTGCACCCCTATTCCTTCGGTCTCCCGGCGCGTTCAGAACTTGTGCCTGACGCCGACCGCCACCCCAAAAATGTGATCCTTGTCTGTACCGAGGTAATAGCCGCTTGTGTAGCCGATCGCGGCGGAATAAATGTTCAATGCCGCATTGCGCGTGTACGCCGATACACATCGGTCCGCCTAGAGAAGCTGTAGTCCGCGATGAACATCCGGCCACGGATGACCGGTTGCTGGAAGCTGATATGGAATCGGACCGCAGGGGTCCGGGACAAGAGGTGGGAGGCCGCTGAGGTGCTTACTCGACGACGATCCCGCGCTCCTTGATCAGCGTTGACAGCCGCCTGCTCTCGTCAGTCAGCAGGTTTCGGAAAGCTGACTTGTCCAGTGCCACCGGTTCGGCGCCGAGTTGCGCGAACCGTTGCTTGAGCACTGGCGAGGCCAATACCTTCTTTAACGCCGCAGAAAAGCGCTCGCTGATGTCGGCCGGGACCTTATTCGGTGACCAGACACCGAACCAGACATCAAGACTCGCATTGCGGATGCCCAGGTCCGCGTATGACGGTGCGTCCGGAAAGAACGGCGACCTGCTCTCGCTCGCCACTGCCAGCAGCTTGACCTTGCCACTTCGGATGTGGGGGAAGCCAATCCCCGGGTCGAATACGACGTCCGTCTGACCGGCCATCACATCCTGCAGCGCAGGGGCGGAGCCTTTGTATGGCACCTGCGTGATCGACGTGCCGATGCTCTGGTTGAATAGCTCGGCGGCGAGATGCGGTGCCGTCCCGGTTCCGGCCGACGCGATGGTGATCTTGCTCGGTTGCGACTTCGCCAAAGCGATGAACTGCTTGGCGTCCCTGGCCTCAAGCGTTGGACGGGCGACCAGATACATCTGGGCGCGTCCGATCGCCATGACGGGCGTTAGATCCCGGGACGGGACGAGATTCGACTTGAACAGATATGGGTTGGCCGTCTCAACCGAGGTGGGCGCAATCAGAAACGTGTACCCGTCCGGCGCCGCCCTCACGACTTCGCCGACCGCCAGGTTGCCGCTCGCCCCCGGCTTGTTGTCGACGATCACTGTCTGCCCCAGTGCTTCATTCAGCAACTGTGCAATCGCACGCGCCATCACGTCCGTTCCGCCGCCGGGAGCGAAACCCACCACTAGGCGGATGGGCCGTGCCGGCCACGCGGGACTCTGGCTCGCGGCCGGAAACGCTGCACCAGCCAGCATGACGGCAGCCAGCGCCAGTACCGCGCGGCGTGAACGGAAATGAGAAATGGGGCTGAAGCGGTGGGTCATGGTGGTTGTCTCCTGGGTTGTCTTTGCGGTCGGAAGCGACCGTCGGATCGAACCATAGACGGAGCGCTCGATGTTGTAAATAGGGTTTCATGGTTATCCATAGGATAATTTTTTCGGGGAGCGCCCCTTGCGTCACCTCTACAATAATTATCCTATGGATAACGCTTACACCCTATTTACAATCTCACTTCGATGTTCTACCGTTCGGTTCATTGGCAGCGGCCCTGCGCCGGTCGGCCTGCCGCAACGCAAATCAACGAGAGACAACGTGCTTGAAAAGAGACAATTCCATATCGATGGGGAGTGGGTCACGCCCGCACGTCGCCAAGACCTGGCGGTGATCGACCCATCCACCGAGCAACCCTGCGCGGTGATATCTGTCGGCGATGCGCTCGATGCCGACCGCGCGGTGCAGGCGGCAAGGCAAGCCTTCTCAGGCTGGTCTCGTACCAGCCCGGGCGAGCGCCTTCGGCTGGTAGAGCGCTTGCTGGAGATCTATGAACGACGCGCCGCGGAAATGGCGCGGATGATCAGCCTTGAGATGGGGGCGCCCGTCGACATGGCGCGGGCCGAACATGTCGGTGCCGGCGCGTATCACATGAGGAACTTCATTGCCGCGTTTCGCACGTTCTCGTTCGAACGTTCCCTCGGCACAGGTGCACCCAACGATCGGATCCTGATGGAGCCGATCGGCGTCGCCGGCCTCATCACCCCGTGGAACTGGCCCATGAATCAGGTCACGCTGAAAGTCGTGCCCGCTTTGCTGGCCGGATGCACCGTCGTGCTGAAGCCATCCGAGATCGCGCCGCTCTCCTCGATGCTCTTTGCCGAATTCATCGAGGACGCCGGCTTTCCGAACGGTGTGTTCAATCTCGTGAACGGGGACGGCACGGGAGTCGGCGCGCGCCTGTCGTCCCATCCCGATATCGACATGATCAGCTTCACGGGCTCGACCCGTGCCGGCATCGCCATATCAAAGGCCGCAGCCGAAACGCTCAAGCGAGTGGTGCTCGAGCTCGGCGGAAAAGGGGCCAACCTCGTCTTTGCCGACGCGGATGCGGATGCGGTCAGGCGCGGAGTGCTCCATTGCTTCAAGAACACCGGCCAAAGCTGCAACGCCCCTACCCGCATGCTGGTCGAGCGCTCGGTCTATGCGCGCGTAGTCGACGAGGCCCGGGAAATCACCGAGAACTTCGCGGCCGAGGCGGCGCGCGCGCCGGGGAAGTTCTTCGGCCCGCTGACCTCGGCGGCGCAATTCAGGAAAGTCCAGGAGATGATCGAGACAGGCATGGCGGAGGGCGCGCGACTTGTTGCAGGCGGCCCCGGGCGTCCCGAAGCGCACGAATGTGGCTACTTCGTGCGGCCAACCGTTTTCGCCGACGTAACCAACCAGATGACCATCGCCCGCGAGGAGATCTTCGGCCCTGTGCTCTCGATCATTCCCTTCGACACCGAGGAAGAGGCGATCGCCATCGCGAACGATACGCCGTATGGGCTGGCCAATTACGTGCAATCGACTGATGACGAACGATGCCGCCGCGTCGCGGGCCGGCTGCGTTCGGGCATGGTGGAGATGAATGGCAGGCCGCGCGCACCAGGATCTCCTTTCGGTGGCATCAAGGCGTCCGGACGTGCCCGCGAAGGCGGGATCTGGGGCATTGAGGAGTTTCTTGAAGCCAAGGCGGTTTCCGGCTGGACGGATCCTGCCCGTTCGCGCTGCCCCCACGCGAACCACCTTCATCGAACCGGAGAACACACAACATGAATGGCGCCGAAAGTCTGGTCACCACACTGCTCGAGTCGGGCATCGATACCTGCTTCGCCAATCCCGGCACCAGCGAAATGCATTTCGTCGCGGCCCTGGATCAGATTCCAGGTATGCGGTGTGTGCTGGGGCTGCAGGAGAACGTCGTTACCGGCATGGCCGACGGCTATTTCCGCATGGCTCGGAAGCCCGCGAGCACGCTATTGCATTGCGGCCCGGGACTTGCCAACGGCTGGGCGAACCTTCACAACGCTCGCCGCGCTAATAGCGCGGTCGTCAACATCGTGGGAGATCAGGCGACCTATCACCGCCCGTATGATGCGCCCCTCACTGCCGATACGGCCGCGCTTGCGGGCGCAGTATCGGCATGGGTCCGCACGAGCCAGTCCGCAGCCGACGTCGGTCGTGATGCGGCCGCCGCGGCAGCCGCTGCGCGCACCGCGCCCGGACAGATCGCCACACTGATCCTGCCTTCCGATACGTCCTGGGATGCGGGCGGCGTTGCCGCGCGCGCATTGCCCGTACCGTCAGCGCCATCGATCGATACATTTGCCGTCGATAATGCGGCGCGCATTCTGCGCCAGAACAGCAATGACGTGCTGATCCTGCTTGGCGGCGAATGCGCGCTGCCCGAAGCGCAGGCGCTCGCCTGGCGCATTGCCAGCGCGACGGGCGCGACCCTGAAGTACGAGTACGTGATGGGGCGGGTCTCGCGTGGACGAGGCCGTCTGCCGATCGAGCGGGTGCCCTACAACACCGATCAAGCCATCACGATGATGGCATCGTTTCGGCACATCATCCTGGTCAACGCCAGGCCACCAGTCGGATTTTTCGCCTACCCCGGCAAGCCGTCCCTCCAGTATCCGCGCGAAGCCCAGATCCATCATTTGTCGCGCGTCGACCAGCATCCCGAAGCGGCCCTGCTCGCGCTGGCGGAGGCGCTGAACGCGCCAGTGGTCGATATGCCGCCCGCGCAGCCCTGCCCGGAGATCGTTACCGGTGCACCCACGCCGGAAGGGCTGGCCCAGACGATCGCCGCCTTGATGCCGGAGAACGCGATCGTATCGGACGAAAGCATTTCGTATGGCCGCAGCTTCTACCGATTCACCCACGCTGCAGCACCACATGACTGGCTCTCACTGACCGGCGGTGCCATTGGCGACGGACTCCCGGTCGCAACCGGCGCGGCGGTGGCCTGTGGGGGCTCGAGACGGGTTATCAGCCTGCAGGCTGACGGCTCGGCGATGTATTCGCTTCAGTCGCTTTGGACGCAGGCACGTGAACGACTCCCCTGTACGACGATTCTGTTGGCCAACCGCAAGTACAACATCCTGATCGGCGAGTACAAGAACGTCGGAGCATCACCGGGACCCACGGCCATGAGCATGCTCGATCTGTCGAATCCCGATCTCGACTGGGTCAGGCTCGCCAACGGCATGGGGGTGGAGGCCGCACACGCAACGACGCTCGAGCAGTGCGCCGACCTCATGAAGCAGAGCTTCCGCCAGGACGGCCCCTTCCTGATCGAACTGTTGATCTGAGTGAAGGCCGGCACTGCAACGCTACCCGAAGCACACCGCACGCGGCACCAACTGGTAGACGCGGTGCGCGGAAATCTACCCAGATACGGAGACATACGAACGTGAGCGAGATTACCCACGTCGGCTTTTTAGGCCTTGGCAACATGGGTGCCGCGATGGCAATGCGGCTTATTCATCCCGGGTGCCGACTGCACGTCTACGACCCTAACGCGGAAGCCGTGTCGCGACTTGTGGACGCTGGCGCGGTGGCGCATGCCAGTCCGCGTTCGGTGGCGGATGCCGCCGCCATCGTCATGGCCTGCCTGCCAAGCCAGGCGGTATGCGAAGCGGCGATTTTCGGCCAGGACGGCGTGGCGGCCGGCAACGCGCTGCATACGTACGTCGAGATGTCGACGATCGGTCCGACTGCGGTGTCCTCCATCGCACAGAGACTTCATCGTCAGCATATCGCCACGGTGGACGCGCCAGTCAGTGGTGGGCCGTCCGCCGCGCGTGCGGGCACGCTGTCCATCATGCTGGCCGGCGCGAGCCATGACATTGCGCGCGCCATGCCCTCGCTGGCTCGCATCGCGAAGACGATTCACAACCTGGGCGATCAGCCCGGCCAGGCACAGGCGATGAAGCTGGTGAACAACATCATGCTGGCCGCCAACATGGCCGTTGCATCGGAGGCGTTGGCGATGGGCGCCAAAGCAGGCCTGAACGCCGACGCCATGGCCGACGTCATCCGATCCAGCACCGGCCAGAGCGCAGCAGCAGACATCCTTGCTCGCTTCGCCCTCCCTGGATCGTTCGACTTCGGGGCACACATGTCAATCCTCGCTAAGGATGTGGAGCTCGCCATCACAGAGGCCCGCAATCTGGGCGTCCCGGCGCGCGTTCTAGAGCAGGCCCGGGGCGTCTGGCAAACGGCAATGGAAGAAGGACGCAGCCAGGACGATTTCACTTCGATCATCAAGAGTGTGGAAGAACGCGCCAACGTGCTGGTACGCGGGGCACCACGGCGGCAACCCGCCAATCAGCAAATTTAACAACGACAACACCCACGGAGCAGACCATGGACTCATCCACCGAACACGTTCATTCCGCCACGTCGATTGCCGACGCCGAAGCGCTTGCGCAAAGGCTTTCCTATGCCACGCCCGAAACGGCGCCACTGGTGCCGGGACGCCGCTCATTCTTCAAGTATCGGGACCTGGGCGTGACGACTGCCACGGATGGCCGCATGCGCGCGCAGATAACTCTTGCAACGGGCGAAATGCAGCAAACCGGCTGGCACTATCACCTCTGCGATTCGCAGTTCATTTATACGCTGCGCGGCTGGGTCGACCTGGTCTTCGAGGACGGCCGCCATATTCGCGTCAGCGCGGGAGAATCGCTCCTGATCCCTGGCGGACTCAAGCACAACGAGCTGGCGATCTCACCAGACCTCGAGCTTCTCGAAGTCTCGATTCCGGCAAAGATGGGAACGGTGGCCTGCGACCCTCCAGGGAACTTCACCTCATCCTTCTGACGGGAGACGAAATGACGAAAGGTTACATTTTTGCCGAGGTAGACATCCATTCCCCCGGCGCGGAGTGGGATGAGTACGCCAGCAAGGTCCAGCCCACGCTGGATTCCTATGGCGGCGTGTTCCTGATTCGGGGAGGCACGCCCCACGTGCTCGAGGGCAACGCCAAAACCGGGACGTTCGTGGTTCTGGAGTTCGAGAGCCCCGAGGACGCCACGGCCTGGTACACCTCCACAGACTATCAGCGCATTTTGCCGCTCCGCCTGCGCAATGCCGATGCGCGCGTCATCTGCTTGCCTGGAGCTGGCTGAATTCCCGTGTCATCGCCCGTGATAAACTTAAAGGCCGTTCGCGCACCCTGAATCCGAGGTTCGCCCCTTCCGAGAGGAGTATCGACGGCTTTGACAGAAGCAAAAAAAACCATCGCAAAACCATCGGCGGTGTCGACGGACGACCCGCCGCCGACTGCTACCGGCAATGGCGGAGGACGACGCCGGATTCAGTCGGCCGACAAGGCAACGGAGGTTCTTCTTGCGCTTGTCGAGGCGGGTAAGGCGACACCCCTCCGCGATCTGGCGCGCGCCATCGGCATGCCAAACAGCCTCGCGCATCGCTACCTCGCGAGCCTAATGGCAAGCGGTCTCGCGGTACAGGATGAAGTCACCGGTCTCTACGACCTTGGGCCGACGGCGGTACGCATCGGCGCCTCCGCCCTCGCGCGTGTTGATCATCTGCGCCTCGCCAGTGAAGCGATGCCACAGCTAGTTTCTAGCACGGGATTGCCCGCCCTCCTGTGTGTGCTCGGCGATCGCGGCCCCACTATCGTGCGATGGGAACGCAGCTATGTGCCGTTCATTACTACGTTGTCGGTGGGCTCGACATTCCAATTGACAAATTCGGCCACGGGTCGCGTGCTGCTCGCCTTCACCCCCGATCAGGTCAGAGATGACCTGATCGAGTTGGCCGTTTCGAAGAACCATGAACAGCCGCCAGTGAAGTTGCTTGAGCGTCTTTCGACGATCCGGCGAGCCGGATACGACGAAGCAGAATCGGTTCTCATCCCAGGACTGTCAGCCATGAGCGCGCCGATTCTCGATGTTCAGAACGAGGCAGTCGCGTGTCTGACGCTAATCGGCGCAAGCCCTGATGTCCGGCGCATCAAGACAAAGGCAATCAAAGCGCTGGTCGAGGCAAGCGTGAGCATCTCGCGATCTTGCGGGAGCAACCTGTCGTTCGCCCCGTCATTGGCCGATCCGACAACATAAGCCTGATCTCCTGCATTGCCGCCTGATCGTCTGCCAAAACCTGGCATCCAACTTGCGGGCGACGGTCGCAACACCGACCCGGGCGACCGCTCTTGTCGCGACTTCAGTCAGAACAATTGGACCGGCCGACCGGCGGAGAAGGGTCGATCAGCGACCACTGGCAGAGGCGCAGACTGGTTTCCCTTCACCCGAAAGGAGACCATCATGGAAACAACCGCTCTCGACCAAACGCGTCACGTTCCATGGAACAAAGGGAGGCTGACGGGCCAAAAGCCTCCACTGAAGTTGAACGAGATATGGGCGATACGAACTCGGCTTCAGCTTACGACGAATGTTCGCGAACTGGCGATGTTCAACCTTGCCATTGACAGCAAGCTCCGAGCGTGCGATCTGACCCGCCTGCGCGTGCAAGACATCTGCGTGGGCAACCAGGTTGGCACTCGCGCAACGGTCATGCAGCAGAAAACTCAGCGGCCAGTGCAGTTCGAAATCACCGAACAAACTCGCCAAAGCGTTCAGTGTTGGATTCATGCTCGCGGACTTAAGCTGGGCGACTATCTCTTTCCGAGTCGCTTGCACGCATCGCCGCACCTGTCAACGCGACAGTACGCGAGGATCGTTCATCGCTGGGTCGCCTCCATTGGCCTTGACGATTCAGCTTACGGAACGCATTCCATCCGGCGCACCAAACCATCGCTGATCTACCGGCGCACGAAGAATCTGCGAGCCGTTCAACTGCTTCTTGGGCATACCAAACTTGAGAGCACGGTGCGCTACCTTGGCATTGAAGTGGACGACGCGCTCGAAATGGCAGAGCAGACCGAAGTGTAGTTAGGGAGCGTGGCCGGCTCGCGGTCGCTTGCCGGCCACAAGGCGCGACTGGCCAGACTGCGTGATCAGCTTCACCATCCCGACCGTCAACGCGCATAGCCCCACCCGCTGCTTCGCCGGCTTCACGCGCCCGGCAAGAAGAACCAGCCCGACCGAGGCAGGCCGGGCTTCAGGGGATCGCTGCAGCAGGATCAGGCGGAAGCTGAAGTCTTCTTCGAGGTGGCACGAGCCGTCACGCCGACTTGCTGTGCGGCATTGGTTGCCACCGTGGCAGCGGCCTGGATGTTGGATTCAGCAATTTCCACGGCCTGCGCCGCGGCCTTCTCCACCGACTCGTAGGCGTTGTCGGCGGCGGTAATAGCCGACTTCACGATCGCTACGGCCGATTCCGTGCCGGCCGGGGCATTCCTGGCGAGGTTGTCGACAGCCTCCCGCAGGTTCTGCGAGCCCTCCGTCAGCATGGCCTTTGCCACTTTGGCGAGTTCTTTCTGGGTTTCCGATGTGATCTCATAGAAATGGCGGGCGTATGCCATAGCCTTCTCGCCAGCCGGCTGCACCAGCGACGCGTGGACCTCGAGAAATTCCCGCGGATCTTTGGCGGAGAGCGCGCGCCTGGCGCCGTCCAGATTTTCCGTCAGCGCCTTTCTCGCGACCTGCATATTCAGCTCAACGAGCTTCTCGAAGCCTTCGATGGCCTTGGATGTCAGGCTGTACAGGGATTCGAGGCTGCATTGCTGTACCGACAAGATTTGTTCCTGAGTAAAGATCACGCTGCTCTCCGATGGTGAATGATTTATCGCTCTACCGACACGCGTCTGTACGCTCAGTCGTCTTCCTAAAAGGCGGGGGACTGATGATGGATCGCGTGCGAAGTAGATCTCTACGTGCTCCCACGATCCGGAGTCGCAGAGGGGGCAGAACCATGTTCCGCCCCGTCAGTCATTGCATGTGCTGCCCGCCGTTGATCGCAATATTGGATCCGGTCACGTAGCCTGCATCCTCGGAGCACAGATAAGCAACCAGGGCAGCCACTTCCTCCGGCTTGCCGAGCCGCCCCACCGGAATCTGAGGCAGGATCTTCGTATCCATGATCTCCTGCGGCACGGCGGTGACCATCTTGGTCGCCAGGTAGCCGGGAGAAATGGTGTTGACCGTCACCCCCTTGCGAGCGACCTCCAGCGCCAGCGACTTGGTGAAGCCATGCATACCCGCCTTCGCGGCTGCATAGTTGGTTTGGCCGAACGCACCCTTGGAGCCATTGATGGACGATATATTGATGATGCGTCCCCAGCCCCGCTCCACCATGCCGTCACACAGAGGCTTGGTCACGTTGAACACGGAATCCAGGTTGGTGCGAATCACGGCGTCCCAGTTCACCTTGTCCATCTTCTTGAAGGCCATGTCGCGGGTAATGCCGGCGTTATTCACCAGAATGTCGACCTGGCCGACCTCGGCAAGAATCTTTGCCACCGTTGCCTGGCAGGCATCGTAGTCCGCAACGTCCATCGCGTACGCACGGAGATTGCGGCCGGCAGCCTCCATGGTGGCGAGCCAGTTGTCCACATTCGGGTTGCCTGGCGTATGCGTCACGACCACGTCGTAGCCGGCGTCGTGCAGCCTGAGGCTGATGGCCTCCCCCAAACCGCCCATACCGCCAGTCACCAATGCAATGCGTTTCGTCATCCTGCTTGTCTCTCACAAAGTTTGTTTGACCCCTGTCTTCCGGTCGTCCCGATTCTGTGTTCGGCTTTCGACCACTACCACCACGTATGCACGTGGCGCCAACAAATAGCGCTGCCGCGCCAGATTAGCGCGGTGATTTTTCAGTTTTGTGTCATTCGCCTGTCTGGGGCACCGAATGGTGCTGGATACCGGCTTGGCCGGACAACCCTCTTCGGGGTGATGGCGCTGCAATCACCACAACCGCGAGCTAAGGCGCGCGAGCCAACCGCGCAACTCCTCTGCGCCGATGTCTTGAAACTTGCCGCAGAGAACCAGGGCGAGATCCGACGGAAGTGTCCCGAGCATGGCTGCAGCGTCGGACACGGTAAGGCCCGCGGCTCTTATACATGCCGTCATGTCCTTCACGATTTCCGCCTTGAGCGGAATTTCCTCGGCGTCCGCGAAGCCAAGCAGTGCGTAGACATTGGTCGCCCCATACTCAAATCGAAACACGCGGGCCTCCTCCTATCTTGTTGTTCTTGAACATGGCCCTCGAGCGTCGATGCGCCAATATGGTGCCGGCAGAGGGCAGGATTATTGGTGCATACATTCGATAAGACAATCGGGGAAACACTAAGACGCTTATGGCCACAGGTAGACCACGGACCCTACGCGATTTCATCACCTCGTAACAAGGACAAGGGGGTGGAGGCAGCCAATCTGGCCGGGCCAACCATCCAGAAGTTGCGTGGAGGACGCTGTTTGATGTGGTCGCGACCTGCGCTGGCCAACCAGCGAGGACTGAGCTCAAAGGGCGCGGACAAAAAACCGGAGGGTGACGGAGGCGTCGGTCCGGTCCTAGGCAGCGGCGTACAAGTGGTGCAGCACGATCCGCTGCGGATCTGTATTAAACCGCGTCGAAATCTGATATTAGCGTCATGAATGTCACCTCCCGTAATGCGGCAACGACTGTCTGTGCAGTTGGATCTTGCTGAAACCGGATCGATTGAGAGTGGATTCCGGACACAGGATTCACCGTCATCATCACGTGACCAAGTTCTTGCTCGCTCCAAGGAGCGCGCTATGCGTGAAGGAACGATAACCGCGGATCGGCTGACTGCATTTTCAGACGCGGTCTTCGCGGTGATCGTGACCATAATGGTCCTGTACTCGTGCGGACGCTACGCAGATGTCCGCACGACGGATGCGGCGTGTCGCGAGGCGCCGATCACTTGCTGTCCTTGCGGGCTTCACGACCGCAACGCTGGTTGCGCTCGTCGCGCCGCGCCTAGGCTTCGGTCTCATATGCGCGGCGTTGATACTCCACACTCGACCAGATGTCTCAGGCAATCGGTCGTGGCGAAGCCGACCAGACCCCGGAGGCCGAGATGATCTGGGCGCATCTCTGCGCTGACATTGAAGATCACTCACCGATCTTCCGTCCGCACCATCGCCTTGCAGGTTTGGTCGTGCGCTATCGAGAGATAGTGCGGCTTCGCTACGCCTCCCTGGGCGTGGCTTACGTCTGCGCCAGGGCGCCGAAGCGGCGGCAAAAGCTGACGTTCCCCCGAGAAACGCCGAACGATCGAGTAGGGTCCGATAGCGGGTAACTGGCTTGCTACCGTCCCGCCCTCTCCCGACAGATTTCGACTGACTTTCCGACGACTGGCATTCCCAATCAACATCTCTTAAGATTTCACTTACTTGTGCTAGGCGCAGATTGTTGCCCTAAGGAAGGAAAGCCCTATGTCTATCGAAGCTTATCGTGGATACATCGCAGAAGGCTTCGCAAGCCCCAATGGCGACGGTGGCTTTGAGGCACAAGGGCGCGTACGTTTGCGGGAGCGAATAGTCCAAGAGTCGGAATCATTGGGTCATTACGAAAATAGCGAAACCGCCCAATATCGAGGGCTCCTTTGGGCTCGCAAACTCATTGAAACTTTGCCCTCTTCCTCGTTGATGCAGGACGCGATGTTCAGCAAACGGTGAGTTTCCCAGCCGTACGCGTAGCATAGCCTCAACGGGCAATAGTCGACGGGAAGGCGTGGTTGTTGGTGCAACCAAATAGTCGAAGAGGCAGCGCACTTGACGGACAAGTGCGTCTGAGCAGAGCTTGCGGCGGCGACAAGAGCCGCAGCGGCAATACCATTCCACTTCGTTACGAAATTCCTTCAATGCGAAGCGCTCGCGGACAACCTATGATTCAATGCCCACCTCCTGCTCCAATTCGGCGAACCCGAGGAGGCGAGATCGAGCCTGCTTTACCTTGGATATCGGGATTTCGTAGCCTCGCGTCGTAACAGTGGTGTCGCGTAAGATTGTAGGCGGGCTGAAGGCTCACGCTACCACGTCTGCCCTCGCAAGTTCTACCCAGGCTAGTGCCTTGATTCCCAACCAGCCAGATTGATTGATCTCGGCCCGCCGATCCCTGCTTTGGGGGTAATCTGTTTTGCTTCCTTTCCAAATACGCCATATGGCTCATACCGTGCACTGTTGCAATTTCGTAACCTTCGCGATACAGCCCGCCGATGGGGGACCGGGGCTGGAAGTGAATAGCGAGGTCGGAGCACAGGGTTTCCAGAAATTGCCTCCTCTTGGTCGCTCGTTTCACATATTCACTTCCAAGCAATGGCGGCGGGCTGTACCTTTACTATGGGGATTTCGCAGTGGAGTTGCTGGTCGATGGCCGCGACGGGATGGCACCATGCGATCCTCCTAAGATCTGAACGCCTCGCACCGACCGCTTTCTGACGCCACTGCACACGCCGAGCGGCACGACTCCGAAGGATCTGGGGTGTTTGCGTTGGCCCTCTGTGCCAGCTACTGCTTCATCCATAATGTAAATCTGCCCTTCGAAGCCAAGACGCCGCATTTGCTCGCTCATAGCCGCGATGTCCATATCAGCATGCGAAATTCCTTCTGCAAAGACGTGCGAACCTACAGAAGTGATGCAATGGCGCGACGCCCGCCCCTCTTAAGTAGGGATATGCTACCGAGAACATAGATGGGCAATATCGACCCTGTCGAATGCGCTCCCCCATTCGGCTTTCACGACGCCCGCTCTTTGTAGCGGACTCCTTTTATGGGGGCGACCTGCGACGCCGCGGCGGCCCACGAGCTCCAGGAGAGATCAATGCTCGCGCGAAGCATCCGCGTCGTACCTGCCGAATGTGGCTGGGCCCTCCAGGTAGACCACCTGCGAGAGCCCCTACGCTTTGCCACGTTGGAAGCAGCGATCGCTGCGGGATGGGACTACGCACAGCGAGAGAGGGCTGAGCTGCTGATACATACACTTGACGGCCATGTGCGTCTGCGCAGTGCTTGAAGCGACGACCACCAAGAGCCACAGCGGTAATAATCAGAACTTGTACTTGACCCCGGCGTAAAACGCTCGGCCCACACCGGGATAGAACACCGAGGTATTGGCCGTTCGCGCGTCAGCGACCGTGCTGAAGTCGCTGACATAGCGCTTGTTGGCCAGGTTGCGTGCGTCAAGGAACACCGTCACGCCACACTCGAAATTCGTACCTGGCTTCGATCCCGAACAGCACATAGGACGGCACCTTCAGCGTGTTGGCGTAGCCCATGTAGGCGCCGGTCGGCACCCAGTCGATTGGGCCGGCCACACACGCAGCCGCGATGCCGGGGAGCATGACACACTCGGCTAAACGCTGCCGGCGTGGCGACGAATTGGCGAATGATCGAGTTTGGCAACAAACTTCGGTCGTTTGGGGGCACGGAGCGCTAACGGCCGATAGCCAACCGGCTCGCGACCGGCGGAGGTCGCTTGGCGGCCAGTGGACTAAACCGCTCGCGCGGTAACCCTCCGGCCATCGCGCAAAGTGACTGAACCGCCTGTGCTGTTCCCTATGTTGAGGACCGAGGCAATTGGCCTCGATTCTCGACAGGAGCACAGCCATGTCAGTCGCGACGCCTACCATCAGCCCGCTGCGCCAGCGCATGATTGAGGACATGCGGATGCGCAAGCTCGCGGACAAGACTCAGACCCACTACATCCGCGCCGTGTGCCAGTTCGCAGCCTTTCTCGGCCGCTCGCCGGACACGGCCAGCACCGAGGATCTGCGACGCTATCAACTCCATCTGGTCGATCACGGCATCTCACCGACCTCGCTCAACGCCGCGATCAGCGGACTGAAGTTCTTCTTCGAGGTGACTCTCTGCGACGTCGACCGGATGGCCAGGATGCGCCCGGTGAGCGTGCCGCGCGTCCTGCCTGTCGTGCTCAGCCCCGACGAAGTCGGCAGGTTACTGGCTGCCGCCAGCAACCTGAAGCACCAGACCGCGCTCGCGGTCGCCTATGGCGCAGGCCTGCGCGCCAGCGAAGTGGTAGCGCTGAGGGTCAGTGACATCGACAGCGAGCGCATGACCCTGCGGATCGAACAAGGCAAGGGTCGCAGGGACCGTTACGCCATGCTCTCGCCAGTCCTGCTCGAACGCCTGCGCGTCTGGTGGCGCGTGGCTCATGCTCAGGGCAAGATGCTCGATGGTGGCTGGCTGTTTCCGGGCCTCAATCCCATCGAGTCACTCAGCACCCGGCAACTCAACCGTGCCTGCCACGCAGCCGCGCAGGCCGCAGAGATCGACAAGCGCGTATCCATGCATACGCTACGCCATAGCTTTGCGACGCACCTGCTGGAGCAGAAGGTCGATATCCGCGTGATTCAGGTGCTGCTTGGACATAAGAAGCTCGAGACGACAGCGCTCTACACCCAGGTCGCCACCGATCTGCTGCGCGAGGTGATCAGCCCGCTCGAACACCTGCGTTCCGACTAGGGATCCTGCCACCGAGCTCATTGTGCTCGAGGTCGCGGATATCTTCCGCCTCCACGGGCCGGCCTGGCGACAGACTGCACACCTGAGCCTGAGTCAGTTGCAAGTCATGTCGGCCATTGAACGGTGTCGCACCGCGGCACTGGGTGGGCATGTGCTGCGCTGCTCCGGCTGCGCCAAGCTTGAGGTTGCCTACAATTCCTGCCGCAACCGCCATTGCCCCAAGTGTCAGGCCAATGCTGCCCGGCGCTGGCTCGACGCACGCAGCGACGACCTCCTCCCCATTGAGTACTACCACGTCGTATTCACGCTTCCCGCAAACATCGGCGCCATCGCCTGGTACAACAAGGCGGTGATCTACGGACTGTTGTTCGATGTCGCCGCCGACACCCTCCGGACCATCGCCGCCGACCCGAAGCACCTCGGAGCGCAGATCGGCGCCACCCTGGTGCTGCACACCTGGGGATCGGCACTCACGCATCATCCACATGTACACGGCATCGTCCCCGGCGGCGGCCTCTCACCGGATGGCGAACGCTGGGTGGCCTGCCGCCCGGGCTTCTTCCTGCCAGTCCGCGTGCTCTCCCGCCTGTTCCGGCGGCGCTTCCTTGAGGCACTCCAGACAGCACACGCGATGGGGCAACTGCAGTTCTTTGGCGAGTTCAGTTCGCTCACCGACCCGGACGCGTTCGCGCAGTGGTTGGCGCCACTACGCGTCACCGAATGGGTCGTCTACGCCAAGCGACCATTCGCTGGACCGGAAGCGGTACTGGCCTACCTGTCACGCTACACCCACCGTGTGGCGATCTCCAACACACGCCTGGTCTCGCTCGATGAACGTGGCGTGACCTTCCGCTGGAAGGACTACCGCGCCAAGGGACGCACGCGCTATAAGACCATGACGCTGGATGTCGGAGAGTTCATGCGGCGCTTCCTGCTGCACGTGCTACCGGGCGGCTTCCATCGCATCCGCCACTACGGTCTGCTTGCCAACCCCGTGCGCCGCGCGAATCTGATCAAGGCACGCGAGCTATTGAACGCCGTGCCGACGGTGACCGCTCCGCCTGACGACACCGATGTCGCTACACGTCCGTCCTTCCTTTGCCGGCACTGTGGCGCACCGATGCTCATCATCGAGGTCATCCCGCGCAGTCCCTGTATCCGCGGACCGCCACCGCAGCGAGCCCTCGCATGAGCCCGCACGTCCCACATCTCCCACTCAACCGACGGCGCTCCGGAATCCGGCGCCGCAAGCGGACAGTTGCGCTCGCCGACTTGCTCGACCATGTTGCATGCTCAGCCTATCCACACAATCCTGATCTACCCCGACCGTCGCGCCATGACAGGAGCCGACTGATGCCCTGCCTCGCCCTTCCAGCCACAGCGCTACGGATCGGCCGAACCCATCAATCGCCATAGCCCGCATCACCGGCATCGCCGGACTCCGCGGTTTCCTCCCTTGAGGTTTGTTCAACGCCTGCCCTCATGCGCCTGGAGTTCTGCAGCCAAGGGCAGGCATCAAACAAACCTAAACAGGAGCGGACGCTCGAGACGATCCTATTGAACGGCAGGACTTGGGGTTAGAAGCGACGCGGACATCTTTGCCTACGTTCGCGGCCAGAGGGTATACGAGCCTACCAGGCTAGTGTCCTGTTCCGTTGTTAACCGATCTATGTTTGCGTAGGATGTTGGTATCAACGGAACGGGAGATACCAGCATGCCAATGGGCCGACCGAAGGTAGAACTGGTGTTGAGCCAAGACGAACAGTCGCAACTTGCTTCGATGGCGCGTTCGCGCGCTATCCCGGCTGCGCTGGTGACGCGCGCGCGCATCGTCTTGGCGGCGGCTACAGGCGAGCCCAACAGCGAGATCGCCAAACGGCTGCAGCTCACGCGTGCCACTGTGGGCAAATGGCGCGCTCGGTTCCTTGAACGGCGCATCAATGGCCTGTACGACGAATTGCGCCCGGGCAAGCCGCGCACAATCGACGACGAGCGCGTGGCGGAACTCATCAAGACGACGCTGCATACGAAGCCTGCTGACGGGTCGACACACTGGAGTGTGCGGGCGGTGGCGGCCGAGACATCTATTTCGCCTACCAGCGTGCACCGCTATTTCAAGCTGTTGGGGCTGCAGCCGCATCGTAGCGAGACCTTCAAGCTGTCCACCGACGCGTTCTTCATCGAGAAGCTGCGCGACGTGGTGGGTCTGTACCTGAACCCGCCCGAGAACGCGTTGGTGCTGTGCGTGGATGAGAAGAGCCAGTGCCAGGCACTGGAGCGCACTCAGCCGATGCTGCCCATGGGCCTGGGCTATGTCGAGGGTGTCACCCACGACTACGTCCGTCACGGCACAACGACTCTGTTTGCCGCGCTGAACGTACTCAACGGTGCGGTGCTGGCCGAGTGCAAGCCGCGTCATCGGCACCAAGAGTTCCTCGCCTTCTTGCGTTCGATCGACAAGGCCGTTCCAGCCGAACTCGATGTGCATTGCATCGTGGATAACTACAGCAGCCATAAGCACCCCAAGGTCAAGGCGTGGCTGGCAGCCCGTCCGCGCTGGCACATGCATTTCATCCCCACCTACAGTTCCTGGTTGAATCAGGTCGAGCGCTTTTTCTCGATCATCACCGGCAAGGCCATCCGTCGTGGCTCGTTCACCTCGGTCAAGGAGCTCGTGCAAAAAATCGATCGCTTCGTCGCTCACTACAACCAGAATTGCAAGCCATTCAACTGGACGGCCACCGCGGATTCGATTCTCGCCAAGCTAAATAGACTTTGTGAACGAATCAGCGGAACAGGACACTAGCTGCGACGATACTAGCGCGCAAATGTGCGAATCTGCATTTTGCGTTTTAGTCGCTCGTGGCTGCATACCGCGCGACGGAATATGCGGCATTGCTGTCCGCCATCTGCAATAAGAGCGGATGTTGGAAGTCGCGACCTGTGGCTACCGCAGTGCTACGCAACGCTACATACTAGGGCGATAGCCCATCAAGTTGTTCCAAGTATTTTCGCAAGGCCGACACAGCATCTGCGGGTCGACGCGAACGACAATGCGCCACAATCGCTCCCAACATAAGAAGCGGAATACCGTGCAGACGATGGGAGGGTGGCGTCGAACCTCTTATCGCGTCATTCAGAACCATCACCATGGCTCGATTGGGATGCGTTGAAATGAAGGCTAGTTGCAAGGCCACCTCCAACTCAGTGCATCGGGCCGGTTCCATCGTCGAATTTGCCAAGCTGCACAGCAGTTCGAACAGCGCCTCGATTCCATCCAGATCGGCCGGTGACATCAAAGGCACCGCCGACCCTAGCGCACGGCACTGAAGCACCCTACGCAACTCAATCCAATCGCGGCGCAACGTCTCGTCGGGTCCCACAACGGTCGCACCACGGTAGCGCTCTTGGCGAACCAGTCCTTCCGCCGCTAGCAGCAGTAACGCCTCGCGGACTGGCATCCGGCTCGACTGAAACCGCTTCGAAAGCGCATCCTGTCGCAGCACTGTTCCGATCGGCAACTGCCCGGTCCGTATGTCTTCTCTCAACCGAGCTACGATTTCTGAACAGCGCTGCATACTGCGGGCGATTGGAAGATCAGTCCATGTGCGGGTAGCGATAGCCCGCTGCAGGTACCCAGGTTTCCTTGATCGTCCTCGGCGACGTCCAACGCTGCAGGTTCAATACCGAGCCTGCCTTATCATTGGTTCCACTGCGGCGCCCTCCCCCGAACGGCTGCTGCCCCACAACTGCGCCCGTCGGCTTGTCATTGAAGTAGAAATTTCCTGCGCTGAACCGAAGGTGCTGGCTAGCCTCCTCCATTGCCTGCCGGTCATTAGCAAGGACCGCACCGGTAAGAGCATAAGGACTCGTACTATCCACAGTCGCCAGAATCTCCTTCCACGCGTTGTCCGGGTAGACCATCACCGAAAGCACTGGACCGAAGATTTCTTCACGCATTGTGACCGCCTGCGGATCCTTGACTTCGATAACAGTTGGCGTGACGAAATAGCCGTAACTATCGTCGCACGTACCCCCGGCCAGGATGTTCTCGCCCGCCGAGCGAGCATTTTTGATATAGCCTGAAATTCGTTCGAAAGCTTTCTTGTCGATGACAGCACCGATGAAGTTCTCCAGATCTTCAACATCACCCATACGCACGGTCGCCAAGTCGTCGAGCAGTCGAGCTCTAACCCGCGGCCAAAGGGAGGCGGGAATATATGCGCGCGACGCGGCACTGCACTTCTGGCCTTGATATTCAAAGGCGCCCCGAAGGAGTGCGACGGCTACCGTCTCCGGATCGGCAGACGCATGCGCAAGCACAAAGTCTTTCCCACCGGTTTCCCCCACGAGTCGAGGATAGCCACGGTAGTCCGGCAGTCGTCGGGCGACTTGTTGCCACAGGGAATCAAACACCTCCGTAGAGCCAGTGAAGTGCAACCCCGCAAAGTCCGGCGAGGCCAAAACCGCCTCCGATACAGTCGCTGCTGATCCGGGTACGAAATTGATGACCCCAGGAGGCAGACCTGCAGCCTCAAGCAGTTCCAGAAACAAGTAGTTGCTCAGTGAAGCCGTGAACGCCGGCTTCCATACGACGGTGTTGCCGAGCAGTGCTGGCGCCGTGGGCAAATTTCCCGCGATCGCAGTGAAGTTAAAAGGCGTCACTGCGTAAACAAAGCCCTCTAGCGGCCGATAGTCCATGGCATTGCGCATGCCCGGGCCGGAAATCGGTTGCTGCTGCAGCATGTCACGCGCGAACGAAACGTTGAACCGCAGGAAGTCGATCAGTTCACATGCCGAATCAATTTCGGCTTGAAATACCGTCTTGCTCTGGCCCAGCATCGTTGCGGCATTGAGCCTTTGTCGCCAAGGTCCAGCGAGCATGTCTGCCGCACGCAAGAAAACCGCAGCACGCGCCTGAAAAGGCATCGCGGCCCAGTCACGCTGCGCACAAACAGCGGCGGAGATCGCCTGGCTTACTTCCTCGGCACCGGCTTGACTGACCGAAGCGATCTGGCGCCGGTGATCATGGGGTGCATGCAGTGACTGCTTGCGGCGACCGTTATACCGCTTCCCGCTGATGACAAGCGGGATGTCTTCAACCACACCGCTGCGCTCCTGGAGGGCAGCGATAATAGCTGCACGCTCGCGGGAGGAAGGGCTATAACTGAGAACGGGTTCGTTCTGTGGAAGGTCGTACGTCATAAAGATTCCTGTTTGGATGGACAGAATTGTGATGCGGCTACTTGGGTTTCTAGTCTCGACTTAATCGACTCAGTATCGATCTAGTTCAACGGATGTAAGTGGCAGGCGAACGTGATCACTTGGCTGATCTGAACAGTCGCGCCGCCATTCCGACCAGTCCTTGCCGAAAAGTCAGAACACATACGATGAAGATCAGGCCAGTAACCATGGGCACAGATTCACCCAGCGTCTCAAACCACGTAAAACCCGTCGAACTGGCCAGGAACGCGCCGACATCCCCCAACTTGTTTTCGATCGCAACGATCACGACAGCACCGACAATTGGACCGGTTAGGGTCCCGAGTCCCCCCACGAGCGTCATCAGAATGACCGCCCCCGACATAGTCCAATGCACGTCCGTAAGGGTTGCGAAACCCAGTACCAGGGCCTTAAGTGTTCCCGCAAGTGCAGATAGACCCGCTGAGATCACAAATGCAATGAGCTTGAATCTGTCGGTGTCATAGCCAAGGGAAATTGCCCGCGGCTCGTTCTCCTTGATCGCTCGCAGAACTTGACCGAAAGGCGAATGCACGGTTCGAACGACTAAAGCGAATGCCGCCACAAGTATCGCGATAGCAAAGTAGTAGAGCGCCAAATCGCTGTCGAGGGAGAATGTGCCAAATAGTTTTCCTCGCGGGATACCTTGCAAGCCGTCCTCTCCTCCGGTAAACGGCGCCTGGAGAAAGATGAAGTACAGCATTTGAGCCAGAGCGAGCGTGATCATCGCAAAGTAGATGCCTTGTCTACGAATCGCCAGCGATCCCACCACATAGCCTAGTGTCGCCCCTGCTGCCGCCCCCAGTAAAAGGCCGAGCTCCGGCGGTAGGCCCCACGCCTTCATTGCATAACCGGCCACGTATCCGGCTCCACCAAAGAATGCTGCATGTCCGAATGACAGCAGCCCCGTGAACCCGATCAGCAAGTTAAACGCACAGGCGAACAATGCGAAGCAAAGAACCTTCAGCACCAGTACTGGATATGCGCCGTAAAAAGGTGCCAAGGTCAACGCCGCAAGCACAACGACACATGCGATGGCCCGTCCCTTCCACTGAGATTGCTCAGGCTCCGCTGATCCCGCCGAAGAATGCCTTACCTCGATCACTTGTCCTGTAGGTTCATTCATTATTTGTCTCTCCCAAACAGTCCGGCAGGACGAAGTAGCAATACGATTACCATGATGAAAAAGACGACGGTGGAAGACGCTTGGGGGTAAAACACCTTTGTTAGACCTTCGATGACACCGAGCGCCAGACCAGTGACGATCGACCCCATAATCGACCCCATGCCGCCAATCACAACCACTGCGAACACGACGATGATCAGGTTCTGCCCCATCAGCGGCGACACCTGGATCACCGGGGCGGCTAGCACGCCTGCAAATGCGGCCAGCGCCACGCCGAAGCCATAGGTCAGCGTGACCATCAGCGGCACATTGACGCCAAAGGCTTCCACGATCTTGGGGTTCTCGGTGCCCGCGCGCAGGTAGGCGCCGAGCTTGGTCTTCTCGATCGTGAACCACGTGGCAACGCAGACCACGACCGAAGCCCCGACCACCCAGGCACGGTAATTCGGCAACACCATGAAGCCGAGGTCCGTGGCGCCTTGCAGCGCGTCGGGCGGCGAGTAGGGCAGGCCGGAGACGCCGTAGGTGGAGCGCATCACGCCTTCGAACACCAGCGTGATGCCCAACGTCAGCAGCAGGCCGTAGATGTGGTCGAGCTTGTAGATGAAGCGCAGCATCGACTTTTCGATGGCCACGCCGATCACTGCCACCACGAGCGGCGACAGCACCAGCATGACCCAGTAGCTTAGGCCAGCGTATTCCATGCCGGCCCACGCCAGCACGGCACCGAGCATAAACAGCGCGCCGTGCGCGAAGTTGATCACGTTGAGCAGGCCGAAGATCACGGCCAAGCCCAGGCTTAGCATCGCGTAGAACGCACCGTTGACGAGCCCCAGCAGCAACTGGGACAGCAGCGCGGGCAGGGGGATTCCAATATCGAAGTTCATGTGAAGCGGGTTCCCTCGTTGTGCCGGCTCATACGCCAAGCAGTTCGTTCAGCACCGGCATCTTGGCCTGCAGCTCGGCGGCGGCAAAGCGCTCGACGATGGCGCCGTGCTCCATCACGTAGAAGCGGTCGGCCAGCGGCGCGGCAAAGCGGAAGTTCTGCTCCACCATCACCACGGTGTAGCCCTTCTTCTTCAGCATCAGGATCATGCGCGCCAGCGCCTGTACGATCACCGGTGCCAGGCCCTCGGATATCTCATCGAGTAGCAGCAGGTTCGCGCCGGTGCGCAGGATTCGGCCAACGGCCAGCATCTGCTGTTCGCCGCCCGACAGCCGCGTACCCTGGCTTTGCTTGCGTTCCCGCAGGTTCGGGAACATGTCGTAGATCTCGGCCTCGCTCATGCCCGGCGTGTCGCCACCCTTGGCGCCCTTCAGCACCGGCGGGAGCAGCAAGTTTTCCTCGCACGACAGGCTGGAGAAGATCGCCCGCTCTTCGGGGCAGTAGCCGATGCCGTAGTGCGCGATCTTGTGCGTCGGCAGGCCGATGGTCTCGTTGCCGTTGATCCTGATCGATCCCTTCCGCGTGCCGGTCAGGCCCATGATCGCGCGCATGGTGGTAGTGCGCCCGGCGCCATTGCGGCCCAGCAGCGTGACCACTTCACCACGGTTCACGGTCAGGTCCACGCCATGGAGGATGTGCGATTCCCCGTACCAGGCGTGCAGGTCCTTGATTTCGAGTGCAGGGACGTTGGATGCGGTGGATGCGTTTGCGCTCATCTCAGTGCGCTCCCTGCAGCTCGGCGTCGGCGGTGCCCATGTAGGCTTCCATCACGCGCGGGTCCTTCGACACTTCGGAGTACGGGCCTTCGGCCAGGATGGCGCCGCGCTGCAGCACCGTGATTTTGTCGGCGATCGACGACACCACGTTCATGTTGTGCTCGACCATGAGGATCGTGCGGCCGGCAGCCACCTTCTTGATCAATTGCGTCACGCGGTCCACATCCTCGTGGCCCATGCCCTGCGTGGGTTCGTCCAGCAGCATCAGCTCGGGCTTCATCGCCAATGTCGTGGCAATTTCTAGAGCTCGCTTTCGACCATAAGATAGATTTACTGTCGCGGTTTCAGCGAACTCCGCGAGCCCCACTTCTTCGAGTAGTTCAATCGCTCGACGATCTAGTACCTTCAGCGTCTTCTCGCTTCGCCAAAAGTGATAGGACGTGCCAAGCTTTCGCTGTAGTGCAATGCGCACGTTCTCGAGCACGCTCATGTGCGGAAAAACCGCAGAGATCTGAAACGATCGGATGATTCCTCGTCGGGCAATCTGAGCCGGCTTGTCCCTTGTAATATCCACACCATCAAAGAGAATGGTGCCTGCCGATGGCTCGAGGAACTTCGTGAGCAAGTTGAAACAAGTCGACTTGCCTGCGCCGTTCGGCCCGATCAAGGCATGAATGCTTCCCTTCCGGACGCATAGATTCACGCCATCAACCGCGCAAAAGCCATTGAAGCGCTTTGTCAGCCCCTCAACCTCCAAAACATTCGACGACATTGACGTACCTGATATGTTTTCTGGCCCTCCAGCTTCTGGCGGCCATGACGGCAGAGCCGCGTTCGCGACCCTGCTACCTGCTTATCGCTGCTTACGGGACGGGCCGAGATAGTTTCGGGCGTAGTCGGGGGTTGTGATGCCGGGCTTTAACCGCGCATCGTCTTGAACATCCCCTGGCACGATACTTAGGGGAATCACGCCTGCCCAAGCGTCAAGTTCGTAGTCGGACTCGACATCCTTCACCCCGATATCGCGGACTTTGGCGGAAACCTCCTCGAGAGGAAACTTCAGGACCAAGGTTGCGCCTATCTCGCTATCCTTGTGCTGACGCACGCGGTGCCCAGGCAGAACATCGTCGATGACGGCGTAGAGCAACTTGGCCTTCTCCGCCGGATCGTCAACGACGACTCCCTTGCCGAAGATCACCACCGATCTGTAATCGACGCTGCATCCGAAACCGGACCGTCCAGCGACGATGCCGTCGACATGGGTAATGGAGATGCATGCGGGCACACCTTGGGCGAGCGTTGTCAACATGCGATTCTGAGGACTACCGTGCAGGTAGACGTTCTCATCCACACGAAGAATCGTGGTTGGAATGATTCGTGGTGCACCGTCCGCTACGAAGGCGACGTGGCACACCAACGCTTCATCAATGATCGCGTGCACGAGTTCTCGATCATATTGCCCGCGCTCCGGACGCCGGTGGATGCGGGTATTTTCGGTTACCTGATAATCTGACACGGCGATTACCTCAGGCTTCGGCCTTGTGCGGGCCTTTGATCAGGTCATCACCTTCATAGGCATTCCGCTTGCCCGAGTATTGGCCTGTGCTGTACTCCAGGAGTTGCTCATACAGCGCGGTCGGCACAGTCACACCCTCAACGGCGGTGCGCTTGCGCGCCTCATATCGGCGGTCGGAAGGCAAGCGTGTACCCTTTTGCTCAAGGATCTTGGTAAACAGGCGTTCACTATGCGCGAGCTGAGCGGCACGGTCGCCGTTTTGAAGGCAGCGAACCGGGTCGATGGCAATGATAAGTTCGCCGCCACAAGGCGCGCCGGTGTTTGCCACGTCCTTCTCCCCGGCTTCAAAGCTGAGCAGGTCACCAACAAGCGGACCTGCTAGCAGCTCGACCATCATGGCGATCGCTGCACCCTTGACGCCCCCGAATGGCAACTGGGCGCCGGCGAGCGCAGTTGCGGGATCGGTCGTCGGTTGTCCGTCCGGACCAACCGCCCAGCCTTCCTCCAACTGCCGACCGTCACGCAGCCGCACCTGAATCTCGCCGCGAGCGCTCGCGCTCGAAGCCTGGTCGAAAACCACCGGCGGGTGATTTGCGCGCGGCCAAGAGAAGGCCATTGGATTTGTGCCATAGAGCGGCTTGGTGCCGCCTGCAGGCGCGACGTACGGACTGGCGGCAACAAAGGCGAACCCCACGAGTCCCTTGTCTGCGAGTCGCTCTACCTCCGGCCAGAGTGCGGACACACTCAACGCGTTGTTGATTGCCACGGCAGCAATGCCGGTCTCTTTGGCCAGCTCTGCGAGGGGCGCGTCGGCAACTTCCAGTGCAAGCGGGGAGAAGCCATAGTGCGCGTCGACTTTGATCACCGCCGGCGCCAGCCGGGATACCGTCGGTTCGGCATCGCCCGACGCTTGGCCTGCGCGAAATGCATTGACGTAGAACGGGATGCGGAACAGTCCATGATGACGGCATTCATCGCGTTCCGCCGCGGTCACGGTATTGGCGATAGCCGTCGCATGGCGTTCATTGAAGCCTTGCGCCAGAAGCAGACGTTTTGCAAGCGCGTGGACTTCTTCAAGCTTCAACTGGATATCGTAGTGCACAACTGTTCTCCTGGATCGGATAGGTGGAAAGAAGTTCTGGTGTCTCGATTACTTGCGCACGAGAGGACATGCGCTATCCGAGAGAGGCTGGAATGCCTCCTTGGCGGGCACCGTTTCGATGACCTTGTAGTAATCCCACGGGGCGTTAGATTCGGTGGGCTTCTTGACTTCAACGAGGTACATGTCGTGCATCACCTGGCCGTCTTGACGGATCCAGCCGTTGTCGGTGTACATGTCCTTAATGGGAATTTCGCGCATCTTCGCGGCGACCGCTGCTGCGTCGTCCGATTTCGCTGCTTCGATAGCCTTGAGGTAATGACGCACTGCGGAGTAGACGCCTGCCTGCGTCATGGTCGGCATCGACTTGCGGCGCTCGAAGAATTTGCGCGACCACGCACGGGTCGCGTCATTGCGATCCCAGTAAAAGGCCGTCAGAAACTGAAGACCCTGTGCACTCTTCAGCCCCATACTGTTCACATCAGTGATGAAGACGGCGGGCGCAGCCAAGGACTGTTTGCGCGTGATGCCGAATTCAGCGGCTTGCTTCACAGTGGAGGCCATGTCGCTGCCTGCGCTCGCAGAGACCACCACCTTGGCCCCCGAGTTCTGCGCTTGAATAAGGTAGGAACTCAGGTCGGGCGAATTGAGAGGGAATTTCACCTCCCCCAGAACCTTGCCTCCAGCGTCCGTAACTGTTTTGCGGATGTCTGCCGCAAACGCATGGCCGAAAGCGTAGTCGACGGTCATCAGGTACCAACTGTCATATCCTCGCTTGGTGAGCAGCTTCGCGAGGCCGTGTCCATTGCTGTACGAGTTGTAGACCCACTGAGTCGAGTATGGGGAACATGCCTTGCCGGTGAATTCGCTGGAAGCCGCAGCAACGAGCGTGATCTTCTTACGCTCGGCGGCAAGTCCCTGCACGGCCAGGCCGACACTGGAGTTGGAGAAGTCGGCAATCGCGTCTACGCCGTCGCGGTCAAACCACTGGCGTGCTTTCGTCGCACCAACGTCAGCTTTGTTCTGATGGTCCCCAACGACGAGTTCAACCTTACTTCCAGCAACCTTCCCCCCAAACTCCTCGATTGCAAGCCGTGCCGCTTCAACGGAGCCCTTACCAGCCAAGTCGGAATACGGGCCGGATTGGTCATTGAGAATGCCGATCTTGACCACGCCATCGGAAATCTGTGCATGTGCACTGAACGAAACCAACGCTACGGGCATAGTTGCCAGGAGATTGCGTGCTAAGAGCTTTACGGCCTGCTGGATTCTCGACATGATGGGTTCCTTGAACGTGGGCAAGTGCAAATTGCGTGTGGTGCAAATCTTATTGCATCGTACACACTATTGCCTGCTACGAAATGTTTTTTCGCATGAGACAACATTGCGCGGGGATGTGTTGTCAAAGTGGACGATCAAAGAAAAGCTGTATGACGAAATTTCTGGCCACATTGGCTACAATTCTGAGGCGGACTCGCCTTCATTCTTCGAATTTTCGGCAGAAGTGAGCGGGCCTCATGGTTTTCCCTAGCATTCCTTCCGAGGCAAGTCGGCATACACGGCCGGCGCGCGTACGCCTTTGTTGTGCATTACATGTACAATTTTGTGCATGACATGCACTTTTTTGATACTTCCCTATGAACGTTGAGCAACGCGTGGAAGCGGTCTCGCGGCAGCTTGGAAGGCGCATTCGTGCCGCCAGGAAGGCTAAGGAGTTCACACTGGACGCCCTGAGCGAACAGACGGCTCTGTCCGCGGGGTTTCTGTCGCGCTTGGAACGCGGCGAGACCAACGCGTCAATCTCCAATTTGATTGTGATTGCGGACAGACTGGGAATTCCGCTTCGCGACTTTTTCGAAGGGTCCGGCGAGGAGGCGCAGCCCGACTTTGTTGTCAGTCGAGCAAGCGAAAGGAGTCGTGGCGCCCCCCTGGAAGGCAAGGGGTACACATATCGACTGACAAGCGGTACCCTGCCCGACCAACAGATGAGCGCCTTTGAGTTGAGCTATATGCCCGGCGAGTCGCTACCCAACGAATCGCTCGTTCACAAGGGGGAGGAGGTTTTGTATCTGTTGGAGGGACGACTCGAATTTGAAATTGATGGTCACGTCGCCGTCCTGGAGCCAGGTGATTGCGTGCACTTCAACTGCGAAAAACCCCACCGGGGAAAAAACGTGGGCGAGTCAGTAGCAAAACTACTGATGGTTGTAACACCCGTCGATTCCTTAGCTAGCTAGAATCCCGACCGCCAAACATGTCGGAATTCCTCCCCCGCCGCATCGGCTGTTAGCCCTCCGTCGGCAGGAATGCAGATGTTCAACTGCGGGTGTGTGCTCTGGCTTGCCTAAAGGAACGGAGCATCGTCGTCCGGAACGATAGGGCGTACACGAGTACAAGGATCAAGGCATCATGATCTATGTCTAGTCGAGATGGTTGGCGAGGCATAGGGCTCGGAACCTGCCGGGTTAAGCGACCGCTTGCACGCGTTCGATTTCCGCGATGACGGCGTCTCCCATTTCTGACGTCGAAAGACAGCGTCCCCCCGACCCAATAACGGCCGTCCTCGCCCGCGACGCAGCGCAGCGGCCACGGCACCCACAAGCACCCTGGCTTCCGTTTCGCGAAGGAACGAAAACCGCAACATCATCGCAACGCTCAATATTGATGCGAGGTGATTGGCCACACCTTTCCCCGCAATGTCAAGTGCGCAGCCGTGAACTGGCTCATAGAGAGCCCGGTTGGTCTACAGTGGCGCGCGTCACCTTTGCCCGAAACACCGCGGCACTGGCATCGCTTGCCTCCCCTGTACTGCAGGACCCGCTTTCGACGGTCTACGCTCGACTCATCGTTCTGGGCGCGTCGTTAAGGCTATTGCTGTGTCTCCGATGAGGCGGCTACTCACGGACTATCGGCGATCGAAAAACAAAGGATCGCATTACAACTGGATGGCTGATTGTCGTTCAGCACCGGCCGCTCGGCCCCACGCAGTTGGACGGCTGCGATGGGTCGGGAGCGGCCGTCGTCGTAGGCGTGTTAGCAAGTCCTTGCAAACAGAATCGGTAAGTTTCGGTCACTCGCCGGCGCTGGCGTCGCTAGCCGCGTTGGGGCGCGAACGGGGCAAGGTGGTGCGGGCGTCGCTCCAGCCTTGAATCATTCAAGCTTGTCTATCTTGGACTTCTTCCATTCAAAACGGTGCTATGTCTTGATTTGTCGGCACTTTTTTCACTTGGCATGGGCCTTGCGGTAGGCTGATGCCTTTGGCCGTCGGGCCCCAGGCGCGCGGGCGAAGCCGAACTCAATACGGATCACGCGACCACAATCGCCGCTGGCCGGCCGTTTGATCAGTGCCTTACTTGTCGGCTGCTGATCCTGCCGGCGCGGACATGCGGCAATCGCGGCTGGTCCTTGGCCCGAATAGATCTCGGCCAATTCGGCGAACGATGGGGAGATCTAATTTGGAACGCCGACTCGAAATTCTTGCCTTTGCGCTCCTTACAGCTTGGAGTTCCGCTCACGCCGACGACGGGCTCGGGTTGGCCCGCGGCGGTAATCCCAACGATGTCACCATTTCGGGAGTTTCATCTGGTGCTGCCATGGCCATTCAGTACGCCGTAGCGCATTCCAGTTCCGTCCAGGGAGTGGGCTCCATTGCAGGCCCCGGTTGGGGTTGTGCCGATGGTCGTATATCGGTGGCGATCAATAACTGTATGTGCGGCCGACAGTCCCCAGTCCCTAACGTTGCCGCGGCCCGCACGCTGGCAGGTAGAGGGGCGATCGACAGATTGGCTTCAGGGAGACCGCAGGCACTCAAACGTTCCTATGTCTTCCAGAGCGGAGCAGACCATACAGTGGTGAAGCAATCCGGGCAGGCAAGCAGTAAGCGCCTCACGAAGACCGTTCTGGCGCACTGATTGAGGTCTTGGGTAATTTGGTGCCCACCAAATTATTGCGGACACCAAAGTGGACAAGACGTTGAGTGGGCGCCGTGCTGGCGGCGTGTACAAGCGGCCGAACTTCCCGGCCGAGTTCAAACGGCGGCTGGTCGAACAATCATTTGAGCCAGGCGCGTCGGTGGCGCTGGTCGCGCGCAGCAACGATATCAACGCGAACCTGCTGTTCAAGTGGCGGCGGCATTATCTGGACGGAGCTTACGGGTTGCCGACGTCGGCTGAGGGCGTAGCGACGAAACAGGAGACAACGGTGCCGGCACTGTTGCCGGTGAGCATCGTCGCCGAGGCGGCCGCGCATACGCCGGCGGCGCCGCTCAGTGCAGCACAGCCGTCCGAGAATGTCTGCGAGATTGAATTCGACCGTGCGCGCTTGCGGATTCGCGGCGAGATGGCGCCGGATATGCTGCGCCTGCTGATTCGCGAGCTGTCCCGATGATTGGCTTGCCGGCGGGCACGCGCATCTGGATGGCAGCGGGAGCGACCGACATGCGCTGCGGCTTCCATGGCCTGGCCGCGAAGGTGCAGACCGCGCTGCAGGAAAACCCGCTGGGTGGCCACGTGTTTATCTTCCGGGGCCGCCGAGGGGACCTGGTCAAGATTCTCTGGGCCACCAGTGACGGACTTTGGCTGCTCGCCAAGCGGCTCGAGCGCGGCCGTTTCGTCTGGCCTCAGGCCGACAGCGGCAAGATCCACCTGACACACGCGCAACTGTCGATGCTGCTCGAGGGGATCGACTGGCGGCAACCGCGCCGCACGGCCGAGCCGCTGTCGATGTTGTAAACGCTGTTGTAAACGGCGCGGCACCTGCGTAAACTGCGCGGCATGCCGGATGCCAACGACCTTCCTGACGACATCGATGCCCTCAAAGCCATGTTGCTCGAGGCCCAGGCGTCGCTGTCGCGAATGCGGCAGGATCTGGTCGAGCGCGATCTGGAAATCGAACAACTCAAGGCGCAGATCGAGAAGCTCAAGCGCATGCAGTTCGGTCGCAGATCTGAGCAACTGGACCGGGAGATTGCACGCCTGGAGACCCGGCTGGAGGACCTGACTGGCAGCCGCGGTGCGGCAGAGGTTCGCGAAGCGCCGGCAAGCGGCGAGAGCAAGGCGCCCAGCCATCAGCGCGCTTCGCGCGAAGCCCTGCCGGACCACCTGCCGCACGAGGAACAGGTGCTTGAGCCCGAGGCGAGTTGCCCCGAGTGCGGCGGCCAGATGCAACCGCTGGGCGAGGACGTGTCCGAACAGCTTGGCCGTATCGCGGCGGCGTTCAAGGTCATTCGCACCGTCCGGCGCAAGAAGATCTGCGCCTGCTGCCGGCACATCGCGCAGCCGGCGGCACCGAGCTTGCCGATCGAGCGCGGCATTGCCCACCCGAGCTTGCTCGCCGACATCCTCGTGGCCAAATATGCCGACCATCAACCGCTGTACCGACAGTCGGCCATCGCCGCACGCGAGAACGTCACGCTGGACCCGGCCAGCATGGGCCGATGGGTCGGCATGTGCGAGGCATTGCTCGATCCGCTGGTGCAGGCCTTGCGCCGCTACGTGATAGCCGGTACCAAGCTGCACGCCGACGACACGCCGATTCCCGTGCTTGCGCCTGGCAACAAGAAGACGCGAACTGGCCGGCTGTGGGTCTATGTGCGCGACGATACCCGGGCAGGCTCGGCAGAACCGCCTGCGGTATGGTTCGCATATTCGCCCAACCGCAGGGGGGAGCATCCTCAGCGCCATCTGAGCGGATTTGGCGGCATTCTGCAGGCGGACGCATACGCCGGCTTCAACGAGTTGTTTGCAGACGGCTCGGTTCGCGAAGCGGCATGCCATGCGCATGCGCGACGCAAGTTCTACGACATTCACGTGCGCACGCCGTCCGAAACGACTGCCGAGGCACTGCGTTGTATCGGTGAGCTTTACGCCATCGAGGCCGGCATCCGCGGCAAACCGCCGGCTGAGCGGCTGCGGGTGCGCCAGGAGAAAGCCCGCCCTCTGCTTGAGCGCTACGGCGCCTGGCTCAGGGCGAAACTGCAGACGTTGTCGGCAAAATCCGAGACGGCCAAGGCGATCCAATACACGCTCAACCAGTGGGATGCGCTGACGTTGTACTGCGACGACGGGACCGCCGAGATTGACAACAACATCGCCGAGAACGCGCTGCGCTGTGTCGCCCTGGGCCGCAAGAACTTCTTGTTTGCCGGTTCCGACAGCGGCGGCGAACGGGCGGCGGCCATGTATTCGCTGGTCGCCTCGTGCAAGCTCAATGGCATCGACCCGCGCGCCTACCTGTGCCATGTGCTGACCGGCATTGCCGATCACCCGATCAACCGCGTTGAAGAATTGCTGCCCTGGCGTGCCCACGCACACCTGCGGAACCTGCCCACCGCGCCGCCAGGCGCCTGACCAACTGCTGCCGTCTGAATGACCCCGCTTCACGGCTCACGGCGTGGAAGCGCCCCCACTCGCCTGCACAAAACACTCCGTTACCCGGTAACGTGGCTGGGCGCCCGGCGAGCGAAGAAGTACGTGTCCCAATCAGGCGAGTCCGGATCGAGTCTGCGGACAATCGCGTCGTCAGCCCGCACGATCAACCGCTCCAGCATCTCTCGCTTCGTTACCGAGTAACGGCGCGCCAGGCGAGCAAGGGCAAAGTCCGCCTCCGTGGTCACCCACATGCTCAACCGACGCTCTCCGTTACCATCGTTGCCTGTCGTCACGCGCCTTGCTCGGTAGGCGGCTTGCCGCTGTGCCGTCGTTTGTGCCATCTCGCTTCTCCTTTGCGACCGTTACCCAGTAACGACCTCGCTGTGCGTTACTGGGTAACGGAACATCCTCAAAGCAGACAGCATCTCGTGATCTATGGGACAGGGGCAAGAACGGTCTTCGTGAGGCGCTTACAGCAAGCATCGACTTCCTGACTGCGTTCATCGGCCAGACACCCGCAGTAGACCGAGGGAACGCCGTCGACGGCAGTGACCGGGCCGGTCATGGCATCGTGTCTCCCGATGGGATCGATTCATGCCAGTTCGACGGAAGCGAAAAGTCCTACGTTCGCCGCTGCCGCGCCGAGGACAATGCCGGCAAGCTCTTCCTGGCGCTCTACGCTCCGGACTCAGCCTACGATGCGAACAAGCGCGTCAAATACATTCCCGAAACCGAGGTGTGGAAGTTCGGACAACAGCCGATCATCGACAAGATTGGAAAGAGCGACGCCAAGGTCGCCGGAGACGCTATCTGGGGTCTACCCTACAGCACTGAGCGGCGCAAGAACTTCGATATGGCGGATACCGGATATCTTTACGTTCCGTCATCCTGTCGAAGTAGTGGGAGTCGTTGTCGCATACACATTGCTCTTCATGGCTGCAAACAGAACGCAAAGGAGTTTTCCAATACTGCCGGCTACAACAACTGGGCGGACTATTACCATGTCATCGTCATCTATCCTGCGCTCGAACCGGTAGCGCTCCCTAGTGAAGAGGTGTGCGCAATGCCTCCGGCCTTTTCCATTGCCGACTCAAGTTGGGTGAAGCCGAACCTCAACGGGTGTTGGGATTGGTGGGGCTATCTGGACAACGAGCGACCCCAGGCTAAACGTTACCTGACCAAGAAAGCGCCGCAAATCCGGGTGATTGAAAGCATCATTGACGAAGTCACACGTTAGCGCCGACCGATGGCCCTCCTTCCAATCGCCGCTCTGACTTGGTGTGGAGAGCGGAATTTTAGGAGCTGACTCAAATGACAATTGAGTATTTTGCAGAGAGCAATCCCGTCACACGAACCTTGCCACGCTCGCTAGCGACGAAGGCCGGCGACTTTGTATTTGTGTCCGGTCAGGTAGCCAGAGACGAAGACGGCAGCATCGTTGTCGGCGGGATAGAAGCTCACACCCGCCAGACGCTGAAGAACGTCGCTCACGTACTCGCCCTCGCAGGTTGCACGCTCGAGGACGTAGTGAAGATAACAGTCTGGCTTGAAGACGCTCGCGACTTTGATGAATTCAATCGCGTTTACGGAGAATTCTTCCGCGAAAGCAAGCCGTCACGGTCGACATTACAAGGGAAGAACATGGTCGGCACCAGGGTGGAAATCGAGGCGATTGCTTATAAGCCTTGACCCTCCGCGCAGCGGCTTAGGTGCTCCCTGGGATTCGCTCTCACTCCAATCGACCGCCTGCAGCGGGTCGGTCGGAGACGGCCGCAGTTTCGCGGCGCGCATCCGCCCAAGACCGGCCACGAACCGCCCTTGGTTGAGGGTTGGAGTAACCGTTCGAACGACGGCTTCGAAAGGCACAAGCAGCCGCTGGTGTTCTGAAGGTCGGATGTCTCAGACGGTCGACTAGAGACGACCGTCGACTGCCCGCGGGGTCCATCGTCACAACCCAATAATTTCGTGATCGTGAAACTATTCATTGGGATCCGGGGCTGAACACGGCGGTGCCGACAAACGTCCGCCCTGCCCCGTTCAACATAACCTCCTGGCAACCAGAAAAATTTCTGAGTACGGTCGTTATGTTGAACGAGCAATCCAGCTTACTCATGACGGGGCAGTCCAAGCTTCGGCGAAAGCCGAAGCCCTGCGGGATCGGAGCCACGCCTTGAGTTGGGCAACGATTTTCCACCTATCTCAAGCAAGGCGACCAATCTCACTCTGGATCGCCCTCCTCCGGCCGGACATCCAACTCCAGTTCTTGTGTCAATGTTTCGACGCTCGGCAGGCTTTCCTGCAACTCAGCGGGGAGTTCCGCAACGAATTGGTACTGGGCCACGCCGATCGGATTGCCCATACCGCGTAGTGCGTATTCCACCACCAGCCGATTGTGCTCCTGGCATAGTAGCAGCCCAATGGTCGGATGGTCGCCCTCGGTTTTCATCTGCGCATCGACCGCGGATAGATAGAAACTGATTTGACCAGCATACTCAGGCTTAAAGGCGCCAGTCTTCAGCTCAATGACGATATAGCAGCGCAGCTTGAGGTGATAGAACAGTAGATCAAGATAGAAGTCATCGCCTCCAACTTCGAGGTGAACCTGCCGGCCGACATAGGCGAAGCCGGCTCCAAGTTCGAGAAGGAAACGAGTTATATGATCGACCAGTGCTGCCTCCAAGTCTCGTTCGGTCGCTTCGGCACGCAGACTCAAAAAATCGAAGACGTAGGGATCCTTGAGCGTGGCCCGCGCCAAATCAGACTGTGGCGATGGCAACTGAGCAGCGAAGTTATTCGGCGCCTGCGCTGCGCGGTCGATCAGCCGCGTCTCGATCTGCGCCAGCAGTACTGCTCGGGACCAGCCATACGTTAGCGCCTGCTGTGCATACCACTCGCGCTGCTCGACCGACTTGAGCTTCTGTAACAGCACCTGGTTGTGCCCCCAAGGCAATTGTCCAACAAGCTGTTGGACAATTGCCGCATCCGGCCACGCCTCCGCAAAGGCGCGCATTGCCATCAGATTGGAGCGCGACAGCCCGCTCATATCGGGGAATGCTTGCCGTAAATCTTGCGCCAGACGCTCGATTACTTTAGCGCCCCACCCCTGTCTCGCCTTGGGGTTACCCCGTTTCATCGGACAGATTCGCATTGGAATTTTATGTCGATGGGTTTCCTCCTTGTGATGGGGCAGTGTAGGCCCGGTGTAGCGCCGGATTCATGCCATTGACAGGCAGCTTTTCAAATTCCTGCGGGGAACGATAGCCCAGGGCGCTGTGCAAGCGGTGCGAGTTGTACCAGCCCTCAATCCAAGTGAACAACGCCTGTCGGGCGTCGTCGTGGGTGGCGAAGTGCGAGCGGTTCAGCAATTCGCACTCGAGCGTGGCAAAGAAGGCCTCACACATGGCGTTGTCGTAGGCATCGCCCACTGAACCCATGGAGGGGCGTACGCCCGCATCCCGACAGCGTTGGCCAAAGGCCACCGACGTGTACTGGCACCCCTGGTCCGAATGGTGGATCACCGACGTGGGATGTCGCTGCGCGAGCGCCATGTCCAGCGCCTGCAACATCAGCGCGGTGCGCAGGTGGTTGTCCATGGCCCAGCCCACGATGCGTCGGCTGTATACGTCGAGGACGACAGCCAGATAGTAAAAGCCGGCCTTGGTCGGAATGTACGTCGCATCGGCAACCCAAAGCTGGTTGGGGGCCTCAGCACGGAAGTGCCGCTGCACCAGATCGGCAGCGGGTCTGGCCCGCGCTGCGCGGTGCGTCGTGCAGATGAAGTGTGGCCGGCATGCCCCGCGCAGCCCGGCCTCACGCATCAGTCTCGCCACGCGCTTGCGCCCCACCCGGATGCCCTGACGCAGCAGAGCCGCGTGTACCCGGGGCACGCCATAGGTGCCGCAGGAGTGCGAGTGAATTGCTCGGATCTGCACCAGCAGCAGCTTGTCACGCACGACACGGGGGCTCGGGCTACGCCCGTTCCACGCATGGAACCCACTGCGCGAGACCTTAAGCAGCCGGGCCATGGTGGACAGCGGATAACGAGCTTGGTTCGCCTTCATGAATTCGTACCCTTGTCGGGCAGCGAGTCGGTCTCCCGGGCGAACCAAGCCGCGGCTTTTGCAAGTATCTCCCTCTCCATTTTGAGCTGCCGGTTCTCACGGCGTAGCCGTGTGAGCTCCTGGTGCTCGGCACTGGTCAGGCCATCATGACGTGTGCCTGCGTCACGCTCGGCCTGTGCAACCCAGTTGTAAATGGTCTGAGCCGTGGGTTCGAATTCTTTGGCCAGATCTTCGGGGCGGCGACCTGCATGGACCAAGTCAACCATTTGCTGACGGAAGACAGTGCTGTACGGTGGGCGCGTTTTCGGCATAGTGCACCTCCTGTTTACTCAAGATAGGCACTGTCCGAAAAAGATGGAATGAACGCGCCCCGGCCCTCCCCGATGATAGGGGCTGTGGTTCAGTTGCACATCTGGGAAAGATGACAGGTGGGGGGTAGGCGGGTCCCCCATCACGAAACGGCATCGATGTGCCAGAGTGGGAGTTGTCACAATCCACACAGGATGGAGGAACCCGAAATGAATACTACGTCCTACGGCCTGGACATCGCAAAAACTGTCTTCCAGCTCTATTGGGTCGAACCTGATGGCAAGTGTTTCAACCGACATTTCAGTCGACCGAAACTGATCGAATTCCTCGCCCGACGTGAGCCGGGGCGCATCGCGCTGGAAGCATGCGGCAGCGCACACTGGTGGGCTCGCCAGCTACAGGCCATGGGCCATGAACCGGTGCTGCTGCATGCCCAGTACGTACGCCCGTTCGTGCAGACCAACAAGACCGATGCGGCCGATGCCAAGGCCATCTGGACCGCAGCTCAGCAGCCAGGCATGCCCGTCGTGGCGCCCAAGACCGAGTCCCAACAATGCGTGCTAAGCCTGCACGCCATGCGCCGGCTGCGCGTGAAGATGCGCACCATGCTGGTCAACCAGCTGCGCGGCATGCTGTTCGAGTTCGGCGTTCATTTTCGGCGTGGACTGCGAACAGGCCTACATGAAATCGTCGAGCGCATGGCCGAAATCGAGCAAGACGTGCCGCCTACACTGTTTGAGTTCGTGCGCGAACAATTGCTAAGCATCGAGCAACTCGATCAAGAGATTGCCCGCCTCGATCAACGCATCGACGCCTGGGCGCGGCAGAATCGGGCCTGCCATGCGATTCTCGCCATCCCCGGCATCGGCATGCTCACCGCTACCGCCATGATCGCAACCATTGGCGACGTGCACACCTTCAAGTCCGGGCGGCAACTGGCGGCCTATTTTGGCCTGGTGCCGAAACAGACCGGCACTGGTGGCAAGGTCTGGCTGGGCGGCATCAGCAAACGTGGCGACCCCTACGTGCGCACCTTGCTCATTCATGGCGCTCGGGCCGTGCTGAATCATCTGCGCAGGAAGAATCAGCCCGGCTGGAGCCTGAGGCTCGCGCAGCGACGGCCTGCAAACGTCGTTGCCGTCGCCATGGCCAACAAGATGGCACGCACAGTCTGGGCGCTGTTGGCGCATGACCGAGCTTATGACCGAGACTACGTCTCGGTCAGGCCTGCCTGACCGGCAAGGCCCGGCTGGCAGGGAAGAAAGGCAGGACCCGTCCACAGGTTGCGACGGTTAGATGAACATCATGGCAAGACAGGTCGGACCGCGGGAGCGCAAGCCCAATGACTCGCAGGTGCCTCAAAGCACGAAAAAAAGGTAGGGACGCTCCCGGCGGAATATCCATGATGGCCCGCAGGCGTCGCCTGCAACCCAAGGCCGGATATAAGTCTGCAACCAGTCCTGCTCAAGCCAAGCGATGGTCGTCTTACCTTGCAAACCGGGGCGCGTTCATATAAGCGGGTCACCTCCAATTCGACATCATTCTTCCGAGGTGAAGAGCAGCCCTCGAGACTGGAAAAGGGGAACACGCATGGAGTTCCAGAACTACTACAAAACGCTGGGGGTGGCACGCGATGCCACGGCGGAGGACATCAAGAAGGCGTTCCGCAAGCTCGCGCGCAAGTTCCAGCCGGACGTTTCCAAGGAGTCGGATGCCGAACTGCGCATGAGGCAGCTCAACGAGGCCTACGCCGTGCTCTCCGACCCGGAAAAGCGCGCCGCGTACGATCAATTGGGACGAGGCAATCAGCCCGGCCAGGAGTTCCGTCCGCCACCGGGCTGGGACACCGGCTTCGAGTTCTCGAGTCGGAGCTTCTCGCCTCAGGAAGAGGCCGATTTCAGCGACTTCTTCGCCGAGCTGTTTGGCCATGTGGGGGGCAGACACCGCGGCTTCCATACGCACGGTGGCAGCTTCCAGTCACGCGGTGTGGATCACCACGCGAAGGTGCTGCTGGACCTGGACGACACCTTTACCGGCGCCACCCGTCAACTTTCGCTGCGGGTGCCAAGCATGGACGCTCAGGGCGGAGCGCAGTCGAGGAGCCGGACCCTCAGCGTGAAAATTCCCAAAGGCGTGCGCGAAGGTCAGCTCATCCGTCTGGCCGGGCAGGGGGCGCCGGGGATCGGCGGTGCGCCGGCGGGGGACCTTTTTCTGGAGGTGCATTTCAAACCGCACGACCAACTGAAAGTGAAGGGGCGAAATCTACACCTCACCCTGCAGGTGGCGCCATGGGAGGCGGCGCTGGGGGCGGTGGTGCCCGTCGATTTACCTGGGGGCGAACTGAAGGTGCGCATTCCCCCTGGCGCCCAGAGCGGCAGCGAGCTACGTGTGCGCGGCAAGGGCATTCCCGCTAATCCACCGGGCGATCTGCTGCTGGACATCCAGGTGATGTTGCCGCCGGCAAACACCACCAAAGCGCGGGAGCTTTATGAAGCCATGGCGCGGGAATTGAGCTTTAATCCGCGCCCGGATAGGAGAGCCTGACAATGGCCTGCGGATTCAACCCGTGGATGCCGGGCACTGCCAACTCGGACTCGGGAGGGCAGGGCACTAGAGCAGGACTACCAGCGTGTGCTCGGCGCCATCCAGAGGGACGCTAGCCTGGTCGTTGGTACAAGGCGTGGCTGTCATCGAAGGGTCATCTGGTGGTCGACATAATCGTCGAGCCTCCCGGCTCATAGAGGCTCGTAGTAGATGGCAGGCGAAGGCACCCTCACTCAGGGGGCAGAGACCAAAAATTCCTGTTCCCGGCAGCTACCCGATGATTGGGCTCGCGATAGCCGTAGGTTGTCGTGTCCAAGAGGCGTGTATGCGCAAGTCTTGGGCTTCGGTCGATAATGCCGCCTGAGGGGCATCCCGCTCAGCATCCGGGTCGAGCGAGCGAGTTTGAGTTCCGGACTCAGAATCTGCACTGCGCAGCTGAGCGATTGCCCGCTTTGCGGCGAATAGCGGCAGATAGGCATGAACACGGGCATCTGCGCTGAGGTCTCGGAATGCTGCGAGGTAGAATTCCCGAACGACCTCAAGAGGGAAGCCAGTCTCCATCGCAATCCTCGCAACTACGTGGTCTTGGTCCTCTGTTCTCATCGCTCCCCCTTTCCACTCTCTTCTTGCGCGGGTGACGGCACTGGTGGCTATTCGTGTGCATGTTGTCGACGTCACGTCTGCGCTAGCACTGCTTCGAGGACGGCTCCTGAACCGTGCACTGCCGCTCGGGACGAATAACCACTCTACTCAACTTCGGGAGCAAATGTGGGAGCTTTGTGAGTAAAGCGGGATAGTGGCGGGCCTTTTCGGTTAGTGCTTACTCTCAAGTACCGACTCGCATAGGCCTCTTGGGGGCACCGTGAATTCGCGACCGGCAGAGGAAGCCATCTGGTCTCCAGATGAGGCAGGCTTAGAAGCACCCCTTTCAAGGTGATTAGACGACACGTCCAGCCTTGATGACACGGGCGGTAGAAACATGCCGCCGTGCTACGCATCCGGCCACATAGCCTTTCTTCTTTTCTTCTTCGGCGCTTTCGGTCCCCGCGTATGTTTGCGCATCGCGCGGGGATCAACGTGCGTCGCCATCTTGATCAACTCGCGACCGAGCTGAGCTGGGGTGAGGAGGTCATAGGCCTGCCACACCTCGGGCGGCACCGCGATCATCATGCCGGCATAAGTTGCCCGGATTTCGCTGGCGAGGTAATACGGTGAGAGCTCGATGTCGCTGGTATCCAGCTCATGCCGGATTCTCACCGCAGTCGCAATCACGCTCAGTACGTTATACGCGAGCGCCGCCACGCCGAAGGCCAGCAGCGCCGCGCGCGGTTGGCTCAACGAACGAATCTCACTGTTGAGCACCGATTCCAGTCGCTGAAACAGATTCTCTATGCTCCAGCGTCGCCGGTATAGCCGGGCGACTGCCTCGGCCGTCAGATGGGCGGCCGGGACATTGGTCAGCAGGCGGATGACGGTGTCACCATCCTCGGTGGCGCCATCCAGATGCAGCTCGATGCGCCGCAGCACCAGCGGCGCGTTCGATTCATCTGGGATGCTGACCGCTTGCTCGTACACGATGCCGGTTTCGACCCGGCCCATTTCGCGTAACGGCTCCAGCTCGCTGGGGCTCGGATTGCGGCCGTGCTCCCGCACGATGAAGGCGCTGCCGCGACGCTGCCACCCGGCAAGAATCGCCCGGGTGCTGAAGTTGCGATCGGCGATCCACAGTTCGGCCGGCTGGGCCGATGCGAGCAGGGTTTCCATGATGGCCCGCTCCTGGGCATGCGCATCTTCACAGGGCACCAGATCGACGATCATCGCCGTGTCCGGGTCATAGACCACCAATGACTGCCCTGGCAAGGCCGCACCCCGAAACCCCCGCAATGGTTTCAGGCGCTTTTCGCTCGCCGGCAAATGGCTGCCATCCACGATGCGCAGGCGATAGCCATTCACCGATGGCGGCTGCTTGCGCAACATCGGTTGCACGACCGGCCCCAATCGCTGCGCACTGCCTTGCACCAGGGCACGAACCAGCCCCGGCTCGGTCCGGCTGAGCTTGTCGTACAGCGCGGTGATGGAAACCGGCAGCGCCGGACTGGCCTTGGCTGCCGCATGCACCGACGGGCGCAGCCCCACGGCGACCAGCGACATGATTTCCACCGTCGTCGAGAACAATAACTCCCGCGTGTACTGCGTTTCACGCTCTTGCTCGAACAACTCGTCGATCCAGGCCGGATCAAGGGCGCGTTGCAACCCCAGGCGCGCCATCACGCTGATCGGGCTGTGTTCGATAAAGCGTTCCACCACTGCGTCCAGTACCACGCCATTGACTCCGGTTTCTGTTCGAGAACACGGAGGGTGCCCCAATTTTCGTCACCTTGAAAGGGGTGAGGCTTAGAAGTCAACCGTCACGTAGCGCAAGAACAGGCCTGCCGTCGCCTTTCTGTCACAGTCCGAGCTTAGATTTATCTCATAGTCTTCCGACCGCAGGAGAGCCTGTTTGTCAGGCTCCTAGTGCGATGGCGGGGCCCCACGCACGGTGGGGCCGCATGTTCAACCCCGAGCACATTGGGAAGTTCCGCCACCGGTCATGCCGCACCAGTCGGTTCACCAGGCCCTCCTCGGATGTGCCGTCAATGGCAGAGTTGGGCGCTCGACAAGTAAGGAGTTGCAAATGAATCAATCGTCCTCCAAGCAAATCGCTGATGTGCAGACGGCGAACCTTGACGCCTTAGTGGGGCTGGCCAACAACGCCTTCGAGGGATTCGAGAAATTGCTCGATCTGAATATGCAGACTGTGAAGACGGCGCTCGTCGAAACACAGGAGGGGGCACAAAAAGCGCTGTCAGTTAAGGACACACAGGAGTTGATTGCAGTTGAAACCGACTTGCTTCGTCCGATGTCTGACAAGGCCTATCGTATCAGCGCCATCTGTACAAAATCGCGGCCGATACACAGGCAGCGCTCGACAAGGTGGCCGAAGCTCAATACGAGGCGAACAAGCACGAGATGACTAACTTGGTCAAAAGCGCTGCCGAGCCATGGGACTCCGGAACTGCAGACGCTGTATTGCAAGCCGCAATCAGGGCGACCGACTTGCTGTTCGAAGGTATGCGGAATGCCGCGAAGCAAATGACGCAAGCTGCTGAGAGTAGCCTTAAGGCATCCGCCGACGCTGTCGCCAGTGCCAGCCAGCCTTCCGACGAACAGGCGTCGCAGAAGGCTGCGCCGTAGTTCGCAGTGGGTAAAACGGAGTGGTTCGCCGCGCCGCGTGCTTGCTCCCATGGCGATGAACATTGCACTGGTCCATCGTAGGTCCCCTGTGTGCAAAGGGGTGAACGTCAGCTGAGTGAGGCCGCACGACGCCGGCGATGCGTGCAAGCCGCTGTCCTGGGAACCGGTCATGCTCAGTGGCCGGTTGCGTCCAGGCATCACGATGCGGACGAGCACCAGGCCGGCGGCGACAAGCGGTTAGTCCCGTATCCCGTCCATTACAGCCGGGCGTTCGCTTTTTCCGCATTCCTTTACCCACAGTGCCAACAGCGTTCCTTGCGGTTCGCCTGCCGTCGCCGGCGGCGCTATGGGCTTGCCCTGTTCCACATGAGTCTCCGAGTGGGGCGGACCCTTCGTCTTCGCCGGCGGTGTGCTGTCCATGATGGCCCAGTATTCAGAGACCATTCCTCACCGCATACCATTTAGGTTCAAGCCTATCAGCACGTTTGGCTTGTTCAAACTCACGACGTTTAACCGAAGTTCACATATGTTGGTCGTACCCACTCGTCCCTTGCTCCTCTCCGCCCTCGTGCTGGCAGATTCCGCTTCACCTTGCGGCTGGGCGTACCGGGTATCCGGCGGCTACGTTGTCCCCAGAGCTTCACGCCGAGCTGTTACCGGCTCCGCGTGTCTGGGTAGGGAACGGTTGATGGAACAACCGGTTTCATCAGGTCATAAATGCTCCAGTGAAACAGAAACTCACGCGACTTGCAGGTCGCACGAACACATGTTTGGCGAGATCAAAATCAAAGCCACCCCTGCAGGCACCGCGTGATCGTCGGGTCGTTGACTTGGTGGTCGGCCGTCGATGGGTTGAGCATGATGAAGCCCAGCGTCGGCCGGCTGGCATCCCAGTAGCGCCAGAGGCGATAGCGGTATTGCTCGCAGTCGGAGTGGACGCAGCCGGCCTCGCCGTCGAGGGTCTGGGTTGTCATGTGCTTCATGCTACGATCCTTGCAACGGAGAGGGCGCCACCATGAGCGAAGTCAGTACGTACCAGTATCGCGGCCATGCGATTCAAATTGCGGTAACTGAAAAGGGCGGGAATTGCTCGCTGAGCGTCCAGATTGCTTGTGCGGCAGAAGGGCATCTGCCCGTCTCGTCTTGGACGGGAAAGGAAGCGGGCACCGTCGAAGCTGTGGTAGGTCGCTCGCTTTCTCGCGCGAAACGGGTAGTCGATGTGTCGCTCGGCGAAGCTGCCGAACGTGGCAGGTAGCATGATCCAACCCGTGCCGGTCGGACACTTTGGTTTGATGATGAACCCGGTCAAGACAGCTCCTGCTCCGCTTGCCGCATCGCCACGGTGAGGGCAGCCATATCATCGTGCGAGCCCCCGCGGTCGGGATGCGCCGCCTGAGCGCGCCGCCGGAACGCCGCCCGGACGGCATCCAGGTCGCGTTCGCCAGTCGGCACGCCGATCACCTCGCGCCACGTGCGCGCTGCGCCGGGCGACGGTAGGGCGGTGAAGCCGGTGAAGGCTCGCTCGAGGATCTGGGCGCCACCATGCCGTTCGATCGCACGCAGCTTCCAGTGTCGCAGCGATGGCGGCTATGTTGGTCAGGTCCTGGCGCTGCTGCTTCGGAGGTAGTGTCGGGCGGTCAGGTCCAGCAGTAGCGTGCCGGCTGTGATGCCGCACAACCGCCGCGCGTACATCGCCAGCCGCTTGCAGCCGGCCAGCTTCTCCTGCCCGTGGGCATAGCGCGCCAGCACCGCGGCGTACTCCGGCATTCGCCACAGCCATCCTACGATGGCTCTCGCTCCGCGGTGGACGACGACCGAGACCGACCCGTTTGAGTCAGTCGGCTTCCGATCGTCGATGAACGAGATGGCCTAGATCCCGTCATCCGAACCCGGCTTAGTGGAGGTCCGGAGAGCAATCCAGGGTGGTCATCCATGCGCGGCGCAACCGGGATGTCTTTTGCCGCCCCTTGGCATTACTCGCTGGCGCAAACATGGTCTGCGTCCCCATCGACTGGCACAGCACATGATCTCCAACGATCCGGACTTCGAGACCAAGGCTGCCGACGTCATTGGCTTGTACCTGAACCCGCCGGCGCATGCGGTGGTGTTCTGCGTGGATGAGAAGACCGCGATCCAGGCATTGGACCGCAAAGACCGCATGTTGCCGCTGTCGCCCGGGCGTGCCGAAAGCCATGGATTCGAGTACAAGCGCAACGGCACCTTGAGCCTGTTTGCCGCGTTGAACACGGCCACCGGAGAAGTGCTAGGCAAGACCGCGGCGCGCCACACCAGCGAGCAGTTCGTGGTGTTTCTGACCGATATCGTGGCCCATCAGCCAGATGGTCAGGAAATCCACGTGATCTGTGACAACGTGAGCAGCCACAAGACGTCGCGCGTCCAGGAATTCCTGCGGGCCCATCGGCACGTGCACATGCACTTCACGCCCACATATTCGTCGTGGCTGAACCAGGTGGAGAATTGGTTCTCCCGTATCCAGCGTGACGTAATCAGTCGCGGTATCTTTACTTCCGTGAAGGACCTAGACCGGAAGCTGATGCGCTAAATCCGTCAGCACAACGAGAATCCGGCACCCATCAAGTGGAAGTACAACGACCCAACTCGGCGAATTCGCCCGGTGCCATTTAATTGACGCAGTATACTAGCAACCCGGCTAGGCCACTTGGCCACTTGGCACTTGGCCGGCACCTGTCGGGCCAACGTGAATGAGTTCCTGCCCATGGACTTGAATTCCGGCCCCGCTTTGGAGATAGCTGTCTCGGAGCCGGCGGTTGTCAACGTAGTTGTCGCGTCACCTCACGCAACCTGCTTTAGTTCTGCTGGCTCAATCCGCTCCGGATTGAGCCAGACTTCGTCGTCCAATCTCCAGTTCCGCGTCGGCCCGGACCAACGCTCGGGCGTTCTGGCCTTAGCCTCAGCATAGACCGCTTCACGGTGCGCCAGGACCGCCGCGGCTACGCCACCGTGGCGCTGCACCGGTGTCACGAATTTCAGTCCACTATGCTTGTGCTCGTGGTTGTACCAACGCACGAATCGCTGCGTCCATGCGCGTGCCTCGTCCACGCTGTCGAACGCCTGGCGCGGGTAGTCTGGCCGATATTTGCAGGTCCCGAACAGCGACTCCGCGTAGGGGTTGTCATTGCTCACGCGCGGCCGGCTGAACGAAGCGACCACCCCCAGGTTTTCCAGGGTGGCCAGCATCGTCGCGCCCTTCATTGGACTGCCGTTATCCGAGTGCAGAACCAGAGGACGTCCAGCCAGACCTTCGGCCAAACTGGCTCGCCGCATGAGCAACGCCGCCAACTCCGCCGATTCCGCCCGATGCACTTCATGACCGACGATCTTGCGGCTGAACACGTCCAGCATCATGTACCAGTAGTAATACTGGCCCTTGATTTCCGCTGGCAGTGGAGTAAGAGACAGGGCGTAGTCGGACTATTTCCCTGTCTCTCCTCCCCGAACCGGACTTGCACCTCTCAGCGCATCCGGCTCTCCGTTCAAGTGTTGCTCATAGCAAAGGCGACAACGGGGTAGCGCGACTCGATGGTACGGCGTGCCTCATCGCGCAGGATGTACGGATTTTCCGTCGGGGTACGCCAGGTAAAACGACCTTTGCGGCTGGTAACCAGGCGCCGAAGCGCCACCACCCCATACCACCCTCGACTGTTCTGGCCTTGTAACACCCATGTTGTAGCCTGTCCCGGCTCCGGCGCTCGGATATAGTCGCGCATCAGCGACCTGAACCCACGCCGATACTTGCGCGCGAGCCAGTGTCCGAGTTTCCAGAAGACTGTTCGGTCTAGCTTAGTGAACATGGTAGCCGTGTAGTCGGTGTATTGATAGAAGGCAGCCCAGCCAGCGATCTGCCGATTCAGGCTTTCCATCAGGTCCATCCGGTTCATGCCGTAGTTGCCCGAAAGTTGCTTGACGAGCCTCCCGGCAAAGCCTCGATACTTCTCCCACGGTATGGTCGTCACAGGCCGCATGCGGCCGCGTGGCCCACGCTTGCGAATGATCCGGTGACCGAGGAAGACAAAGCCGTCGTTCACATGCGTGATATGGGTCTTCTCCATATTCAGCGTTAGCTTCAGCTCGCCTTCGAGGAACCCACGGCATGCTTCACGTACTGTCTCAGCATGTTCACGCGTCCCCTTGACCACGATCACAAAGTCATCCGCGTACCGACAATAGGATACCGCTGGTTTCCACTGCCGATCTTCTCGAACAGCAATAGGCCGCTGTTTAAGAATTGCGAAGTTCCACGCCCACCGATCCTTCCGCACTTTCTTGCTCAGGTAGTTCCGCTCCATCCACGCATCGAATTCGTGCAACATGATGTTGGATAAGAGGGGCGAGATGACACCACCCTGAGGAACGCCTTCGCTTGCTGCACGAAACAGTTCGCGATCAACACAGCCCGCTTTGATGAACTTCCAGAGCAGGTCAAGAAAGCGCTGATCGGCGATTCGCTTGCGAATCCCCTTCATGAGTAGGCGATGATGAACCGTATCAAAGTAGCTGGCGAGGTCGCCCTCGATAACCCAACGTCCCGCAGTACTTTGTTCACCGCCGTCTTGTAGTTGGAGCTTCACCGCGCGAATCGCGTGATGTACGCTACGGGCAGGCCTAAAGCCATATGAAGCCGGGTGGAAATCGCTCTCCCATATCGGCTCCATCGCCATCAACATTGCCCGTTGCACGATCCGATCCCGCAGGCTCGGTATGCCGAGCGGCCTGAGCTTGCCGTTCGCTTTCGGTATGTACACGCGTCGCGCAGGCAACGGACTATATGAACCCGTCAGCAACTCGTCGCGTATCGTCGCCAGTTCATGCTGGAGATTCGCTTCCATCATGCACTTGTTGACCCCGTCCACGCCCGGCGTGCCGGCTCCACTGGAGGCCAGTGTAATGCGAGCCGCTTCGCTCAGCCAATCCCGATTGGCAATCAGCCTCAGGAGTCGATCGAACTTGCGTTCTTTGTTCTCCGTCGACCATGTCGCCAGTTTGCTTTGCATTTCACTGATTATCAAAGGTCTTCACCTCACTAGGGTCAGCTAGTCAACCAAACAAACCACTTCAACTGCCTCCCTTCGCCATGTGGCCGGCTTTCCCGACCTCGGACTACTACGGAGGCTCCGCCAGTTTGCACATCATCGGGGGAACACTCCCTTGGCATCTGTGCAAACCTTCCCCAGTTCACATGCTGGACTCACCGCATGAGCGAGGTTGCCTGTCGCAGTCTTTATCCTTGCTTGCCGCAAGTCGTCGCGGGCACCACGATCTAGCTGCGCGCTCCCCGTGGTTCCATGCTGACCAGCATACTTGTCCAGTCAGTACTCGTGCCCCCGGACCATGGATGTGCCCGGAAACAGCCCGCGTCCTGCCCATAAGGCGGTGTGGGCAGGGGTGACATTTCAACCCTCAGATGCGTTTCAACAGGTTCGTGTTCCTCAACCGTCCCATGCTCAGCCTAGAGACTCATCTTGGCGTAACCGCTTCGCCGCAAGCCCCGTTTCCCACGGACTACGTCACCCTGCCAGTGTCAGCAGGTCACCGCCGCTTCGGCTCACTTCCCCTCGCAGCAGAGGAAGGGCATACCCCGGTACTGCAATGTCACTTCCACCGGGTCCTGCATTCCAAACATGCTCAAGCAGCTTCACCCCCAAACGGGCGGGCTACGCTGGCTGGGCGTACTCCAGGTAATGTCCCAGCTCCACACCTGATTGGGTCCGGTGGCGCAATGGCTGGTCACCACCCGGGCCGAGGGCTTGCGCGCACGACCGCGGTGATGCTGCTGCGACGCGCTACGCAAGACACGATAAAAGCTCGACTCCGAGGCCACGTACTGGCCGCGGTCCGCCAGCGTCGGTACGATCTGGCTGGGCGGCAAACTGGCAAACTCCACGCTGTTGGCCACCTCAAGAATCTGCTGGCGTTCCGGCTCGCTTAGCTTGTTGGCTGGCGCTGGCCGCTCAGTGGTGGTGCGAGCATCTGCGACCACCTCGTCGCCATCCCGAACCCAGCGCTGGAAGGTGCGCAGGCTCAGACCCAACTCGTCGCAAGCCTGCGTCAGTCGGCAGCCAGAGTGTTCTGCCTCTCGAATCAACGATATACACAACCGGCGATCTGGGACGCTGATCAGTCGTCCTCTTTTTTTCCCCAAATCGCCTGGGCTTTTTTTCTCAGGATGAGCAGTGCGGCCGCTTCCGCCAGCGCCTTCTCCTTTCGCTGTAATTCCTTCTCAAGCTGCTGGATGCGCTTCTTGTCACCTTTCGACTGAAGCCGTTGCTCTCGCGCCTGCTCACCGGCGTTGGCATTGGCCGATCGACAGGCCTCTCGCCAGGCAGCGATCTGCTCCGCATAAAGACCCTTGCGGCGGCAATACTCGGCCAATTCCGCTTCATTGAGCGGCGCGGTTTCCAGCACCACCGCAAACTTGTCTTCCGAGGACCAGGCCTCGGGGTTCTTTCCATCTCCCGGCACCGGGACTCCTTGCGCTTTCATCTGTCGACGCCAAGCATACAGCGTCTGCTCAGTGATTCCAGTCTCCCTTGCCAGCGCCGACACCAACGCGTTCTCGGGGGGCATCATGCGGCGCAACAGCGCTTCCTTTCTCTCTGCTGAATAGGCTCTCATTCACTCTGACTCTACCGCCCCCAGACTGGGTCAATCGAAATCAGGTAACACGACAACTATTCTGACGCCGGGGGGAGCCATCGACGATCATGATGAACAGCGTCCCAGCGATCGCACCGTCTTCGCCGCCAGAGATCTCAAAGCGGACCCTCCTGAAGGGCCCTGATTTTGCGCCAGGCCTGCGATGCTCCGGTGACGCCCTCGCGATCCCGGCGGTCGCCCGTCTGGCTTGATGGCTTAGCGGGTTGTGAAGGACCAGCTCAGGTTGACCGGCTGGGTTCCCAGCTTGCCGGCTACGGTCACAGAGTAGCGCTGCTTGCTGGCCAGCGGCGTCTGCGGCGTACAGATGGCCAGCCCGCGTGCGTAGCTAGACATTCCGGTGGAACGGCTATCGACCTTGAGGCAGGAGACGTTGCGGCCCTGGGCGTCGGCAAGTGTGAAGGTGTCGGTGGCGAACTGCAGGCTGGTATTGATGGCTTGCAGCAAGACTGGATAGCCTACCGTCTTGCCCTCGTAACCGGGAGCCGGGTTGGGGCTTTCATTGTTGACCCAGCTCGGCGGCACGTCGGTCTGGCCATCGAAGGGATAGGCCACCATCTGGTTGTCGGTACCAGGCTTGCTCGCGTCGGCCAGGTCGATAGTCTGGAAGTACCTCGCGGCGGTGCCGCTGCCGTTGGGGCCGACGCTCTCGGCATAGCCGCTGCCAGCTGACTGGTAGCTGCCCAGCAGCGCAGCGCGGTGGAAGGGAGCATTGAGCAGATCCACCACCAGGGCATCCTTGGGCGAAAGCGACAGTTGCGCATTGGCGACTGAGGTCCACCTATTGGCGCCGGCCACCACTTCAGCGGTGGCCTTGGTCGGGTAGAGCGCCTGGATACGCGCGTCTGGCGTGGCACCGGTATAGCCAGGCTTGCCCGACTGTTCGGAGTGGGTCAGCATGTTGTTGGCCAGCATATAACTGGTGTGGTTCTGCGCCGCCGTGCCGAGCGCATCGCGTGCCACCAACGGCGGCAGTCCGATCTGTTCGCGCCGGAAATTGACATAGCAAAGGCCTGCACTGCGCGGCTCGCCGAGCACGGTGTAGTTGCTAACGCCGGCGCCGCGGGCGGGCAGCAGGCTGACCACCGTGGTGTTGGCCGGTGCCGGTACGCTGCCGCTGACGGTGTAGCACGCCCCCCCAGTGGCGGGCGTTGTCGGCGTCGTCGGGCTCCCGGAGCCGCCTCGTCTGCTGGTGTATGGCTGAGTCGCGGAGTTGCTACCTGAGGCGACTGCCTTGGTGGCACTATCACCTCCGTCGCCGTCGCCACCGCAGCCGGACAGCACTACAGCGGCGCAGGCGGCGATCAGGTGGAGCGCCGGATAGATGTAAGCAGGGCGCGCCGCGCGCGGTTGAATGGAGGAATTCGCAAGCAAGGATTTCCCAGGCATCGGTCTGCAGGTAAGTTGACGAAGATGAAGGGGAACTGCCCAGGCATCCGCCCGCACAGGCAGACGCCGGACGGCGGTGCGGGCGCGACGGTTTGCTATGGCAGAAAAGGCGTCCGGGCTGAACCGGCCGGGCACGATCTTATGAGCAAGTGCCGTGCAGCGCCCAGCTTGCTAACAATGGCTTAGATGTGACCCGCCAGCGCAGCACTTGCCCCTGCCGGGGATCCAGGCGGCACTTGATTGCCGCTCGCAGATCTTTTGCAGTAAGCATTGAGAGCGCGCAAGAGCGGGAGCTAAGATCAGAGCTAAGATCAGGTCTTCCCGCGCTATCTCAAACTGGCCGGCTATCGCCGTTGCGCTTCCGCCATCTTTGGCAAGCACTGCTCAGCAGCAGCAGCGCGCGAGGCCGGGATGAACGTGAAGCGTTAGCTCTGCCATGACACGTCGATAAGGCACGATAACGTTGCCTTATCAAAGCCCGGATGTCCCTTCCTCGGTTGGCCCAAAGGTCAGCGGTGAGGGCGAAGTTAGTCCGTATCTTTTTTCCAGTTTCTACGGCGCTAGCGAAGGCATTCCTACCATCAAGGCGCGTCGAGCGGAATTTTTAAGTAGCGCACGCCGTTGGATTCTGGCGTTGGCAATTCGCCGGCGCGCATGTTGACCTGCACTGAGGGGAGGATCAGCGCGGGCATCGGTAACGTGGCATCCCGCGCCTCGCGCATCGCGACAAATTCCTCCTCCGGGATGCCATCGCGCACATGGATGTTGTTCGCGCGCTCGTCCGCTACCGTGGTCACGTAGCGTAGTTCCCGGCCGCCAGGCTTGTAGTCGTGGCACATGTAAAGGCAAGTCTCCGGCGGGAGGCTCAGCAACTTGCCGATGGAACGGTAAAGAGTGCCTGCATCGCCGCCTGGAAAGTCGCAGCGGGCGGTACCATAGTCGGGCATGAATAGCGTGTCGCCGACGAAGGCTGCCATCTCGTGGCCGTCGCTGTCGCTGATCACATAGGTCATGCAGGCCGGTGTGTGGCCGGGCGTGTGCATCGCCCGCGCCTGCAGGCTACCGATGGCAAAGGTATCGCCATCGGTCAGCAGCCGATCGAACTGGCGCCCCTCGCGCGAGAATTCCGGCCCGGCATTGAACAGCTTGCCGAAGACCTTCTGTACTGTGGTGATTTGGTTCCCGATGGCGGTCTGTCCGCCGAGTCGCCGCTTAAGATATGGCGCGGCCGAGAGATGGTCGGCATGGACGTGCGTTTCCAGAATCCATTGCACGGTGGCGTCCAGTTCCTGCACGCGCGCTACCAGCCGGTCAGCGCTGGTGGTGCGCGTGCGGCCGGACTTCGGGTCGTAGTCGAGCACGCTGTCGATAAGGGCGCATTGCCGGGTCGAGCTATCGAGCAAAATGTAGCTCAGGGTCCCGGTATCGGGGTCGAAGAAGGCGTCGACTTCCATGGACGTTGAAGAATTTTTGGCTGGCGTCATCGTGGGCTAGTGATTGGGGCGCCGTGAAAGGGCGTCTCGGTGTGCCGGCGCAAGGCCGGCGTCCGGTTTTCTGCAGTGTGCATACGTCGAGCGCAAGAGCGGTCAGGGTACTACGCAAGCGCCTTGAACATATCCTCGACCACCTTCTTGGCGTCGCCGAACACCATCATGGTCTTGTCTATGTAGAACAGCTCGTTGTCGAGCCCCGCATAGCCGGCGGCCATCGAGCGCTTGTTGACGATGATGGTTTTGGCCTTGTACGCCTCCAGGATCGGCATGCCCGCGATCGGCGACTTGGGATCGGTCTTGGCCGCCGGGTTGACCACGTCGTTGGCGCCCAGCACCAGCACGACGTCGGCCTGGCCGAACTCGCTGTTGATGTCTTCCATCTCGAAGACCTGGTCGTACGGCACCTCGGCCTCGGCCAGCAGCACGTTCATGTGGCCCGGCATGCGGCCCGCCACCGGATGGATCGCGTATTTCACGGTCACGCCCTTCTCGGCCAGCTTCTCGGTCAGTTCCTTCAGCGCGTGTTGGGCGCGCGCCACGGCCAGGCCGTAGCCGGGCACGATGATGACCGTCTCGGCATTGCCCATCAGGAACGCGGCGTCGTCGGCCGAGCCGGACTTCACGTTGCGCTGGCCCTGGTCCACCGCCGCCGTCGCGCCAGTGGCGCCGCCGAAGCCGCCCAGCAGCACGTTGAAGAACGAGCGGTTCATCGCCTTGCACATGATGTACGAGAGGATGGCACCGGACGATCCCACCAGCGAGCCGGCGATGATCAGCATCGGGTTGTTCAGCGAGAAGCCGATGCCCGCCGCCGCCCAGCCCGAGTACGAGTTCAGCATCGACACCACCACCGGCATGTCGGCGCCGCCGATCGGGATGATGATGGTCACGCCCAGCACGAAGGCGATCGCCAGCATGATCAGGAACGGCAGCCACGCCTGCGTCATGAAGAAGATGATGCCGAAGCCGACCATCGCCACCGCCAGCAGCAGGTTCAGCCAGTGCTGGCCGGCAAACACCACCGGCGCGCCCTGGAACAGGCGGAACTTGTAGCGCCCGGCCAGCTTGCCGAAGGCGATCACCGAACCGGAGAAGGTGATGGCACCGACGAAGCAGCCGATGAACAGCTCGATCCGGTTGCCCAGCGGGATCAGGTGCGAGCCTGCCGGCGTGATGCCGAACGCGGCCGGCTCGGCCACCGCGGCCACGGCGATGAACACCGCCGCAAGACCGATCAGCGAGTGCATCGCCGCGACCAGCTCGGGCATCCTGGTCATCTGCACCTTCCTGGCCACATAGGCGCCGATGCCGCCGCCGACCACCAGCGCCGCCAGGATCAATGCCAGGCCGCTGCCGTTATTGCTGGCCTCGCCCGCACCCGCGCCAGACAGCAACTCGTTCTTCAGCTTCAGGATCAGCGCCACCGTGGTCAGCGCGGCCACCAGCATGCCGGCCATGCCGAAGGCATTGCCGCGCCGTGCCGTGGTCGGGTGCGACAGCCCCTTCAACGCCTGGATAAAGCACACCGACGCGCCCAGGTAGGACAGGGTCACCAGATTCATCAACAGGCCGTTCATCGCGCCACCTCCGCCAGCTCTCCGCCCACCTGCGCGCTGCCCCGCGGCTGTGCCTTGGGTGCCTTCTTGCGGAACATCTCCAGCATGCGCTGCGTGACCAGGAAGCCGCCGAACACATTGACCGCCGCCAGCGCCACCGCCAGCGTGCCCATGGCCCGGCCGACATTGCCTTCGGTCAGGCCGGCGGCCAGCATCGCGCCGACGATGATGATGGCCGAGATCGCATTGGTCACCGCCATCAGCGGCGTATGCAGCGCGGGCGTGACAGTCCAGACCACGTGGTAGCCCACGTAGATCGCCAGGACAAAGATGATCAGGTTGATCACCGTGTTGCTAACCATTTCCATTGATTTCTCCTTGAATCAGCCGGCCAGCGCCGCTTCCTTGCGTCCCGCCACCAGGCAGGCGGCGACAATGTCGTCTTCGAGGTTGAGCGTGAACCGACCTTCCTTGTCGATGACCAGCTTGAGGAAATCCAGCACGTTGCGGGCATAGAGCGCCGAGGCGTCGGCCGCCACCATGCTGGCCAGGTTGGTATGGCCGATGAGGATGACGCCGTGGCGCTCGACCACTTCGTCGGCCACCGTCAGCGGGCAGTTGCCGCCCTGCGCGGCGGCCAGGTCGACCACCACCGAGCCCGGCTTCATCTGCTGCACGGTCGCTTTCTGCAGCAGCACCGGCGCCTTGCGGCCCGGGATCAGCGCGGTGGTGATGACGATGTCGGCCTGGATCGCACGCTGGTGCACCAGCTCGGCCTGGCGCTTCATCCAGTCCGGCGGCATCGGGCGCGCATAGCCGCCCACGCCTTGCGCGATCTCGCGCTCTTCGTCGGTCAGGAACGGCACGTCGAGGAATTTGGCGCCGAGCGATTCGATCTGTTCCTTCACCGCGGGGCGCACGTCGGACGCTTCAATCACCGCGCCCAGGCGCTTGGCGGTGGCGATCGCCTGCAGGCCGGCGACGCCGGCGCCAAGGATCAGCACGCGCGCGGCCTTGACGGTGCCGGCGGCGGTCATCAGCATCGGCATGAAGCGCTGGTAGTGGTGCGCGGCCACCAGCACGGCCTTGTAGCCGGCGATATTGGCCTGCGACGAGAGCACGTCCATGCTCTGCGCGCGCGTGGTGCGCGGTGCGGCCTCGAGCGCGAAGGCGGTCAGGTTGGCCGCCGCCATGCGCGCGTTGTTCTCGGCATCGAAGGGATTGAGCATGCCCACTAGTACGGCCCCCGGCTTCATCTGTGCCAGTTCCGCGTCGTCCGGCGCGCGCACCTTGAGCACCAGTTGTGCTCCCAGCGCTTCGGCGGCAGTGCCGATGGTGGCGCCGACCGCTTCATACGCGCCGTCGGGCTGGATTGCGCTCAAGCCGGCGCCGGCCTGGACGACCACCTTGTGGCCCTGGGCGACGTACTTCCTGACCGTCTCGGGGGTGGCGGCGACGCGAGTTTCGCCGGCCCGCGTCTCGCGCGGGATACCTATGTACATCTCTGTCTCCTTGGATGATGATCGATGTTGGGTCGCGGCGGCCGGGGATATCTATCGCGCCCCGCGTGTGGGACTAGAAAATATGCTTCATGCCCACTGCCAAGCCGGTCTGTCCGACGCCTGGCGCGACCTTGGTCGCACTCGCCACGCCCAGCGTCGAGCGGCCCGCGTTGTCCATGTAGGACGCGTTGACATAAAGCTCCGTGCGCTTCGACAGGTTGTACGCCGCCTGCAGCACGTAGCTGATGGCGTCGTCAGCCGAGGCGCGGTTATCCGTCCGGTAGATACCGGCGCGCAGCGTCAGTGCCGGTCTTGCCGCATAGGCACCGCCCAGCCAGTAGAGATGGGAGCGGCTGGCGGGCGCGCCCAGTCCGTTCTGCAGGAACCGGTATCCGGCCTCGGCCGTGAAGGGGCCGCTGGTGTAGAGAAGTCCCGCCGCGTAGCGGCGTTCAATGTTGCCTGCCGTGGCCGTGGATGTGCCGCGGCGCTGGTCATAGGCAATGGCCAGTCCGAACTTGCCGATGGTGTACGAGGCGCCGGCGCCGATCTCCTGGCCGACGCGGGGCGCGCCGGGGACTTCGCCGCCGTTGGCAATGGTCGAGTCGTAGCCGGCGCTGTACAGCCCGCTGATGGTCAGTTCGCCGAAGTTGCCCGTGTACTTGATGGCATTGTCTGCCCGACCCGCGAACTGCGCATCGTGGGCAAGCACGGAGTACGGCGCATAGCGGTTTGTGTCAAAGGGGATGAAGAAATCGAACAGGATATTGTTCTGGCGCCCGAGCGTGACCTGGCCCCAAGGCCCCGCGATGCCGACGAATGCCTGCCGGCCGAACAGGCGGCCGCCAAATCCGGCCATACCGGTGTCCGTCAGGAAGCCGCTCTCCAGCACAAAGATCGCGCTCATGTCCGCGCCCAGTGCCTCCTTGCCCCGCATGCCCCACCGCGATGCCGCGGTGTTTCCGGAGGTGACGCGGTATGCGGACCCCGAGCCATTCGTGCCGGCATGGCTGACATATTCCACGCCGGCATCCATGACGCCGTATAGCGTGACGCTCGACTGCGCCTGTGCCTGCGCCTGTGTCGTCGCGGCAAGCAGGCACCCCACTGATGCCGCGATGGCGCACTTTCCTGATGTTTTCATCGTTCTCCTCCGTATGTATGTTTGAGTTGATGCCCGCGCAGGGCAGCGCTCGCCACAGCCCGAGAACGGGCGATGCGGCGATAGCTGGTGATGCGGCGATGGCTATTCAGCGGGCGGCCGTGCGTGTCACGCAGGCGCTGCCATCCACGCCGATGGCACTCGGCGCGAACGGGGCCGCCGGCAGCGGCGCCCGTGCAAGTGAATGGATCAGGCCACGCGAGCCGGCGCGCGTCCGGCGCGGTGCATGCCGAAGCGCTCGACGGTAAGTCCGTCCATGTCGATCTCTGGCGGCCTGCCGGTGACCGCGTCGGCAACAAGCCGGCCGGTGCCGCATGCCTGTGTCCAGCCATTGGAGCCGTGGCCAGCATTCAGGTAGAGGCCCTGCAGCGGTGTCGCGCCGAGGATGGGCGGCCCGTCCGGCGTCATCGGACGAAGCCCGGCCCACGACGTGGCCGCGGCATAGTCGAACCCGCGTGGAAAGAGCCGTCGCGTCAGTGCCGACAGCAGTTCCGTGCGGACCCGGCGCACTGACAGGTCGTATCCGACGAACTCGGCCATTCCCGCGACGCGCAACTTGTCGCCCAAGCGGGTCAGCATGATCTTGTTGTGCTCGTCCATGATCGCCATGCGCGGTGCAGCCCCGGTGTCGGCAATGGGGATCGTGATCGAATAGCCCTTGAGCGGATAGATCGGGATCCGCAGGCCTGCAGCAGCGAGTAGCGCGGGCGCCTGGCAGCCGAGCGCCACCACGCAGGCATCGGCCTGGCGCTGATCCGTCTGCCCGCCATGCGTGATCTCGACGCTGCGAAGGCGGCCGTGCGCATGGACGAGGCGGGTTGCCGAAACGCCGTAGTGAAAAGACACGCCGCGACGGGCAAGATAGCTGGCGAGGCCTGCACAGAACCTTGCGCTGTCGCCTGATGCATCGTCCGGCAGATGCAATGCGCCTTGCCATGCTGCGGCAGACGCCCGCAGCGAGGGTTCAAGCGCCATGGCTTCGTCGCGCCCAATCATTCGCCATGGCACCTGGAACTGACTGAGTGTGCGCGTGGCCAGCTGTGCCAGTTCAACTTCCTGGTCAGTCTGGAGCAATTGCAGCGTGCCGTCGCGGTGAAAGCCGAAGTTGAGCTCCGGCACTTCGTCACGCAAGGCCTGCATGCAGCGCATGCTGTAGTGCGCCAAGCGCTGCATGCGCGCCTTGTTGATGCCAAAGCGCTCCGCATTGCATTCCTTGAGCCATTTGGCGAGCCAGCGCAGGCGTTCGGCATCCGGCATCATCGAAAAGCGCACCGGCGCATGCTTTTGCATGGCCATGCGCAGCACCTTGTACGGCATGCCCGGCGACGCCCACGGTCCGGCAAAGCCGGGGCAAAGGCCGCCTGCGTTGCCGAAGCTCGATCCCATCCCCGGGCTCGCTTGCCGCTCCAGCACGGTCACCTCATGGCCGTCGCGCCACAGGTGGTAGGCGGCGGATACGCCGGCGACGCCGGCGCCAAGCACTAGTACGCGCATGTCTGCTGCCCCGTTCCAAAGATTCAGTCGGCCGTGATGTGTGCACGATCGATGATCGCGCGATAGCGCCTGGTTTCGCTGTCGATGTATTGCTCGAATTCGCCGCCATCCTTGTAGGCGCTCTCGAATCCCAGTCCGTACAGGCGATCCTTGATGTCTGGCGACGACATGATCTTCGCCGAGGCGCTGTCGAGCTTCTTCCTGATCCCATCGGGTAGCTTGGCCGGCGCCCACAGGCCGTACCAGGAGTAGAACTCGAAGTTCTTGAATCCCGCTTCCTGCATGGTCGGGACATCCGGCAACAACGGGCTGCGCGTGCGCCCGGTCACCGCGATCGCGCGCAGCTTGCCGGCCTTGACCCCGGGCAGCGACGAGAGCATGGGATCCATCATCCCCTGGGCCTGGCCGCTCATGAGGTCGGTCAGCGCAGGACCGCCGCCCTTGTACAGGGCAATGGGCACCTGCAGGTCCGCGATGCCGCTGTCATACATGAACTGGGACAGGGCCAGGTGGCCGGCGGAGCCGTTGCCGCTGGTCGCGAAGTTGTACAGCTTGGGGTTGGCTTTCACGGCGCGCGCCAGTGCCTGCGGCGAGTTCGCCGGCACCTGCGGATTCACGCTAAAGATCAGCGCGCCTTGCGCGAGCATGCTGACCGCCGTGAAATCCTTGACCGCATCGAACTTGATGGTCTTCCGATAGAGCATCGGATTGATGTTGTGGATCGATGCATTGATGTAGAGGGTGTAGCCGTCAGCTGCCGCGCGGGCGACGATGCCGGCCCCGACAAGGCCCGATGCACCCGGCCGGTTGTCGACAATGACGGTCTGCTTCAGCTCCTGGCCGAGCTTCATCGCGAACACGCGCGCAAGGCCGTCCACCGAGCCGCCAGGCGCATGCGGCACGACGATGGTGATCGTACGATCGGGGTAGGGGCTGTCAGACCTGGAGTCCGCTTTTGCGACGCCCGCGGACGTCAGAACGGACAGGAGGAAGATGCCCAAGCGTACGACGGGCATGTGGCGGGAACGGATCTTGGTAAGTGGGCGTAGTTGCATGGCCGGATCAACGTAACTTGCTGGACAAGGGAAGGCAGCGCCATCGCGCGCGATGACGTCGGGCGCGGCGGGCGGCGCTGCCTTGAAATGGCTTCGGTGAAGCTGGTGGCTCAGAAGGTGCCGGGGTAAGCTGCGCCGTCGATCAGGATGTTCTGACCGCAGATATAGCTCGCCTGCCCAGAGCAGATGAAGGCGCAGAGTGCCCCGAGCTCTTCCGGCCGGCCATAGCGGCCAGCCGGGTTGTTGGCGCCGCGTTCGTTCCAGAGTTGCTCGAAGCTCTTGCCAGTCGATTCCAGCATGCCTTCGATGTGGTGGCGCTGGGCATCGGTCGCGAACACGCCCGGGAGCAGGTTGTTGATCGTGACGTTGTGGCGAACCGTCTGGCGCGCAAGCCCTGCGACGAAGCCGACGAGGCCAGAGCGCGCGCCATTGGACAGGCCCAGTTCCAGCTGCGGCGTCTTCACGCTGCGCGAGACGATATTCACGATGCGGCCAAAGCGGCGTTCGATCATGCCGTCCACGGTGCGCCGGATCATGTCGATCGGCCCGATCATCATGGCATCGATCGCGGCGTGCCAGTCTGCCGGTGTCCACTGGCGAAAATCACCGGGCGGGGCACCATCCGCGTTGTTGACCAGGATGTCGGGGGCAGGGCATGCCGCCAGCGCGGCGACGCGCCCCTCGTCCGTGGTGATGTCCGCTACCACGTAGCTGACATCACCACCCGTCGCGGCGCCGATTTCCGCTGCCGCCGCGGCCAGCGTGCTCTCCGTGCGGGCGGCGATGAATACCTTCACGCCTTCCGCCGCCAGTTGGTGCGCGCAAGCGCGCCCCATGCCCTTGCTCCCGCCGAAGACGAGTGCATGGCGCCCTGCAATGCCGAGGTCCATTGATTGCTCCCGGTTCGGTTCAAACGGCCTTGAGCATCGGCGACGACCAGCCGTACTTCCGGTCGAGTTCGAGCTCCTTGATGACGCGCAGGCCGCGCAGCAGGGGCTCGCCTTCCAGGCCGGTGAGCGGCTTGCGCAGTTCGCCCGAAGGCAGGCCCACTGCCTTCATCAGCGACTTGATCGCCACCGGGTTGATGGCCGAGTAGGCATAGTGCAGCAACTGCAGGTTCTGCAGGTAGGCCTTGTGAAAGCTGGCCGCGGTGTCGGGGGATGTCCACGGACGGGAGATCTGCGTCAGCTCCGCCGGGGCGATATTGCCGGTCATGTTTGCGGTGCCATGGCCGCCCAGGCTCATGGTTGGAACGACTAGGCCAAGGTTGGGCGAGTCGCAGCACATCACGGAGACATCCGGCGCGCCGCGCAGCACTTGCGCTACCTGTCCGACGCGCGTCGTCGACTCCTTGTGGACGACATAGTTGGGGTGCTTGAAGATGCGCAGCAGGCTGTCCCAATTCAGGTCGGTCTTCACGCGCGGCGGGTTGTTGTAGATGCCGAGGGGCAGGTCGGTCTCGTCGGCCACTTCCAGGAAGTAGCTTTCGATGTCGGCCTCCGGCGCGCAGATGTAGGCGGGCGCGGCGATGATGGCGCCATCCGCGCCGTTGGCCCTGGCAAAGCGCAGATAGTCCTTGGTAGTCTGGGTGTTGTTGCCGGTGCAGCCATAGAACAGCTTCATCTTGCCGGTCTTCATCTTCGCGGTTTCCACGATGATGGCCTCGCGCTCTTTTTGCGAGAGCATCGATACCTCGCCTGTGGATCCCATGATCAGCACCGCCGAGGTGCCGTGGCGATCCTGGAAATCCAGCAGTTCGCGAAAGGCGCCGAAGTCCGGGCTGCCGTCCTTGGCAAAGGGGGTGATCAGGGCAACAAAGGACCCTTCAATCTTCATCTTGCTCATGTCTGTCTCCGTCGTGGATTCGTGTAGGGGTAAGTGCCGGGAAAACCCGGCTTAGGCTGCGTTGTCGTTCAGGTCGGGCAAGCCTGGTCGGCCTGGGCGTCTTGCAATGCCTCCAGGGTGGAACCATGCGCGGAAAGCGCCATCAGGCCGCGCTGCAGATCGTCGATGAGGTCTTGCGGGTCTTCGAGACCCACATGCAGGCGCACGGCCTGCCCTTGATACGGCCAGCGCGCGCCGGTGCAGTTCTTTCCCGGCGTGAACGGGATGGCGAGGCTTTCATAGCCGCCCCACGAAACCCCCAGGCCAAAGTGCTCCAGTGCATCGATGAAGGCAGCGAGCGAGGCTTTCGAGTTCGTGCGCAGCACTACGGAAAAAAGGCCGCAGGCACCGGTGAAGTCGCGCTTCCACAGCACGTGGCCGGGATGGGACGGCAGTGCGGGATGCAGCACTGCCTCGACCTGCGGCTGGCGCTCTAGCCATTGGGCGACGCGCAGCCCGGATTCCCAGTGGCGCTGGAGCCGAACCGCCATCGTGCGCAGGCCGCGCAGTGCGAGGTAGACATCGTCCGGCCCCGCGGTCTGTCCCATGTCCTGCGTGGTCTGCTTGATTAGCGGCCAGGTATCCCGATTGCACGTGACCACGCCAAGCATGGCATCGGAATGGCCGACGATGTACTTGGTGGCGGCCTGGATCGAAACGTCGACGCCGTGGGAGAACGGTTTGAAGTAGAGCGGCGTTCCCCACGTGTTGTCCATGACTACGACGGCGCCATGTCGATGTGCGGCGGCGGAAATGGCCGGGATGTCCTGGATGTCAAACGTCTCCGAACCTGGCGATTCGACGTACACGACACGCGTGTTGAGCCGCAACAATGCTTCGATCGGCGTGCCGCCGGCAGGATCGTAGGTCTCGACTTCGACGCCGAAGCGCGTCAGGACTCGCTCCAGGAACGAACGTGTGGGCGAATAGGCGCTGTCGGTGACCAGCACGTGGTCACCGGCCGAAAGCAGCGCCGTCAGCGCGGTGCTGATCCCCGCGAGGCCGGATGGAAACACGAGCGACCGGTATCCACCTTCCAGCGCGGCAACGGCTTCTTCTAGCGCATGGGTCGTGGGCGTGCCGTAGCGTCCGTAGGTCGTCGCGCCAGACTCTTCCGCAGCGCGGGCGCGCTTCATTTCCTCCCATTCGGCCATCGACCCGGCGAGAATGGTCGATGCCCTAAAGATCGGCGTGTTGACGACCCCGCCGAACCGCTCCGGGTGGCGGCCAGCGCAAACTAACTGAGTGCTTTCTTTCATCGGATCTCCGTGGCTGAGCGGTGCGGCTTTCATGTTCGTGATTGCCGCTGGAATGTCGACCAGCTTAGGGATGCGTCCTGAGCAAATTCATCTCATTTAATCGGCGTATCCCCTCCAAAAGAGAAAAAAATGCTCGCGCGGCCCGCCCAACATTGGGTGCTTGTGCCGCCCGTAGCGGGCGCCTGTATTCCGGTGGAGGAGACCAACATGACAACGAAGCTTGCTGCAGCCAATACTCGCAGCCGCTTTCCCACACTTTCGCACTGGGGCGCATATACGGCGGTCGTAGAAGGCGGAAAACTCGTCGCGTGCGAGCCGTTTCCCTGCGACAGCGCACCTTCACCAATCCTGCAATCCATGCCGGGCATGGTGCATTCGCCCCTGCGCATCCGCAGGCCTTCGGTGCGGCGCGGCTGGCTGCGCAAGCGCGAGAACGCGGAGCGCAGCGAGCGGGGCAACGATGAGTTCGTCGAGGTGGATTGGGACACCGCGCTGGATCTGGTGGCCGGCGAGCTGGCACGGGTGCGCGCCGACCATGGCGATGCATCCGTCTTTGGCGGTTCCTACGGATGGTCCTCCGCCGGGCGCCTGCATCATGCCCGCACGCTGACGCACCGCTTCTTGTTCGCAGGCGGGGGTTGCACCACGCAGGCGGGCAACTACAGTTGGGGCGCTGCGCAGTTCCTGCTGCCTCATGTGATCGGCACCTACAAGCCAGTCACGGGAAGAGTAACCGACTGGCGCAGCGTTCTTGAACACACGGAGCTGTTCATCGCCTTTGGCGGCCTGCCCTTGCGCAACACCCAGATCACTTCCGGCGGCGCGGGTGCGCACAGCTCGCACGAGTGGATCGGACGGGCAAAGCGCTCAGGAGTGAAATTCGTTGTAGTCAGCCCGACGCGCGCTGACATACCCGACGGCCTGCAGGCCCGATGGGTGCCGATCCGGCCCAACACCGACACCGCGCTGATGCTGGGCATCGCGCACACCCTGCTGACGCGCGGCCTGCACGCCGCGGAGTTTCTGTCGAGCCATTGCGAGGGCTTTGACGCGTTCGCGGCCTATCTGCTGGGCCGGGACGATGGCCAGGCCAAGGACGCCCGCTGGGCGGAATCGATCTGCGCGGTGCCGGCCGGGACCATCATCGAACTGGCCACGGAAGCCGCCCGGCAGCGCACGATGCTGAATTGCACGTGGTCGTTGCAGCGCGCGCATCATGGCGAACAGCCCTACTGGGCCAGCATCGCGCTGGCGTCGATGTTGGGGCAGATCGGGCTGCCGGGCGGTGGCTTTGCGTTCGGGCATGGCTCCATCAACGGCGCCGGAACGCCCAGGCCCGACGTTGCGGCGCCGGAGATGGGCGCGGGTGCCAATCCCGCGCGCAGCAGCATCCCCGTCGCGCGTATTTCGGACATGCTCCTCCATCCAGGGCAGCGCTACGACTTCAACGGCCGCGAAGGCATCTATCCGGATATCCGCATGGTGTGCTGGGCCGGCGGCAACCCGTTCCACCACCATCAGGACCTGAACAGGTTCGTGCGCGCCTGGCAAGCGCCGGAGACGATCGTGGTGCATGACAGCTGGTGGACGCCGACCGCGCGGCGCGCGGACATCGTTCTGCCGGCCACGACAACGCTGGAGCGCAACGACATCGGGGGCTCCTCAAGAGACCGGTACGTGCTGGCGATGCATCAGGCGCTACCGCCCCAGTACAGCAGCCGCAACGACTTCGACATCTATCGAGACCTGGCATTGCGCGCCGGCTGCGAATTCGCGTTTACGGAAGGCCGCGACGAATTCGCGTGGATTCGCCATATCTACGACAGTATGGTGGAACGCTGGGCCGAGGCAGGCTTCGAAGCGCCGCCGTTTGAACAGTTCTGGGAGGAGGGGTACACCGGCTTGCCGGAGCCGGGCACGCCGTTCGTGCTGTTCTCGGACTTCCGTGCCGATCCACAGGGCAGTCCCCTGAGCACACCCAGCGGCAAGATCGAGCTCTACTCCCGGCGCATTGGAGAATTCGGCTATCAGGATTGCCCTCCTCATCCGTCCTGGCTGCCACCTGCCGAATGGCTTGGAGATGCCGCAGCCCAGCGCTGGCCTTTGCACCTCATCACGTCCCAGCCGGCGGACAAGCTGCACTCCCAGCTGGACGCGGGTAGCCACTCCGTGTCACTGAAGGTCAGAGGCCGGCAGGCAGTCCATATACACCCGCTGGACGCGGCAGAGCGCGGCATTGTGCAGAACGAGATCGTACGCGTGTTCAACGAGCGCGGGGCATGCCTGGCCGGCGCCCGTCTGGACGATACGCTGATACGAGGAGTCGTAGTGATGTCGACCGGTGCCTGGTTCGATGCGAGCAACAGTTCGCTTGAGCGCCACGGCAATCCCAACGTCCTGACAATGGACCGCGGCACGTCCCGCCTGGCCCAAGGGTGCAGCGCGCATTCCGCACTGGTCGAGATCGCGCCGTGGTCCAACGGAGAACCGCCGGAGGTTCGTGCCTTCGACGCGCCGCCGGTGTCGCCGTTGACCGGCACAAGCCGGGGTGAAGACCATTTTTCGAAGCACATGGAGTCTCGCGAAAAAAGTCGGACCGCCGATCCACCAAGCAATGGATAGGGAGCGAGCGTTTAACGCACTAGAGGCACGAACGACACTTTTCGTCTCGATCATGCCGAAGTGCGCCGCATGATGCCCACAGCGCCTGCGAGCAGGCTGGCATGCTCCCGGCGCTGTCAAACTGACCCGTTTCGACGCTTGCGAGACGCGAGGCAGAGGGCGCAAAATCTGGCGAGATGGCATCAATGCCTATTTCTATCTGCATCGTGCCAAGAAACGAATCGAAATCGGGCGCCAATGGGGGACTTGTCGCAGTCGTCGTCTACGACGGCCTGAGCCTCTTTGAATACGGCTGCGCCGTTGAAGTGTTCGGTTTGCCCAGACCGGAAATGGGAAGCACGTGGTATCGCTTTGCGACGTGTTCGGCCGAGTTCGGGACGTTGCGCGGGCCGGGTGGCATCCAAGTACAGGCTGACGGTGGCCTTGAACTTCTGTCGAAGGCGAAGACGATCATCATCCCGGGCTGGCGGGATATTGAAGCGGTTGTGCCACCGGAGCTCTGCCGCGCTTTGCGAAAGGCGAACAAGCGAGGGGCGAGAATCATGTCGATCTGCACGGGTGCCTTTGTATTGGCCGCCGCAGGATTGCTCGACGGTAAGCGCGCGACGACGCACTGGCGTCACGCGGCAACACTAGCGGAGCGATATCCGGAAATTCGGGTGGAGGCAGATGTCCTCTACGTCGATGCCGGCGATGTCCTGACGTCGGCCGGAAGTGCAGCAGGAATCGATCTGTGCCTGCATCTGATCCGCCGGGACTTTGGCCCTCGCGCGGCCAATCAGGTCGCACGCCGACTTGTCATGCCGCCACACCGTGAAGGCGGCCAAGCCCAGTACATTGCCGAGCCGGTCTCGAAGCGCAGCAGTGCTTCGTTGGCCCCCTTGGTGGACGCGGTGCGCGCAACATTGGACGAAGACTGGCCGATTGCCAGGATGGCAAGGCAAGCCGCAATGAGTGCCCGCACGTTCCAGCGGCACTTTGTCAGTATGATGGGTATGCCGCCTGGCGAGTGGTTGCTGATAGAGCGTTTAAGCCGAGCGAGGGTCTTGCTCGAAGAGACCGATGCATCCGTGGATGACATCGCGGTGCAAGTGGGGTTCGGCGCCGCAGCCACGTTGCGCAATCACTTCCGGATCCGGCTCGGAACAAGTCCCGGACACTACAGACGACATTTCAGTACATCTGCGCTGCATTGATTCCGGCCAATGGCGGAGCCCAGTTGCCATTGCGCTCTTTTATGGTGGCACGGGGTGTCCATCCAACCGAGCCACCTATACGCGTGAGATAGTAGGTTTCTTCGCCAGTCCAGGATGACCGGTGCCCGCTTACGCGTAATCCAATGGTAGCGCAGTGGTGTACTTGATCTGTTCCATCGCAAAGCTGGAGCTAACATCGGCAAGCTCCGCCCCTTGGATCAGCTTCTTATAAACGCGATCATAGGCCGCGATATCCGGTACTACCACGCGCAGCAGGTAATCGGTGTCGCCGGCCATCCGGTAAAACTCGGTCACCTCCGGGATCGATGTCACCAATCCATGGAACAGCTTGATCCATTTCAGGTTGTGCTGGCTGGTACGCACTGAGACAAAGACTGTGACACCGGCGTTCAACGCGTCTGCGTCCAGCAATGCAACCCGTTTGCGAATGATGCCGGCCTCTTCCAGCTTTTGGATGCGGCGCCAGCACGGCGTCGAGGTCAGGCCGACGCGGTCCCCAATTTCCGTTACGGAGACAGTGGCGTCTTCCTGCAGGATGTCAAGGATTTGTTTGTCGTAGCGGTCCATGTCCATTAGCTGGCTGTGTCCGAGGCTTGAGTAAAATCGGGGCGGAGCATCAGTAGCTTGTCTTTCAATTTCTATCTCACAGTAAGTTGAAGTTTCTGGCGGACTCTGCCCCTGTCGGGCCACGATCCACCGAGCACAGGATAGGGAGCGCGGCTTGAACGAACTAGTGGCACGAATGACAATTTACGTTCATATCTCGCCAAAGTTAGCCACATGGACTGCGGCAGCCCGGTTCGTCTCTTGGTCTCGGGTAGGGTCTAGTTCAATCCTGTGCGCGATCAGCATCCAAGGACGGCCTGACCTTGGCGGTCATCCAATCGGGTCTCTATCTGCATCACCAACAGGTTGCGGGACCAACCATGGGCGAGCGCTTGAGCGGCATACCATTCGCGAAGAGGCGTATTCTTCACCTTGTCTAGCAAGGTGCAGAGGTGAAACGGTAATTGTGCAGCAGGCTGCTGCACAAATTCGACGTCCAGCCAGTCTCAGCTAGTGATCTGCGTCATAAATAATGCAACTTAATGGCGATCAGTGAGTCTGCTTTATATGGAGGGCGAACTCATGAGAATCGCGGCACAGGTTGAAGTAAGTGAAGCACAGCGCAAACAGCTAGAAACGTGGGCTACGAGCCGGACGATCGCGGTGAGGCTTGCGGAGCGCGCCAAGATGATCTTGCTCGCAGCGCAGGGCAAAATGGATAAAGAGATCGGCGTAGAGCTAGGTGTCTGGCGCGGCACAGTAGCACGCTGGCGAGCGCGATTTATAGCCAACGGACTCGCGGGGATCGAGCAAGATGAGGCGCGGCCGGGACGAAAGCCGAAGATTTCCGCGCGCAAGGTCAAGGCCATCGTGGCACTGACAACCCAACAGCGTCCGGATAACGCGACGCATTGGAGTACGCGAAGTATGGCAGCGAAGGCCCGCGTCAGTGCGGCGAGCGTGCGGCGCATCTGGCAGGCGCATGGACTCAAGCCGCATCGGGTGGTGAGTTTCAAGGTGTCGAACGATAAACACTTTACCGAGAAGCTGGAAGACATCGTCGGGCTGTATCTCAATCCACCCGAACACGCATTGGTCTTCTCTTGCGACGAGAAGTGCCAGATTCAGGCGCTTGACCGGACCCAGCCAGGCCTGCCGTTGAAGCCAGGTCGCTGTCAAACGATGACTCACGACTACAAGCGTCATGGCGTGACGACCTTGTTCGCGGCGATGAACACCCTCGATGGAAGTGTCATTGGTCAGTGCATGACAAAGCATCGACACCAAGAGTGGCTGCGCTTCTTGCGGCAGATTGATCGAAGTACGCCCAAGGACCGCGAGCTCCATTTGATCGCTGACAACTATGCAACCCACAAGCACCCCAATGTGCAAGCGTGGCTCGCCAAACACCCACGATTTCACATGCATTTCACCCCCACCAGCGCCTCCTGGCTGAACATGGTCGAACGCTTCTTTCGTGACCTCTCAGAGAACCAATTGCGGCGCTCGGCTTTTCACTCGGTACCCGAATTGGTCAGCACCATCGAGCAATACATGGAGAGGCACAATCGTGATCCGAAACCGTTCATCTGGACCGCCAAAGCTTCTGACATCTTGGCGAAAGTCACGCGTGCCCGGGCAAAGCTGAATAAGATGCAATCCGTTTGACGCACACCACTAGGGCGCGCTGTATTTGAGGTTGCGCGGTGAGAATACCTTCATATCGGGAAAGCTGGCTCGGAGCGGCGGGAACTGGCAGCCGGCTACTGCCGTTGCGTTTCGCCGGACTCGCAAACAAGGGGAGCTGCTGCGCGCGCGGTCAGGATGCTCGTGACGCCGGCGTTGCCAGGGTGCGGCGATAAGGTTCGATAACGTTCTGCTTGTCGTGGGTCGCTGGCTGGGCGGGCAGGCAACGCTTTAAGTGCACAATAAAGCGCATTACATTGGATCTTGGCCACCTGGTAAGCACGTGCTCTATACTGCTCGATTAGGCCTCCTTGCAGCTCTGCCATGGCTTCGTTACTTCTGCCTCCCGACTACATCGATTGGCTCGCTTCGCTCAAATCTCGAATTGGACGCGCCCAGCAACGCGCGGCTCTTGCCGTCAACCAAGCCTTGGTTGCCCTGTACTGGGATATCGGCAATGAAATCCTTGAGCGGCAGGTGGAGGTGACCCGCTTATATGAACGCGCCCCGGTTTGCAAGGTAAGACGACCATCGCTTGGCTTGAGCAGGACTGGTTGCAGACTTATATCCGGCCTTGGGTTGCAGGCGACGCCTGCGGGCCATCATGGATATTCCGCCGGGAGCGTCCCTACCTTTTTTTCGTGCTTTGAGGCACCTGCGAGTCATTGGGCTTGCGCTCCCGCGGTCCGACCTGTCTTGCCATGATGTTCATCTAACCGTCGCAACCTGTGGACGGGTCCTGCCTTTCTTCCCTGCCAGCCGGGCCTTGCCGGTCAGGCAGGCCTGACCGAGACGTAGTCTCGGTCATAAGCTCGGTCATGCGCCAACAGCGCCCAGACTGTGCGTGCCATCTTGTTGGCCATGGCGACGGCAACGACGTTTGCAGGCCGTCGCTGCGCGAGCCTCAGGCTCCAGCCGGGCTGATTCTTCCTGCGCAGATGATTCAGCACGGCCCGAGCGCCATGAATGAGCAAGGTGCGCACGTAGGGGTCGCCACGTTTGCTGATGCCGCCCAGCCAGACCTTGCCACCAGTGCCGGTCTGTTTCGGCACCAGGCCAAAATAGGCCGCCAGTTGCCGCCCGGACTTGAAGGTGTGCACGTCGCCAATGGTTGCGATCATGGCGGTAGCGGTGAGCATGCCGATGCCGGGGATGGCGAGAATCGCATGGCAGGCCCGATTCTGCCGCGCCCAGGCGTCGATGCGTTGATCGAGGCGGGCAATCTCTTGATCGAGTTGCTCGATGCTTAGCAATTGTTCGCGCACGAACTCAAACAGTGTAGGCGGCACGTCTTGCTCGATTTCGGCCATGCGCTCGACGATTTCATGTAGGCCTGTTCGCAGTCCACGCCGAAAATGAACGCCGAACTCGAACAGCATGCCGCGCAGCTGGTTGACCAGCATGGTGCGCATCTTCACGCGCAGCCGGCGCATGGCGTGCAGGCTTAGCACGCATTGTTGGGACTCGGTCTTGGGCGCCACGACGGGCATGCCTGGCTGCTGAGCTGCGGTCCAGATGGCCTTGGCATCGGCCGCATCGGTCTTGTTGGTCTGCACGAACGGGCGTACGTACTGGGCATGCAGCAGCACCGGTTCATGGCCCATGGCCTGTAGCTGGCGAGCCCACCAGTGTGCGCTGCCGCATGCTTCCAGCGCGATGCGCCCCGGCTCACGTCGGGCGAGGAATTCGATCAGTTTCGGTCGACTGAAATGTCGGTTGAAACACTTGCCATCAGGTTCGACCCAATAGAGCTGGAAGACAGTTTTTGCGATGTCCAGGCCGTAGGACGTAGTATTCATTTCGGGTTCCTCCATCCTGTGTGGATTGTGACAACTCCCACTCTGGCACATCGATGCCGTTTCGTGATGGGGGACCCGCCTACCCCCCACCTGTCATCTTTCCCAGATGTGCAACTGAACCACAGCCCCTATCATCGGGGAGGGCCGGGGCGCGTTCATTCCATCTTTTTCGGACAGTGCCTATCTTGAGTAAACAGGAGGTGCACTATGCCGAAAACGCGCCCACCGTACAGCACTGTCTTCCGTCAGCAAATGGTTGACTTGGTCCATGCAGGTCGCCGCCCCGAAGATCTGGCCAAAGAATTCGAACCCACGGCTCAGACCATTTACAACTGGGTTGCACAGGCCGAGCGTGACGCAGGCACACGTCATGATGGCCTGACCAGTGCCGAGCACCAGGAGCTCACACGGCTACGCCGTGAGAACCGGCAGCTCAAAATGGAGAGGGAGATACTTGCAAAAGCCGCGGCTTGGTTCGCCCGGGAGACCGACTCGCTGCCCGACAAGGGTACGAATTCATGAAGGCGAACCAAGCTCGTTATCCGCTGTCCACCATGGCCCGGCTGCTTAAGGTCTCGCGCAGTGGGTTCCATGCGTGGAACGGGCGTAGCCCGAGCCCCCGTGTCGTGCGTGACAAGCTGCTGCTGGTGCAGATCCGAGCAATTCACTCGCACTCCTGCGGCACCTATGGCGTGCCCCGGGTACACGCGGCTCTGCTGCGTCAGGGCATCCGGGTGGGGCGCAAGCGCGTGGCGAGACTGATGCGTGAGGCCGGGCTGCGCGGGGCATGCCGGCCACACTTCATCTGCACGACGCACCGCGCAGCGCGGGCCAGACCCGCTGCCGATCTGGTGCAGCGGCACTTCCGTGCTGAGGCCCCCAACCAGCTTTGGGTTGCCGATGCGACGTACATTCCGACCAAGGCCGGCTTTTACTATCTGGCTGTCGTCCTCGACGTATACAGCCGACGCATCGTGGGCTGGGCCATGGACAACCACCTGCGCACCGCGCTGATGTTGCAGGCGCTGGACATGGCGCTCGCGCAGCGACATCCCACGTCGGTGATCCACCATTCGGACCAGGGGTGCCAGTACACGTCGGTGGCCTTTGGCCAACGCTGTCGGGATGCGGGCGTACGCCCCTCCATGGGTTCAGTGGGCGATGCCTACGACAACGCCATGTGTGAGGCCTTCTTTGCCACGCTCGAGTGCGAATTGCTGAACCGCTCGCACTTCGCCACCCACGACGACGCCCGACAGGCGTTGTTCACTTGGATTGAGGGCTGGTACAACTCGCACCGCTTGCACAGCGCCCTGGGCTATCGTTCCCCGCAGGAATTTGAAAAGCTGCCTGTCAATGGCATGAATCCGGCGCTACACCGGGCCTACACTGCCCCATCACAAGGAGGAAACCCATCGACATAAAATTCCAATGCGAATCTGTCCGATGAAACGGGGTAACCCCAAATACCAGTCAAATCAAGAACTTGAAATCCCCAGGCGAAGCCTTACCATTGCAACCGGGGGCGTCCGAATATGGCGCCCGCGCGAAAGCGAATGGAGGCAAACATGATGTATCGATCGTTGTTTCCCCGTGACGTATTCTCAGAACTGGAACGGCTACAGCGCGAATGGCAGCAGCCATTCGAGCTGTCTTCCAGCATTCGTGGTCGGGTCAGTTTTCCGGCCATGAATGTAGGCGGCACACCCCACTCGGTGGAAATCTACGCTTTTGCCCCTGGCGTCGATCCGGCCAGCATCGACGTGCAGCTGGTGCAGAGCGTGCTGACCATTGTCGGCGAGCGCAAGCCCGATCTCCCCAACAAGGACGAGCAAACCTCCGTGCATATCGATGAACGCTTCGCCGGCCGCTTCCGCCGTGTGGTAAGCCTACCAAACGACGTGAATCCCAATGCGGTGGAGGCCAAGTACCGCGACGGCGTGCTGCACATCAGCATCCAGCGCCTCGAAGCCGCGCAGCCGCGCCAAATCAGCATCCAGTGAGCGAGGAGGATCAGGCCATGAGCGAAAATACTGCTGTCACCAAGCAAGCCGACACCGTCAGCACTGAAGCAGCCCTGATGCCGCCAGTGAATGTGTACGAGGACGCCGCAGGCATCACCCTGTACGCCGATCTGCCGGGTGTGCCCAAGGACAAGCTGGCCGTGCAGGTGCAAGGCGATATCCTGACCATCAAGGGCGAAGTCGCCCTGGATCTGCCGGAGGGCATGGAAGCCAGTTACGCGGAGGTTTCTCTGCCCCGTTACCGGCGCGTGTTCACGCTATCCAAGGAACTAGATGCCGAAAAGGTTGTCGCCGAGTTCAACCACGGCGTGCTCAAGCTGCGCATCCCGAAAGCCGAACACACGCAACCCACCCGCATTGAGGTCAAGGTGGTGTGATGTACGCCGAGCGGGCCGTGGGCATCACCCATGGCTGCCCACACGTAGGAGGGCTGAAATGAAACGGAATCTTGAAAGAGAGTTTCGGTATTCGCTCCTTTGAACAGCGAGAGGCCGACGATGCGACTGATCGAACCGGATGAACAACAGGACTTTCTTGCGACCTTGCAGCATAATGGTCTGGCAGCAGATGATTTCGAACTCCTGGAAACGGATACGACTGACCCAAAAGGCGACGAGAACATCGGTTTACAGGGCTACGTCACGGTAACCAGACTATCGACACAAGTTACAAGGGAATACCCGATCGGCGATGAAACCGATTGGGTTCAGCATTTCAGCAAAGATCTCGAAGCCGGCATCTTCGATAAGTCGGAATGAGATCCTGCGTGCTATTGGGGCCGCGGGTGAAAGATGACTACCTGCCTGAATGGATGCTCGCCTGGAGGCCGGCATATCCAGACGATACGCATGTAGCTGGAGGAACAGATTCTCTTGCCACATTGCTTCCAGTCTTCCTTTGGGCGAGATCCCTGTGGTGGGGTTTAAATGGTTGCTGCCGGTCGTGCCGTTCAGATGACTTCTATGTTGCGATGAAGGACGGCGGAGCTGGGATAAGAATCCACCCTTCTGCGTCACTCTGTTGCAAAGCGGCGGAAGAACCATTGTTTCATGCCCTCCACCGCCAACAGATAGAAGAGCAGCATGGCAGCGAGGATGATAAAGAAGAATGCCGGCGGCGCGACGAAACCGAGACGCACGCCAGCAGGGGTGAACGGCAGCAGCACGGCCACCGCCACCACCGCCAGTGAACAGGCAATGAGCCACGGATTCGGGTAGCTCCTGAAAGGATTCCTACGGGTGCGGATGACGAAGATAACCAGCACCTGCGTGGCCATGGACTCAATGAACCAACCGGTATGGAAGAGCCTCTCGCCGGCATGAAAGACCGTCAGCATAATGTAGAAGGTGAGGAAGTCGAAGATCGAGCTGACCGGGCCGATAATCAACATGAAATTGCGGATGAAATTCATGTCCCAGTGACGGGGATGGCTCAAGTAATCATCATCTGCCCGGTCCATTGGAATGGGCAGTTCGGATACGTCGTAGAGGAGATTGTTGAGCAGGATCTGCACCGGCAGCATCGGGAGGAAAGGGAGAACAAGCGAAGCGCCGGCCATGCTGAACATGTTGCCGAAATTGGAGCTGGTTCCCATCATGATGTATTTCATGATATTGCCGAATGTGCGCCGTCCTTCCTGGACCCCGGCATGGAGGACTACCAGGTCGCGTTCCAGCAGGATCATGTCTGCCGCCGCTTTCGCCACGTCCACGGCACTGTCCACTGAAATGCCCACATCGGCGGAATGGAGCGAAGGCGCGTCATTGATCCCGTCGCCGAGATACCCGACTACATGACCGCGCTGCTTCAGCGCCAGGATGACCCGGTTTTTCTGGGTAGGCGCCACACGGCAGAAGAGGTTCACTTGCTCCACCCGCGCTGCGAGCGCCGGGTCATCCATTTGCTGGATCTGCGCACCGGTAAGCACACCCACTACCGGGAGCCCAAGCTGTGTGACCAATTCATTATCGCCGGTGATGATCTTGACCGCGATCCCATCGGCGGCGAACTCTGCCAGGGCCGCCTTGGCGCTCTCCTTGGGGGGATCGAGGAAGGCCGCGAAGCCAGCAAAGACCAGTTCCGTTTCATCGTCCACCACGGCATGGGGGTGGCCCATCCCCACCTGCCGTGAGGCGATGCCCAGCACCCGGAAGCCCTCTTTACTGAGACCCTCAAATTGCCCGGTGATCCCCTTGAGCGCCGCTTCATTCAGGGGCCGCAGGCCGGCCTCTCCATTCAACCCGTAGCTGACCGACAGACGGAGGATGTCTTCAGGCGCCCCCTTGACCACGAGCAGTAGGGTCGTCCCATTGTCGAGGAGCACCGATACCCGGCGGCGCTCGAAATCGAACGGCACCTCATCGATCTTGCGCCAGCCGCTCACGTCGATTTCTGTGTGCTCCAGGATGGCGTCATCGAGGGGGCTTCTTAGTCCTGTTTCAAAAAAGCTGTTGAAGTAGGCCAGTTCCAGAACCCGCTGACTTTCCCTGCCAAGGGGGTCTAGGTGGCGCTCCAGGTGGATCCGGGCCTCGGTCAGCGTGCCAGTCTTGTCGGTACAGAATACGTGGTGGATCGAGGCGAGCCTCTTAACGATCACCTTGCTCGCTGCCATGCGCAGTGCGCCTCGCGACAGCGTCACGGAGACCACCATGGGGAGGAGTTCAGGCGTCAGCCCGACGGCCAGGGCCACGGCAAACAGGAACGATTCGAGCCATGGGCGATGAAAGAAGGCGTTGACGAGAAGGACGAACAGGACGAGGAGGATCGTCATGCGCATGATGAGATTCCCGAAGCGGTGGGTCCCCTGCTCGAAGGCGGTGGGCGGGGCCGTGACCAGCAGGGTGTCGGCAATCTCACCAAGCGCCGTATTCTGCCCGGTGCGGCACATCAGCACCCTGGCCGTGCCGCTGATCACCGATGTCCCCAACAGCACGGTATTGCTGGCCGAGAGTATCTCTGTCTCTCGCGGCAAGTCACCGGGGGTCTTTTCCACCGGATATGGTTCGCCGGTAGGAGGGCCTGGTTGACGAAGAAGTCCTTTGCCTCCAGCACCCTGCCGTCGCAGGGAATCAGGTCGCCGGCGGTAAGGAGCGCCACATCGCCGGGCACCAACTCCGCAAGCGGTATCTCAAGGGGCTGGCCATCCCGCAGCACCTGCCCCCGTACTGCCACCGACTGGCGTAGTCGCTCCGCCGCCTGACCAGCCCGGTATTCCTGGACGAAATCGAGGGACACGCTGATGATGACGATGGTACCGATAATGAAGAAGCTGAGGGTGTCGCCGGTGAAAGCGGAAAGGGCGCTGGCAGTGAGGAGAATGATGACCAAGGGATTGTGGAACTTGGTCAGAAATTGAAGGATCAGCGCTCTTATTCGCTCCCCATGTATCAGGTTTGGGCCGAACTGTGCCAGGCGCGCAGCCGCCACCGCGCTGCTCAGTCCGTCAGGGCCTGTGGCCACCTGTTCCAAGAGCGCCGCGACAGGGAGCTGCCAGAATGCGGAATCCGTTTTGACGGCGGGTGTAGGCATGATGGATTCCTCCGGCGAACTTACGCATCGCGGTACCAGCATAAGGGGCGTGTCCATGTCAATGAAGTTGCTCCGCAGCCAGTAGCTGGTCGCGCCCTGTCACGGCGAAGCGTCAAGGACATGCGCGGGCCAGGACAGGCGATTCGTTCAAAAAGCAGCAGCAGTGTCGCCCACTAGGTGAAAAGGCTTGAATGCAAAGCGCTGCTCCACCCGATCAATCATCGTCCTGGTCGAGTTCGCCTCGTTCGTTCGATTGGCCACCGTCCTCGACATCGACGATGATTCCTGCCTGGAGGTCAATCAGACAATTTGTTGAGTAGGCGTAGAAAGCATGGCAGCCCGTGGCCGCGCTACTGTCGGAAGGCGTGACGACGGTGCTGTCAACGGGCAGCTCGCCATCGCGCATGGCAAACAGGTACGGCTGCCGACCGGCCGCTGCTGCGGAGCCATTAATCCCCATCTTTTCTCTGAGCGGTTGTCTAATGGCCTAGAACGTCGAGACGTCCTCTCGAGCCTTCGCCTCACCATAGTCGAGTGCAGCCTCGGCCGTGGAGAAGAGATCAGTGCCTACGTTGAGTTCGTACGATTGCACTGTCACGAAGCCTTCTCTAACTGGCCGCCCGTCCGTGCGAGTTATCTTGTACCGAACTGAATACCCGGCGACATTCGCCGGTCTCTGTGGATCGTGTTTGGGCTCTGCCAAGATCGAAACGCGATGGTCTCCAACGATGACATCTCGACGCATCTTCGTCTCCATGGAGTACAACCATTCCGCTGTTGCAATTTCGATACCGCACCCGCAAAAGCGGGTTGGTGCGACAAATCACTCATCCACACCCAAAATCACATCCACTGCAGCCCTGCCTGCAAGCTCCGCGATGAGATGCGCCCAGCGTCGGCTAAACGGTCCTCCGTGGACTTTCACTCGCTTGCCAATCGCAGCGACCCCAAGCGGCTTCATCGGACCTTCAATCTGAAACCAGGCGTCGAACATATCTTCGGACGTGTTCACAAGGGCAACACGGATTTCGAATCCTCGGTACTCAGTAAGCCAATCCATAGTAGAGCCGAGATCATTCACCATTCGTTTCACCCCCAAAAAAATGCGCCCCGGCTTTCGGCATAGCAAAAACACACGACCCCTGCGAACTCGCTACAGTGGATATCGACTCGGCGCGACGTAAGAGGTACCTCACCGGCGCTCATAGCCATCTGAAGTTGGATTGGCGGGCTGGTTGGCGCGAGGATCCGGCGCTTCGGTCTGGCGTGCCGCCAAACATGAGGCCACCCACGAAGGTGACAACGCTCGCAGCCGGTCCGGCGGAAACCCCGTACGCGAGTATCACCGGCACTGCCGCGATAACACCCACAACAAAGCCACCGATCGCTGTTTCTTCACGATACGTGGTCTGGCTAATTTCCGTCCTCGGCAGCCCTTCAACGGGCTGATTGTCGCCCTGGACGAACCACGGTCCTCCGACGAGTTCAGACCTGTTGAACAACTCGCCGAGCCGCACCTGTGCCAATTTTGCGGTGGCCACATCATTCAACGTGAAATATAGAAGAGTACGCATAGAGTTACCTCACTCCGGCCTGGCCGTTACTCCCCTCGATCCGTCGAAACCATGCAAGGATCTCGGCACGGGGCCCGACTCCCTGGAATTGTCGCGAGTGCAGGTCGGGCCACCCATCATTGACGGCGCGATCCCAGTCGACAACTGGCATAACTGCTGGGGGCGTCGAGTGGGTGTCAAGCGTGCAAAGCCAAATCTTTGCGCACGGTGTCGTAGCGCTTGCATGGCAAGCATGGCCCTGTGAGCCGCTTTCCCAACGGCAACCGACACGATATCCCCCTCATTGTTCATGTGGCCAGCGGTGTTAATCTATTCACCGATCGGTGCGAAGGACAAGCGCCTCTGGCTTTCCGGGTAGCTGGCAACGAAAAGGCGCGACCCGCAGCCGGCATGAATACGCCCCCCCGACGGTGAATTCATGATGCCTGGTCCAGATACGTTGACGGAGGGAAAGATCGATACGAGTGGTAACCTGACAGAAGCGCACATGTATTCATGTCGTAACTATCAGTCTAGATGTCCACAGCATCTCATTCCAGGACCTATAGGATGCTCGACAGGGGCGCGCCGTGTGGGCGGCGCCTCTGCAATCCACGTCTTCGGACGGGATCATTGCCAGTATCGCCGTTGACGCAAGGTGGGTAGTGCCAGACATCGAACGGTAGTTCGGCGACAGGCACTTCTGACAATCGATCGCTGTCGTCCAGTCGATGATCGATATCGATGAGTGCCTCATACTGGATGACAAGGCGGCCCCTTGGGGGTGCGCATTCTAAGCGGGCGGTTGCACAGCACCGGATCTGTCTAGTGAGTGGTCTGAATTGACGGGGGAGGTCAATCGCTCGGAAACGACGAACTGCCGGAAAGTCCTGGCTGCTTCAATGTTTAGCGGAAGTCCGCCATGGGATCCATGACCTCGTAGGACAGGCTCACCGAGTATTGGAGACGGTTCATCTCAAGCCTTGCGTTGACGACGATCTGAAGAAAAGGGAAGAGATCCGGACAGCAAAGATTGCTGTGGGTTGCCATTTCAGTGTAGTGCCAGCGGTGGACGACCGGTCTGCGTTTGCGGGCACCGCGGCTGCGCGGCGCAACGCCTGCCAGGCCATTTTGTAAGGCCGTTGGGCTGAGATACAACGGACACCTATACTAATAGTTGCGGCGTCCCTGAAGCTACGTGCTTCTGGTTCGCCTACCACTCGTTTCCGGGCCTTCCCCCTCGACAACGTCTTTGGACTAGTGACTCCTGAAGTCACTCACGGGGATTCCTGGAAATTTCATGCAAGATGCCACGCGGCGACCTCTGCTCGCTCACTCCTCCAGTAACCAAGGAAGCCGGTCGTTCGCCAGGATCGATGCAATCGATGTCCGGCGATTGGGATCCTTGGCCGCAATACCGATTGCCAGGTTGATTGCCGCCTTCTTTGCTGCTCTTCCGCGTTTCGGGCCGGCCGGGCCGCGATCTCATCGTGACGATGATGCCGTAAAGATCCTCGGCAATGCGGGACGGATGGAAACGATTACCCGTTCGCAATGGAAGATCGGAGCCCACAGCGGTGGCGCTTGGTCACAACGGCCCCACACAGTCAGCCCTCCAAGCAATGAAGGAAATATCGTGCCGAACAATTCTGCGAAAACCACCTACCGGGCCATTCCCGCCACGCGCCTACTGCGCGAACGCCAGGTCGGCCAGTTGCCGAAGGGAAGCATCCAAAGATTTGGATTCATACGATTGGTGGCAATCCAATGGCATCAGGCAGCCATGCTACTGATTGACTGGGATCGCGCTGTCAACGAAGGCTGGCCTAACCTGCGGTCACCATCCTGCCCCAGAGTCAAAGGGCTCTGGAGCTTAGGGCCTAGGCGGGAATCATTCCGCAAACTTCCGCCGATTCGCCGAAGTTGAAATTGAGATTGAGATTGAGTGAGGTAACACCATGCGTACGCTGCTATATTTCAGGCTGAAAGACGCCATCACGGCGAGGCTGGCGCAAGCTCGATTAGGCGAGCTGGCCGGTACATCAGCACTTGTCGCGGGACCGTGGTTTGTCCAGCGCGACAATCAGCCAGTTGACGGATTGCCGAAGATTGACCCCGGCCAGACTACGTATCGCGAAGAAGCGGCGATCACCGGGATTTTCGTGGGCGCGATCGTCGCCGCGCTGGTAATTTTCAGATACGGAGTCTCCGCCGGTACGGGCGCCACTGCCATTGCGTATGTTGGCGCTATCATGCTTGGCGCGATGATCGGCTGGTGGATCGGCGGATTGGTCGGCGCCAAGATTGGCCGTCTCGGCCTGCGGTGGCAGAAAGCGCAAATGGCACCGGGCCAGTTGCTGATGATTGCCAGTTGCGACTCGAAATCCAAGGAATCCATGAAGCAGATGATCAACGAACTGGGCGGTGTCAGTATCGACGAGCACAGCGACCTGATGCCGAACTTCAGGTGGGTATGATTGCCGGAACGGATCTGCCGATGCGGTCCCGGAAATATACGGTACCAGCTAGGAAAAGAGGGCCACTCCGAACTGGCCCCCAAGAAGTTGGACAGTTAAATCGCTAGGCGCCTAAGGGCTGAATCCTGTATTCCACGGGACTCGGCCACTTTTTTTTGGGGCGTGGGCCGACCACAAGAGCTTTGTACGCAAGGATAGCGGCGACAATGACGATAGCGACGGCGCTAACTTCAAGGGTCGCAAGCGCAGCAACGAGACGCACGAGTCCAAGACCGATCCCGATGCCAAACTGTACCGCAAGGCCAAAATCGCCAGTGAACCGCGCTATATGGGTCATACCCTGAGTGACAACCGCCACGGCCTGGTGGTGAGCGCCATGGTGACCAATGCGGACGGGCGCGCCGAGCGCGAGGCCGCGAAGGTCATGCTCAACGACGCCAGGCAGATGACTGAAGACCTGAATGTGGAAGTCACCGTGGGCGCGAAAGGGCTACGACGCGCAGGAATTCATTCAAGCCTGCCTGAAAATGAGGGTGACGTCCCCACGTGGCACAGAACACCTCGGGGCGACGCTCGGCCGTTCCCGATGCCATTGCTTGCAGCGCCGGTTATGCCATCTCGCAGCAGAAGCGCAAGCTGATCGAACAAGGCTTTGGCTGGGCCAAGACCGTGGGCGCATGCGCCAAATGATGGTGCGCGGACTAAAAAAGGTCGACCAGATGTTTGTGCTGAGCATGGCCGCCTACAACCTCGTGCGCATGCGTTCACAGGGACAAATCCGTCCGCAGTTGCAGTAATCGCGATAATGAGGCCGGAGACGGGCGCAAAATCAACGAAAAAAGTCGATGACGTGACGCGCGACTTCCGGATTGTGAAATATCGCGAACCCACCAGCCTTGCAGGGGGAAGCTTCACCTCTTGCGCCGTGAGTACTTCAGCAGCCGGCCTGTTAGTGGTGTTCAAAACTCGTGCGTCCGCGGGCACTCATAACGAAAGCTTCCAGCGACAATAGGCGCATGAAAAACTGGCGTTGAGCTAGACCTGAGCAACCGCCATGAGATGTGGATTCGCTCCCCTCGCAACGACACATCACAAACCGTTTGCTATGCCGGCATTTAGGTAGAGGATGCGCTTTAGATAGCCTGCCTGCCAGCGAGGTTCCGCTCGACGGCTATCATCGGCCTGGCTCCTGCCCCCATCAGCTCCAACATGCGAAGTTCGGCCGTTGCAGCCGTTCCCACGCTAGGAGGATGGTCCGAAGAAGGGTCGAGGATATCAGGCATTATCCGTTTGTTAGAAATGCGACACGACCGTCCTCCCGCACATACAAGTCTGAGAACGACAGCACAACGTTCAGTTCATCCCTGCACCAATGAAATCCGTCGGGATCACGAGTGGCTTGGTTGATTAACATAATTAAATGATTACCGACCCGAAAGCGATTCTGTGCACTCGCCAGTGCCTTGAATAAACGCTTCCATTTGGTCATGGTATGGCACGGATCAGGAAGTCCGATTTCCTGAAGGAGCCTCCCTATTTGCGGTCCTGTAAGGCCGCGTTCTGCATCTCCGAGGACACGGCATGCCGCTTCGAGGTGCTGCACATTGAAGGGGACGAGGTGCGTCACGAAAATATCTCCTTGCAGTGCTATCAGCCAATCCTGGCTTCCCGCCGCAGATTTGGCCTTCCCGAAGACACCCTGGAGGATAGCTCCGCGTAATCGTGTTGAGGCGACGACTGCCGGTCAGTACGAGCAGGACGGCGCGGCCTCACCAGTTCGGGCCTGCAGGCGGCCTGGTGACCTACATAGTCTCCGCAGCAGCCATGGCGAACTATCGAACCTCGGCCACGCCCAGTCGGCGGACCCCACCGGTGGCCATTATTTTCCAGCGTACCTTCACCCGGAGAGTCCTTTGGTGACTAGTAGGCGAGCTTATCGAGCTCGCGATGCAACGGTCTTGTGATGACTCTGACTATCGGTGTGTCGACACACCTCACCGCCGATTTCCATTCATGCTCTCGCCTTCCATCGCGGCACGCCATTCCTCGTGCGCCTCGATTGGCTCCAATTCCTGGTTGACGAACGAGGTAGCGCGTTCTGCGGCAGAGGAGGCATTGAAGGGGAAGTCACCCTGGCTGTCTTCCAGTACTTGCTCCGCCGGACCGACAACGTCAGCATACGCGCTAAATCTCTGACAAAGGAAATATTTTTCTTGAAACACCGGTAACGACGAATTCCGAAAAAACTCAAGCTTTTCCTCGCAAATAATCCAACCACATAAAAGAAGGCTGTGCGAGGCCCGCCAAGTCGCCACCAGAGGTGCAAATACAGAACCCATGTTGAGGATAAAGAGCGCATACTTGGGTTGGCAATACCTACCCATGTGCACGCTTCGGTGCGCCCGGCGCATCTCAGCGCAGGATGTGGCAGCGCTATGTCAGGCCGCGTTGGTCGCCTTGGAATGCACTCCTTCGCGGATTCTGCTGATATTACTTGCCCGATATGGAGGGCTACGACGTCGCACGTTCTCTGCGAAGCAGCCCTGGAACGGCAGAGAGACTCTGAACGAGGTGCTGATTGCTGACATCGATGGATTTACGGGAAGCGCAGTAGTTCACCTCATCTGCAATAGCCTGAAGCAGCCAATGAAGCGGCGATCTTGAGCGTACGCCACCCCAACTTCGTCGGGGCTGAATCTGGCGCGTCACCTGGAACGCTTCCCGCTGGGAACCTCCCGATCGCCGGCCGGCTTATGCGGTCCGATGGCGGTCCGATGCTTCCTCGCCCAACGCCCGAACCGCTCGTCCCCGACGGCCCCTTCCCGGCCGGCCATGAGCGGCCCTTCCACTTGACTACTACGCGCACGTTTGAAGGTTGGCTCCACGCTGACAACGGACGGTTGACTTTCCACGTTGCAAGAACTGACGTCGACGATATAGTCACACAGTCTCTTTTCCTTCTACGAGAGGACCGCGTGCCCATGTTCAGTCGCCCGACGCGGCAGTGTGGACTTACGGGGGGCAAGTGCCGCTACCTCTGCGAGGAAATAAACAGGCATAGTTCCTTCGATGAGCGTAGCGATCTGGAGTGTTTCGCAAGACCTGGGATACCAGCTTGGAGCCGGTGTTCGCCTTTCAGTACCCCTGCCCCGCTTCGAATATTGTTTCCACAAGACTACGACCTGCTGTTTAGCGACGATCCTTGGGGCGAACGAGAAGGTGCAAGCGTCCAAAGCCAGAGAGGCATTGCATGTGCGTCAATGCCACAATCAAGGGCATTATAGCGCGGACCAAAGTGAAGTGGCGAGCTAGGGTGGTCATACTTACGTCATTTTTTCAACCGCTGTTCCGGGAACAGCCTTTACAAAAGTTCCCGGATAGCCATCTAGTTACGCACCGTCGGTGTACCCGTCGCGGTTGGTGATTCGCGCCCCATCGGAAAATACATTTCGCCTGTCCGTGACCGCAGCGCCATCGGTGTAGACGTCAAACTTTGTAGCTTTCCCTCCATCGGTATAGGGGTCACGTGGCCCCACCGGTCCGGCATACGCCCCCGCGGCGCCAAGTGCGGTACCCAAGACAGCGGACAGTACGAGTTTCTTAAGCATGATTCCACCTCCTATTAGGTGGTTACATTTTTTCCCCCAGCAAGTTCAAGTTCCAGTATAGGTGCGCTTTGACGAATTTTTTGCATTGCACAAATTTATACTTGGCACGCCCCGCCCGTTTGCGAACGATGAGCGGCCCGGCACGGACAGCCAGGCGAATTTCTTCCGCTATGCACCACGGGGTCTGAAATGCTGGAAAGAAAACGTTCTTACAAGGGATTCCACGTTGGAGACCGCGCTAAAGCCATTTGATTACACACATCTCAGTCGTCAAGTTCACGGGCGTACCTGAGGCCTGCGGCGAAATCCACCACTCGCTGCAGGCCTTGCCAGATGGTCTTGACTCCGGGTTCGCCGTCGCCTTTGCGCGCCAGGAAGCCGCCGAGCATAGCGACCAAGCGCACGACCTCGTTCAGACGCGGTGACGTCTTCGGCGGCTTCTTCTTGTTGAGAATGAATGCCGCGCGCCATTCATCGCGCTCGAACAACAGCCCTGCATCCAGGTCCGGGCAAGTTCGGCCCAGTCGCATCAACCGAGCGATGCGCCATGCCACCACCATGAACAGCGCCAAGGCACGCTCAAGCCGTGCCATCGATGCGAGTTGCAGCGCCTCGACCCGACAGCCGTTCTTGAGCACGTGAAAGAATAGTTCCACTTCCCAGCGCGCGCGGTACCAGTCAATAAGCTGTGCTGCTTCGTCAAGGTCGTCCACCTCGCGATTACTCAGCAGTCGCCATTCAATCGGTTTGACGCCGGCCGGCGGGTCGACCTCCCGGGCTACGATACACGTGGCACTCACCACGCCGCCTGCAGCATCAGGCAACGCGACACGTTGTGCCCACACCTGCTGCCGTACCGCGCGCGCTGGCTGAGCCTGACGGGCTGCCAGCGTAAAGTGAATCCTGCCCACTGGCTCACCCGCAGTTACTTGGTCCCACAGCTTGCCGCCGCCAGGCAAGGTGCGATTGTGCTGCGAGCGCAGTAGCCAATCCGCCGGGTGGCCCAACTCCTTCGCTTTGACCATCAGCGCCATGATGTCCGACTCCCGGTCAGCCACATAGACGAGTCGCGTGGCAGGCAGTGCGGCCGCCTGTTCGGCGACTCGCTCATATCCTTCGGTCCAGCGGGTACTTTCCTTGATGCCGGGGCGCACGCCATCCGCACCCTTTGGCTCGCGCGCCCACATGTAGGCGTCAAGCACGCCCAGCGGTTCGCGCGATGGCGTTACCGCGTAAGTCGGGTGCAGATACAGCCCGCGTTGCGCCTCATACGACAGCGGCCCCAAGCCTGTGATGGTCTGGCCGTTAAAGTCCAACTCCGTGGTGTCTTGGATGCATAGCACCACTTCGCAAGCTCGCATCCGCTCGGCCGAACTCTGCCAGTGGGGCGCCAAAATATCGCGCCAGTCCAGTTCATCCTGAGCCAGGAAGCGGTACGCCGCAGCCGTTTCCGCCCACCCGCCGCATGCGCTGGGTATGCTTGCCGTCGGCTTCTCTGCGAGCCGCTCCGCTAGCAGCACCGCCCGTTTGTTCAGGCGCTGGTCGCCCAAGTCAATGTCCTTGAATTCTGCCGCTGCCCAACTCGTTGCCTCTCGCTGCATGTGCCGCCCAAAATGCAAGAGTGAACGACAATCCGAAGGAGTTTACAACCCCACCCGCTATGTCATTGACCGTAAACGACTTTTCGCGGCACCCCATGGGGCATGACTTGTGTGTAATGAGGTGCGCTAAAGCGGGGGCAGACTAAGCAACAAGGCGGTGGCCCTTCTCCCGGGCGATGGAGGGATACCATCGTTCAACGTGAGATCGGAACTGGTCATTGAGCACGGCAGTCCGGATTTGTAGAAGTTCGTGCGGGTGCCGCGGCCGCCCATGTCGGCAATGGCCTCGGGCATGGCCGCCCGGCCGCCGCCAAGGAAGGCCAGACCGGACAAGTCGCGCGTATCGATGCCGGAGAAGAAAACCATCGCCTTGCCGCTTAGTCAGCCCCCGGTTTGGCGCGGTCTCCGGGACAGGGACTTCCCGACGATCACTTCAAACCAGCCATTCTGGCGGCGCCGGTGGCCCGCTAGCCGAGGGTAGCCGCCGTCAATGCCGACCGCGCGGATCGGACTGGGCTCCGGGATCTCGGACGAACCGACGCTCGCGGCCACCTCCGCCTGCTGCCGGGCGTCGGTGGCCTGTTCCGCTTCCAGCCGGCGACCGAGCGTGGTGACCTGGCGCCGGATTGAGCTGGCTGCCAGCACATGATCGAGCGGCAATACCTCTTGCAGGACGTTGACGGTCAGACCATACGACATCAACGCTGCAAACTTGACCTCGAGATACTGGAGTTCGGGACTGACCCGCTCAGGCAAGCAGTTGGCGACCGGACTGAAGGTGGGGGCGTTGCCCTGGCATTGCCGACAGGGATACAGCCTGGGACTGTCAATCGACAGTCGCCCGAACGCGCTCCGGAAGACCAAGTGATGGTGGCCCTTGCAAGCCAGCTGCGCCCCGCACGTGGGACAAACGCTGGTCCGGGCAACTGCCTCGGCCCAGGATCGGAAGCCATGCGCGCATTTTAGGTGCCTCATTGGCCTCTCAGCAGTAGTCCCATCGTTTGCCCCCGATTTGGCGCGCTCTCTACGCGCGAGGATGGATTGCCGGAGGGACGCCTATTCAGCGATGCGTTCATCACTGCGGCCAGTGGCGCGAAGTACCTGTCTAGAGACTTGTCAGCGGGAGCGTCCACTGGCCATTCCGATTCTTCCGCAATGACTGCAAGCCTACCTTCGTAGACCTTCATGCCGCTCTTGCCCTACCCATACACATACGCATGTGTATGCGTATGGAGTGAGCTAACTTAGGTCAAGGCCGGTTATCGGCCAGAGTATTAGGGTTTACGCGCAACGTAGCCGACCCCACCTCCAGGTATCGTCACATTGACCGCCTCTTCTCGGGCGCGCGTTTGACGCTCAGCTCGTAAGGGCCGCCTTTGTGCGTCATGATGGAGGCACGTCTGGGGCATCAGACCGCGATACATGCGACGGTCCATCGCAGCGCCCTTGTCATTCGCCCACTGTAATTCGATGTAGCCTTCCAGGGCCGCGACTGTCTTCGGGTGGCTCAAATAGATGCAGCGCTGGCGGCACCCGTTGTGATGGCGCCCAGCAGGCTCACTTCTTCGCGGATTTGGCCTGAGGGTTGAAGCACGTCAGCCACCTTTTTCCGTTATCTAGTGCGCGAGCACCGCGCCGAGATTGAGTTCATCGGCAACTTTCTTCAATCGCTTGTCGCGCGTCCAGATGGTGATGCCTGGTTGTAGGCGCGCGGACGCCAACAGTGACGTGTCGACATATCCTATTCCACGATTGAACAAACCTTCGCGCTCGATCAAATAAAACGTCTCCTCCGGCGTTGCAACTGGCGCGCGCGGCAGATCGAGCAACGCGCCAAGCACGACGTCACGGTCACGCAGACTACCGAGCGAAATCTCGCCTATCACATATGGATGAGCCAGCACGCACTCCTCGGCAAGCAGGCTAATCAGCATAGGATCAGAAGCGTTGATGTGGTCAATCCAGACCGACGTGTCGACAAGAATCATTCGATGTCCTGCCGGCGACGCGGCGCCCCCTTGATGCCCGGTTGGCTACCGCCAAGATTCGCGAGTCGTTTCGCGGCTTCACGCTGGATCAAGGCCTTTAGCGCTTCGCGCACGAGTGCCGTTTTCTCCTCCAGGCCCGTATAGGCTTGAGCCTTGGCGATCAAGTCGTCATCAAGCGCAATAGTCGTACGCATGGGAATCTCCGTAAGTATGCACTAATGATAGCATCGTTTGATGATAAAAATAGTGCATTGCGAAGTCTCGTAATGAGCGCTTTTTGCCGCGACATTCCGATGCAGTTGCACGCGAGAACGGCGAAAACCGCCCGCGAACACAGACGAGATATCGCATCCTCGGAAAAATCCAAAGGCGGTCAGCAGAAATTCCGGCTTATAGAAGACGACCGCCCCAAGCTAATCCGCGGTCGAAGCTATCCGATCCGGAAAAACTCCACGCTCTGCCCCGCATTGACCGCCCGCCGCAGCCAATCGGGCATCTCGCCCTGCCCGTCCCAGCGCATTCCCTGGGCGTTGCGGTAGCAGACCGCGGCCGGCGGCGGGGGCTGCGGCGGCGGTTCAAAGCACCCCGCCGCCTCCAGTTCCTCCAGAGACCGCGCCAAACCGGGGGCTGACTAAGCGGCAAGGCGGTGGTCTTCTTCTCCGGCGATGGAGGGATACCAGCGTTCAACGTAAGAACGTAGCTGGTTATTGAGCACCGCGGTCCGGATTTGCAGTAGGTTGTGCGCGTACCGAGGCCGCCAAGCCATCTGCTGCCGTTTGACGAACCGCTTGCTGACCACCTGGTTGACGGCTGACTCGACAAAACCTGAGGCAATGGGCTCGCCATGCCGATAGCGGTCACCGTAGTTCACGATGAAGTACCGGTTGTTGTCCAAGTAGACAATGAACTCCTCGAGCTTGCCAAGGAGTTTGGCCTCCTCGGGGCTGGCCTCAGCGTCCAGATCCCAGCCCAGGCTTTCCAGTCGGCGCAACGCCGGATAGGGGCAGCCGTGCCACAGGTGCCACTTGGAGCTATGCAGCGCCTTGATCAATTCCGCGTTGCTGGGGCCGCCGTGGGCCGGCCGGCCCTTGATCATCTGTTCGAGGTTCTGTACCCGCATGGCGATGTGGAACCAATCGAGAACGTACTCACCGCGGTCACCAAAGCCGAGTTGGGCAAACCGTACGGTATCCCCGCCGTCCGACAGGAAGGTGACCGGCTGACTTGGTTGCACACCTTCTCGTAGCAGGAAGTTCCACATACGATCGGCCGGTCGACGCTCCAGCTTGTGCACGTAGGCAAAACTATGCCCGCCATCCTGATCCCGCAGGGACTTTCCGACGATCACTTCAAACCAGCCATCCTGGCGGCGCCGGTGGCCGGCCCAGCGAAGGTAGCCGCCGTCAATGCCGACCGCGCGGACCGGACTGGGCTCCGGGACCTCGGACGAACCGACGCTCGCGGCCACCTCCGTCTGCTGCCGGGCGTCAGTGGCCTGCTCCGCTTCCAGCCGGCGACCGAGCGTGGTGACCTGGCGCCGGATCGAGCTGGCTGCCAGTACATGATCGAGCGGCAATAATTCCTGCAGGACGTTGACGGTCAGACCATACGACATCAACGCTGCAAACTTCACCTCGAGATACTGCAGTTCTGGACTGACCCGCTCAGGCAAGCAGTTAGCGACCGGACTGAAGCTAGGTGCGTCGCCCTGGCACTGCCGGCAGGGGTACAGCCTCGGACTGTCAATCGACAGCCGTCCGAACGCGCTACGGAAAACCAAGTGATGGTGGCCCTTGCAAGCCAGCTGCGCCCCGCACGTGGGACAAACGCTGGTCCGGGCAACTGCCTCGGCCACCTGTGCCGTGACCATCGTGCGCTGCAGCCGGCCCAGCAATGATTTCGCCTCCTGCAGATGCAGCCCCAGCGAGCCCACATCAAGGCCATCTCTCTCGAACTGGGCTATCTCGGTGACGGTGGCTGGCGCGCCTCCATCGTCCTGCACGACGAGTTGCAAGCTGATACGCATGGCCGCCCTCCTTCCTTCGAAGCTGCGGCGACCAGTCTACCCCTCGAGCTCTCGCAGCCGATCATTGACGATCCGACGATCAAAGCGACGATCCAGCCAAATCAGCCACCCATCGACCTCGTCGCGCAGGTCTTCCAGCACGATTGGCCCTTCGCGCAGTGACTCGATCCAATCGACGAACTCATATTCACTGTGTTCGTCCCTGGCCTCCAGATACCTCTCGATTCCGCCAATGTCCTCGGGCGGGCATGGCCCGCAACCCGCCACGCAACGGGGCAACTGGCCAGGCCGTTGCCGCAGCATACGCCGCTCCAGGCGTATCTCGTGGCGCCACCACGCGTTGAAGTCATACACATAGACGAAGCCTTCGTGTTCGCGGAGATGAAACGCGGTCAGCGGCAGTTCGCTGGCGACTGTGCAGAACTGCAAGACGCCCTCCTGAGCTTCGCCGTAACGCCTGCCACGAATGCTGAACGTGTGCAGGTGTTCGTCGGCCCAGCCCATGACGACCTGGATGACATGGTGCAATCGCCCGAGTGTCAAGTGCTCGGGAACGAGGACGCGCCGCCAAACCGGCGGACTCAGGCCGCGCAGAGCAATTCGAAGTTGAAGGACGGAGATCGCCGGTCCAGGATCGGGAGCCATGCGCGCATTGTAGGTGCCTCATTGGCCTCTTAGTAGCGGTCCGGCCGTCAGCCCCCGTACATGGACGCCCCCAGTTTGCCAAGCGCTCAATCAATGATGACCGGAAGGTGGATTGCAACCGTACATTCGGACTTTCGCTGCGGCACCGCCGCTGTCCCTGATGGGTTTCGCTGGCCAGATCCCTATCGATTTGCCGCACTCAGAAGTGCTTGGGGGCTGTCGGGCTTTACCGGCCACGGTCTAACCTGTCTTGCCATCATTTCATGATTGCCTGAGCAATCTGTGGTCTGCTTCTCCTACTGATACCGCTTCACGCCTTAAATGAGAGACCTGCCTACGCTGCTGCAGCCGCAGGAGTGTAGGCAGGTCGGTACTCCCTGTCATGCCTCCATAATGCCCACACAGTTCGAGCGATTTTGTTGGCCAGCGCGACTGCGGCTATGTTGCTATTGCGCCGACGCGCCACGTCGTGGACCCAGCCTTGCTCCATACCCTTGCGTCGTGACGCGAAGATTGCTGAGCGCGCACAGTGAATCAACAGTGTCCGCAAGTAGGAATCGCCACGCTTGCTGATTCCAAGCAGATTTTGCTTTCCACCGCTTGAGTGTTGCCTTGGCACCAGGCCAAGCCAAGCGGCCAACTCTCGGCCGTTCTTGAAGTGCTTCGCGTCCCCGATTGTTGCCACCAGCGCAGTGGCTGTCACGGGTCCGACACCTGGTATCTTCTCAAGCTTGCAGGACAAGTCGCTCTGCCTGTGCCACGCCCTGATCTCGGCATCGATTTCTGATACCTGTTGGTGAAGCGCTTTGAGATGTGCCATCAAGCGTTGTATGAGCTGCCGGAACGTCCCCGGTAGCTCGTTCGAGCCGTCCTCAATGATGTCGGGGACCTTTTCCGCAATGCAGGCGATTCCTTGAGGTAAGACGAATCCATACTCGCTGAGCAGGCCACGGATCTGATTGGCCTGCGCGGTGCGAGCGCTCACAAATCCCTGGCGAGCCCGATGCAAGGCCAACATCGCCTGCTGCTCGACATTCTTGATCGGTACAAAGCGCATGTTGGGACGGGTTACCGCTTCGCAAATCGCCTCTGCGTCGGCGGCATCGTGCTTGTTGGTCTTGACATAGGGCTTGACGAACTGCGGTGCCATTAGGCGGACCGTGTGCCCCATGCCTTGTAGCTTCCTGGCCCAGTAATGTGCACTTCCGCACGCTTCCATGCCAACAAGGGCGGGCGCAAGGTTCGCGAAGAATATTGCCACCTGATGACGTTTGAGTTGTCTTCTCAAGACGATCTTGCCGTTCTCAGAAACACCATGAACCTGGAATACGTTCTTCGCCAGATCGATGCCGATGGTAGTAGCCTTCATGATGGACGCTCCCTTCCGTGAAGTGGTGATACGCAACTCCACTGTGGCACACCGATGCCGTTTGGTTGGGGGCGTCCATCCCATTGTTTTGGCGCGCTTTCCTTTCTTGCCTGCTTGCCCTAGCCAATATCGATCGTGCGACTCGCGGATCGCGCCGGCTCTGATTTCGGCACGGTCAACGTGAGCACACCATTGTCAAACTTTGCCAGGGTGTGATCGGGGTCGGCGTTTTCCGGCATGGGAATCGTGCGCACGAAGTTTCCATAGGCGCGCTCTAGCCGGTAGCAGCCATCTTCCTCGCTGCGCACGTCCTGCTTTTTCTCGCCGCGCAGCACGATCGCCCCGTCCTCGACGCTCACGTTCAGGTCTTCGCGATCCATCCCTGGCAATTCGGCGGTCACGCGCAGCACCTGCCCTTCGTCGACCACGTCGATGCGCGGCTGGAAGCGCGATGAACTGAAGTCGCCAAACCATCGCTCGAGTGCACCACGGCCGGCAAACGGGTCATGAAAGAACTCCTCCACTGCGCGCCACGGTTCGCGTGAGAACAGTCGCGGAATGTCAGGCAAGGAGGCGCGCCATTGTTCGCTCGCCGGCGTGCTTTCCGGGCTGTCCCCATCGGACTTGCGGGCCGCCCCGCGAAGGAACTTGAAGAGATTCCACTTTTTCGGGTCGGTGTTCATCGTATCCTCCTCTAAGAGGTCTGGCAGGAGAACCGGATTCCAGTTGGTGTCAGCCGCATCGTCGATGATCTATTGACCGTAGGAACCCCCTGATGTGCGGTTTCCTGACGGTACATGAATAGCGCACGGGGAAAACTCCCTGAAGACATCTCGCAGATGGCAGTTGCAGAAAGCAGGACCGGTATATTTTCGGTACGTTATGACAGCCGTAGGGGTTGGTCTTCGGTTCTATGCGAAGGCGTCAGTCGTTGCTAACCGGTTTGACAAGCCCCTGGCTGTCGCAGCCACTTAGGCGTGTTCTTCGCCGTATATGCCGGCCGCGAAATCATTACAAGAAACCCCGACAGAGGCCGCAAACGTACGAAAAAAACCGTTTCTTGAAGGCACCCCAAGTTTGACGGACGTCGGCTAATTTACTGCTTGGCGCCCGCTTCTTTGAACTCAACATCCTCCACGTCCTCGCCTTTCTTCTCGGCGCTCGCCTCTTTCGCGTCCGCGGCGCGACCGGAGCCAGTGCCCGGCTGAGCCTGGATGTCCGCATAGACCTTTTCACCGAGTTTCAGCGAGGCCGTGGCCAGGGCCTGCGTCCTGGCCTCGATCTCGGTCTTGTCGGAGGTCCTCAGTGCCGCCTCAAGGTCCCTGATTGCGGATTCGATCTTCTCCTTCTCGCCCGCATCCAGCTTCTCGCCGTATTCGGCTAACGCCTTACGCGAACTGTGTGCCAGCGCGTCACCGTGGTTGCGCGCATCGACCAACTCCCGCTGTCGATGGTCTTCATCAGCATGAGCCTCGGCGTCATGTACCATGCGCTGGATCTCGCCTTCAGACAGGCCCGAGTTAGCCTTGATGGTGATCCGGTTCTCCTTGCCGGTGGCCTTGTCCTTCGCCGACACGTGCAGAATGCCATTGGCGTCGATGTCAAACGTCACCTCGATCTGCGGCATGCCCCGCGGCGCCGGCGCAATGCCCTCCAGATTGAACTCGCCCAGCATCTTATTGCCCGTAACGATCTCGCGTTCGCCTTGGTACACCTTGATGGTTACCGCCGCCTGGTTGTCGTCGGCCGTAGAGAAGACCTGAGAGAACTTGGTCGGGATGGTGGTATTCTTGGTGATCATCTTGCTCATCACGCCGCCCAGGGTCTCGATCCCGAGCGAAAGCGGGGTGACGTCGAGCAACAACACATCCTTGCGCTCACCGGTTAGTACCGCACCCTGGATCGCCGCACCCACTGCCACCGCCTCGTCGGGGTTGACGTCCTTGCGCGGCTCGCGGCCGAAGAACGCTCTGACCTTCTCCTGCACCCTGGGCATGCGGGTCATGCCGCCCACCAGAATCACGTCGTCGATTTTTTCGACCGCGATACCGGCATCCTTGATCGCGATACGGCACGGCTCCATCGTGCGCTCGATCAGGTCTTCGACCAGAGGTTCGAGCTTTGCACGTGTGAGCTTCAGGTTCAAATGCCGCGGCCCGCTGGTGTCGGCCGTGATGTACGGCAGGCTGATTTCCGTCTGCTGACTCGACGAGAGCTCGATCTTGGCCTTCTCCGCGGCTTCCTTCAGACGTTGCAGCGCCAGCACGTCCTTCGACAAGTCGACCCCTTGGTCTTTCTTGAACTCGCCGATGATGTAGTCGATGATGCGCTGGTCGAAGTCTTCGCCGCCCAGGAAGGTATCACCGTTCGTCGACAGCACTTCGAACTGCTTCTCGCCTTGCACGTCAGCGATCTCGATGATGGAAATGTCGAAGGTGCCGCCGCCAAGGTCGAACACGGCGATCTTGCGGTCGCGGCTTTCCCTCTTGTCCAGGCCGAACGCGAGCGCCGCCGCGGTCGGTTCATTAATGATCCGCTTGACGTCCAGCCCGGCGATGCGCCCGGCATCCTTGGTCGCCTGGCGCTGGCTGTCGTTGAAGTAGGCGGGCACCGTGATGACGGCTTCGGTGACGGGCTCGCCGAGATAGTCTTCGGCGGTTTTCTTCATCTTGCGCAGCACCTCAGCCGAGACCTGCGGCGGGGCGAGCTTCTGGCCCTGCGCTTCGACCCATGCGTCGCCGTTGTCGGCCTTCAAGATCGTGAAGGGCATCAGGCTGATATCCTTCTGCACTTCCTTTTCCTCATAGCGGCGGCCGATCAGCCGCTTGACCGCAAACAGCGTGTTCTTTGGATTCGTGACGGCCTGTCGCTTGGCGGGTGCGCCGACGAGGATTTCCTCGTCGTTCACATAGGCGACGATGGACGGTGTCGTGCGTGAACCTTCGGAGTTCTCGATCACTTTGACCTGGTTACCTTCCATCAGCGCCACACACGAGTTCGTAGTGCCGAGGTCAATGCCGATGATCTTGCTCATGATGTCCAAGCGCCTGGGCGCTGTCTTGGTTGGAAACGTGAATCGAAAGCCGTGCGCTGCACCACCCCCGCGCGCCTATGCGTCCCTTCAATACTCCAGCTCCGGTGACGCTGCAGCGGCTTTGCCCATGTCTCTCGGTACTTCGACCACGGACGCGTCCGTGGTCAGAATCAGCCCGGCGACGGACGCGGCGTTCTGCAGCGCGGTACGGGTCACCTTGGTGGGGTCGATCACCCCCATCTCGAACAGATCGCCGTATTCACCGGTGGCCGCATTCCAGCCGAAGTTGCCGTCATGTCCGAGTACCCGGTTCAGCACCACCGACGCTTCCTCGCCGGCATTGGCGGCGATCTGCCGCAGCGGTTCCTCCAGGGCACGCAGCACGATTCGGATGCCGGCTTCCTGATCGGCGTTGGCGCCTTGAAGCGGCTCAAGCTGGGTGCGGGCGCGCAGTAGCGCGACGCCGCCGCCCGCAACGATGCCTTCCTCGACCGCGGCCCGCGTGGCATGCAGGGCGTCTTCGACGCGCGCCTTCTTCTCCTTCATTTCCACCTCGGTGGCCGCGCCAACCCGGATCACCGCCACGCCACCGGCCAGCTTGGCGACCCGCTCCTGCAACTTCTCCTTGTCGTAGTCGCTGGTGGCCTCGTCGATCTGCCGCCGTATGGCCTTGATGCGGGCCTCGATTGCTGCGGGTTCGCCCGCGCCGCCGACGAGGGTCGTGCTCTCCTTCTCAATTTCGACGCGCTTGGCGTGCCCCAGATCTTCCAGCACGACATTCTTTAGCTGCTTGCCCGTCTGTTCCTCGATCAGCGTGCCACCGGTCAGGATGGCAATGTCTTCCAGCATGGCCTTGCGCCGGTCGCCGAAGCCCGGTGCCTTCACTGCGGCGGCCTTGAAGGTGCCGCGCAGGGAGTTGACGACCAGGGTCGCAAGTGCCTCGCCTTCCACGTCTTCGGCCACGACGAGCAACGGCTTGCCGGTCTTGGCCACGGCCTCGAGCACCGGCAGCAGATCGTGAATCGCCGATATCTTCTTGTCCTGCAGCAGGATATACGGCTCTTCGAGCATGACGGATTGCTTCTCGGGCTGGTTGATGAAGTAAGAGGCCAGATAACCGCGATCGAACTGCATGCCTTCGACCACCTCCAGCTCGCTCTCCAGCGACTTGCCGTCTTCAATAGTGATGGCCCCGTCCTTGCCGACCTTGGCCATCGCGTCAGCGATGATCTTGCCGATCGTCTCATCAGCGTTGGCGGAGATCGCGCCGATCTGGCCGATCTCCTTGCTCGTAGTGCAGGGCCGGCTCAGCTTGCGCAGCGCCTCGACGACCGCGCTCACGGCCAGGTCCATGCCGCGCTTCAGATCGATCGGATTCAGGCCCGCCACCACGTCCTTCATGCCCTCCTGAACCATCGCCTGGGCCAGCACGGTGGCGGTCGTGGTGCCGTCACCGGCCACGTCGGATGTCTTGGCCGCAACCTGCTTGACCAACTGGGCCCCCATGTTCTCGAACTTGTCGCGCAGTTCGATTTCCTTGGCGACCGACACCCCATCCTTGGTGATCAGCGGGGGCCCGAACGATCGCTCGAGGACCACATTGCGCCCCTTGGGGCCGAGCGTGACCTTGACCGCGTTGGCCAGCAGGTTGACTCCCGCCACGATGCGGCGGCGCGCGGACTCCTGAAATTGGATCTCCTTGGCTGCCATGATGAGACTCCTTGCGAAACGCTAGTCTTCTGTTCCTTCCTCTATTCAACGACGCACAGAATGTCCTCGTCACGCATCACCAGCACCTCCTCGCCTTCAAGCTTGACGGTGGTGCCCGCATACTTGCCAAATAGCACGCGCTCGCCAATCTTCACGCTCGGCGCGCTGACATGGCCATCGCCCAGGCGCTTGCCGGGGCCGACAGCCAGGACCTCGCCCTGGTCCGGCTTTTCGGCGGCGGTATCGGGGATGACAATACCGCTGGCCGTCTTGTGTTCTGCGTCCAAGCGTTTGACGATGACGCGATCGTGTAGTGGACGGATGTTCATAGCCTTGCTCCTCGTCCCATCACTGTGATCATGAGTTTGTCCGGCCGATCGGGTCGTGTCCGGGCCGCCGTTCAGGACATTCACGTGTCAACGCCGGCGTGTGGATTCAAACCACAAGCATTATTGGCCAGGCACCGATCCTGGCGCTTCACTGAATGGCCGGCACGGTGCCGAGCTTCTCTGCCAGCATCCGCTCATATACGCCAAAATGCACATCCACCTCTGCCTGACTGACGACGACAATGTCAATCGTGATCTGCTCGGGCGCCAAGCCGAACATCGTGGCCAGTGCCACTTCCAGGTGGGGGGCCGCCACTCTGTCCTTTTCGAACGTCGTGCCGATGCTGATCACGTAAGCATCGCCTTGCGCCGTGACGTCGACCAAACGGGCCCGCGCGCTGAGGTTGTTATCGATCGCGACTGTGACCAACTCCGCTACGCGCCGCGTCCGCTCGGTAGGAAAGCCGCGCGTGCACTTGAGCCGCACCCGATGCCTGCCTAGCGTCACCCACTCAGAATCGAATTCCATCGAAGTCTCCATCTCGGGAAGTGTTTACCGGCGGAAATAGAGGCCATTCCGGCGATTTCAAGACCTCAGCGTCGCACGTGGATTCGCTGCGGTTGCAAGCCAGCACCGCGCGTTCCGAGCGCCGCCTATGCCAGAAAGGGCCTCGGACGCGCTACCTTGCATGGCCAGCTGGAATCTCCCAGCTGAGCGCAACAGAGTCTATGCCCTTGACGCAGCTCGCCATCTTCCACTCACTTCACCTCGATCTTCCTCACCGCAGATTGCCGCGCTCCGGTCTTGGGTAGACGCAGCGTCAATACGCCTCTGTCGAACTTCGCATCGATGTGATCGAGGTCGATGCCATCGGGCAGCGGGATACTGCGCATGAAGGCGCCGTATGCCCGCTCCAGGCGGTAGCAGCCGTTTTCCTCGCTCCGAATGTCCTGCTTCTTCTCACCTCGCAATACCAGGGCGCCATCTTCGATGGTAGTCTGCAGGTCCTCGCGATCCATGCCGGGCAGCTCCGCCGTGATCCTCAGCGCCGTGCCATCATCGACTACATCGATGCGAGGTTGGAAGCGCGACGAACTGAAGTCACCGAACCATCGATCCAAGCCGCCAAAGCCCGCGAAGGGTTCATGCAGAAACTCGCCCATCGCACGCAGGGGATCGCTTGAAAACAGCCGTGAAACGTCGGGCCAGTCCGGTGTCCAGTGCCTTGGCGCGGGAACATTCGACGACTCGCCCGTCGGCTGCCTATCCTCTGTCGATTTGCGTAGGAACTTGAATGGGTTCCATTTGCCCAGGTCTGTTTTCATCTTGTCCTCACCGACGTATGTCCAGCCCATTTCCGCGGGTACTGCGGTGGCGCCCTTGCAGACGCCACCGGTACCCGGCGGCGGCAACTCACGCCACGTTGACTGCAATGCGGCGTGGACGCGCTTCGTCGCGACGCGGGATTGTCAGTTTGAGCACACCGTCCTGCAAGTTCGCCTCGATCTTCGACGCGTCAAGGTCGGCACTCAGTGAAAAAGCGCGTGCGAAGTGTGGCTGGCGAATCTCCGCGTGCTGGACCCGCAATCCGGAGGGGGTTGGCACGACCGCTTCCGCCTCGATATGGAGGTTGCCGTCGTGGACATTCACCTCGAGCTTGTCCTTCGTCACGCCCGGAAGGTCGGCCCAGAGGGTGACGCCATTGGCGTCCTCCATAATGTCAACCGCGGGGAGCAGCGTCATCGTCGGCGACGACCTGTCCTCCTGGCTCTTTGCCACCGCGTTCTGGTTGCGCTCAACCATTTGGGTAGTGTCGTTCATGGCTTTCTCCTGGCGTTACTGGACCGTGATCGCCCGGGGCTTTGAGGCTTCGCGCTTGCCAACACTGATAGACAAGCAGCCGTTGGCATAGCGCGCCTGGACTTTGTCGGGGTCGGCGCTCTGCGGCAATTCGACCACACGCCGGAACGTGCCGGTGAACCGCTCTTGCGCATACAACCGGACCTCGGGATCTTCCGCAGCTTGCGCCGCTTCGCGCTGGCCGCTGATGGTCAGCAAGCCCTTGTCGATCGACACCTCGAACTGGTCTGGCTTGAGCCCGGGTGCGAACGCGACAATCTCGATGGAATCGTCCGTGGCACCGATATTGACCGGGGGAAATGCCCCGAAGCGGCCGGAGCGGATGCTGGATGGGAAGCCGCCGAACAAACTCGCCATCTGCCTTTGCATGCGGTCGAGTTCGCTGAAGAGGTCGGTTCCAAAGAAAAGATCGCTCATGGTCGTATCCCTCCTTCGATGCAGCAAGGAGGCGAAGGGGCATACGCGCTCCCATCCACCTGCCAAGCTGCTGGCAAACAAACAGAAACACGCAGCGCGCAATGGTCGCGACTGCCTGAGCGAAAATAAAATAGTAATTGCGCAGCCAAATTTCAAGGGGTCCAGCTTGCGCCGTTCCGCGAAAGGACATCGGCCGATTCGTGCTGCCCCCGGTCACGGTTGGGCAGATACGCTTACATTGCATCACCGGGGTTGCTTCCGTTACACGGCGCCACATCTATGTGCCGCATGGAGTGTATTTGTCGCGCGCAGGGCGTTGGGGTAAGTGCCGTACCTGACGCTTGCTTTCGCAATGACGCCTTTGACGCGTTGAAGGCCAAGCCGCCTCAGCAGAGAGGCACAGTTCGACTGGGGCCTGCCTTCGTGGCGTGCCTCGCTGGACGAGAGGCAAGCCGACGCCGGGCATAGTCCAACGAGTGGCGTTCGTAACACATGATGCGGCCCGCCCAACGGGTAATCGGTGCCTATGGTGACCGTGTGGTGATGGAGAATGCGTTGGACGAAACCATCGCGGCGCTCTTCAAGGAGGCCGGCCCCATGGCTTCACCTGCCGGTGGTTCGGCGGACGCGCGCGCGAGACGCTCTCGCACACTATGGTCGCGCCATCGAGCGCCTGAAGGCAGGTGACTGGAGCGGCTTCGGCTCAGAACTCGATGCACTCAAATCGCTGCTCGAAGAGCTTGGTGCCGGCCGCCCCGAGGATCGAAGGTGACGTTCTTCTGGCAGGCCAAAGTCCCCTTCGCGGCCATGAGGGGACCGTCGTCCGCCGCGCCACTAGGAGAACTGGCCTCTGTGCGAGCGGCCTCGTTCGCGACATGACATGTTTGCGCCGGTCTCGCGTTGTCGCAAGAGCCTCAATGTGCCCTTTTCCTCAGGCAGTGCCTTAATGAGCCGCCCGACAAAGTTAGACCTGAACGGTCGAGGTAGGAAATACCAAGCATGCTCCAGATTCAAGTGGAAACTGCCTGGTTCTCCCGGCAAAAAAGCACCTCCTTAGCACTGATCCCAATAGACTTATTTGTACTTGTCCACCTGTAGAGAATTAACCAAATGACATACAAACCGAAATTCATCAGCTTCGATTGTTACGGCACTCTCATTAACTTCGAAATGGGGCCGACAGCCAAAAAGATTTTCGAAGATCGCGTTCCGACTGATCAGATGCAGGCATTTCTTGACAGCTTCCGATTTTACCGCCTCGATGAAATATTAGGCGAGTGGAAACCTTTCTTTGACGTTATTGAAAATTCCATTCAACGGGCGTGCCAGGCACATGGCGTTGAATATCGCGCATCTGATGCGGTCGCCTTGTACGACGCGGTCCCAACTTGGCAGCCCCATCCGGACGTAGTTGAGGTGCTTGAGGCAATTGCTCCGCACATCCCGCTGGTGATTCTCTCGAATTCGATGGTCGATTTGATTCCGCATAGCGTCGCGCACCTCAAGGCGCCCTTCCACGCCGTTTACACCGCGGAGGAAGCACGCGCCTACAAACCGCGGGCCCAGATATTCGAATATATGTTCGATCAGCTCGGTTGCGGACCAGACCAGATGATGCACGTCTCGTCGAGCTTTCGTTATGACCTCATGACGGCGTCCGATCTGGGATTCATGGCCAAAGCGTTCATCGATCGGGGTCACGAGCCCACTTCCGATAGCTATGGTGTCAACAGGTTGACCGATGTTCGCCAACTTCCCGGTTTGCTTGGACTTGAAGGCCTGTTTCCGACCGCGATGGTGAAATGAGACGCATGATGCCGGAGAATCGCCCGATTACGGCAGCGGCGTTGAGCACAGCGGCGCCCAGCCTTGTTCTAGACGAAGTGGGAGCCTTGGTCAGTCGTCTCTACGGTATCGATGGCAGTGTCAAATCGCTGGCCGGTGAACGCGACCAGAATTGCTGCATAGAGACAGCGGATGGGACTCGTTACGTTGTCAAGATCAGCAATCCATCGGAGCCGGTTTCGGTGGTCGATTTCCAGATCGCTGCGCTCGACCACATCGCCCGCGTATCGCCCGACCAGCCAGTGCCCCGAGTCGTGCGGACGCTTAGCGGACGTACGCGCGACACTGTGGCATTGGCCGATGGGCTTCAAACCACCGTGCGGATGCTTACCTATCTCGACGGCGTCCAGATTCGGGAGACTCCCCGGACCGCCGCACAGCGTCGGGCCATGGGGACAGTGCTCGCCAAACTAAACCTCGCGTTGCGCGATTTCACGCATCCTTCCGCGATGCACAATCTGCTCTGGAATGTTTCGGCGGCGCACCGGCTGACAGCGAAGCTCGATGGCATCGTGGACGCCTCGCGTCGCGCGCTCGCTGAGTCGTTCATGTCGCGCTTCAGCGACCATGTCCTGCCGCGTCTCGCCTCGGTGAGGGCGCAGGTAATCCACAACGACTACCATCTCTACAACGTTCTGGTCGCACCCGACGATCATGAACGCATTTTGGGGATTATCGACTTCGGCGACATGCTGTATGCGCCGCTGGTCGGCGAGGTCGCTACAGCGGCGGCCTTTCATATGACTGGCAACGCCGATCCGTTCGAGGGGCCTGCGCAGTTCGTCGGTGCCTATCACGCGACGCTGCCGCTTACCGAAATCGAGCAGGAGATCATCACTGATCTCATGGCGACACGCCACCTGATCACAGCGCTGATTTCCGAATGGCGCGCCGCCCGCTACCCCGAGAACCGGGCCTACATCATGCGCCACAATCCCGCAGCATGGGAAGCGCTCTCTCAGATGGCCGCTCTTTCCCGCAATGAGGCGCGCGACCGACTACTAACCGAAGTACGAAAAGGATAAGTGAATGAAAAGTACCACTGACCTCAACATGGTCAACGCCTATATCCCCGGACGTGCCAACGTGGGACCTGTCACTGCGGCGATGATCGATCGGCGCGATGCATTGCTCGGGCCGGCATATAGGCTGATGTACGAACATCCGCTTCACATCGTGCGCGGCGAAGGCGTGTGGCTGATCGATCCGGAAGGTCGGCGTTATCTCGACGTTTACAACAACGTCGCGTCACTTGGACATTGTCACCCGGCGGTGACCGAGGCGATATGCAGGCAAGTGCAGACCCTCGCGACCAACACCCGCTATCTGCACGACACGATCCTCGAACTGGCCGAACGCCTGCTCGCGAGCGTGCCTGAGACTAACCTTGCCCATCTCATGTTGACCTGCACGGGCAGCGAGGCAAACGACCTTGCCTATCGCATCGCAAAGGTGCGCACCGGTAGCACGGGCGTGATCGTGACCGAAACCGCCTATCATGGCTTTACCGACGCAGTGTCGCAATTCTCGCCATCACTCGGCGTGACAGTCGATCTCGGCGCCCACGTTCGCCTGGTTCCAGCACCGCGTCTCTATCATGCTGAGGGTGCTGACCTCTCAGAACGCTTCACGCGCGATGTCGAGGCGGCGATCGCCGATCTTCGGCGTCACGGCATCAAGCCTGCGGCACTGATTGTCGATTCCCTGTTCACGAGCGACGGCATCCTTCCTGAACCAGCGGGCTTTTTGAAGGGCGCGGTCGACGCGATCAAGCGGGCTGGCGGCCTTTTTATCGCCGACGAGGTCCAGCCAGGCTTCGGCCGGACCGGCGAGCATATTTGGGGTTTTCAGCGTCACGGTGTCATCCCCGACATCGTCACCCTCGGCAAGCCGATGGGCAATGGACAGCCTGTCGCGGGGCTGCTGGCCACTGCTGACGCGCTGGCAGAATTCGGAAAGAACTCAAGATACTTCAACACATTCGCCGGCAATACCGTATCGTGTGCGGCTGCGCTGGCGGTCTTGGATACGATCGAGAAGGAAAGCCTGGTGCAGCATGCCGCCAGGGTAGGCAACATCCTGCGTGACGGCATCGCCGATCTCGCCACCCGACATGAGGCCATTGGTGACGTGCGTGGCGTGGGCCTGTTCGTCGGCGTTGAACTTGTCTCGGACCGCGCATCGCGAACGCCCGATCGCGAGCTTACCACCCGGGTAGTCAATCGAATGCGCGACAAGGGCGTCTTGCTCAGCGCCTGTGCGATGGGGCACAATGTTCTCAAGATTCGACCACCACTGGTGCTATCCTCGGAACAAGCCGGCATCGTCATCGAAACGCTCGACGAAGCGCTAACACAGTGCAATCCGCAAAGCGGAGGTAACTAGGGCCGACACTGACGGTAGTATCGACTCATGCGAGCTTCAGCTTCCCTCGACCAGTTTGACATCAAGATTCTTGTGCATCTTCAGCGCGAGGGACGCTGTTCGAATGTCGACCTGGCCGCAGCCATTGGCCTCAGTGAAAGCCCATGTCTTCTCCGCACGAAACGGCTTCAGGAAACCGGCGTTATCCGTGGCTACCGTGCGGAGGTCGCACTGGAGAAGCTGGGCAGCCACGTAATCGTGTTTTCCGAGGTTACTATCAGCAGCCATCGGCCCCAAGACTTCCGCAAATTTGAAGCAGGGGTTGAGAAGTACCACGAAATCGTCGAATGCTACAACGTCAGTGGCGGTTACGATTACCTTCTGAAAGTCATCGCACCTAATATCGCTTATTTTCAGACACTAATGGAGCAGTTGTTGAAAGACGATATCGGGATCGAAAGATTTTCCAGCCGGATCGTATTGCGCAAGCCGCTTGAACAACGGGGGTATCCGCTGCGAATTATTGCAACCGGAAGGCCGGACTGGGATTAATGAAATGCGCACTGCCCATAAAAATCTCGCGCTGGTGCCGACGTAGTGGTCGCCGGCGCGATGCGTCGTTGCGACACTGCCCCTACCAGGACCGCCCAACTATAGGGGTAATCGTCCTTTTGCAGCAGATTGATACGGTCAGGCTTGAAAAGACGTTCCAAAACAATGACTCATTGATTCTTCGTTTCGCGCTGCACCGTCCTTTCTTTGCGGATTGGTACGCGGTTGGCAGGCGCTGTCTCGCCAAAGTTTGCCTGGCCAGCCTGCGAAGCTGCTGTCGTAGCTACCGCTGCGAAGGTACTGCCGTATTTCGGTCTCAAGCCACTGCGGTGTGCCAAGCTGTGGCAGATTTTGCTCTGCGGCGTTCGATGGCAGTTATGCCATAGCCTGTCGGGTTCTTGCGCCACTTCCTTGGATCAGCGCGTCAATGTAGGAGACCGCGCCAAAACGGGGGCTGACTAAGCGGCAAGGCGGTGGCGTTCTCCTCCGGCGACGGAGGGATACCATCGCTCAATGTGCGATCGGAACTGGTCATTGAGCACGGCCATCCGGATTTGTAGCAAGTTGTGCGCGTGCCGAGGCCGCCAGGCCATCTGGGGGCGTGGCCAAGATACGGGAATCCGCTATCACAAGGGCTACGGCCGCAGTTCTATCCGCGGCCGATGCCGAGTTAACCGACATCGCTACCCGACGCGGAAAAACTCGACGCTCTGCCCCGCATGGAAGGCCCGCTTGAGCCACGACGGCATCTCGCCCTGCCCGTCCCAGGTCAGCCCCTCCGCATTGCGGTAGCAGACCACCGGCGCCGCTGGTGCGGGCGGTGGAGGTGGAGGCGGCGGCGCGAAGCACCCCGCCGCGTCGAGGTCTTCGAGGGTGAGCCCGTAGTCGTCCATCCGCGCCTGGATCCAGCGGATCGCGTCCGCCCGCTCAGTCTTTGCTGTCATCGCTGCCGTCACTGCCGTCACTGCTGTCGTTGCCTTCGTCCTGATTGCCAGGCAGCGCCGCCGCCCCCGGCTCGTTGCCCGGCTCTTCCCCTTGGACTTCCTACGCAGTGGCCGCCGAACTTCCGGCCTGCCGAGTTTCCTAGTCCGAAGGGGGGCGGACCGGCCGCGCCCGCCAACCTGTCGTTCAGGACAAGAGATCGATGAGGAAACGCTCGGGCTTCTTGCCAATCCACGCGGGAGCCCGACCGCGCCCCGACCAGGTCTGGCCCGTCTTGGGATTGCGGTATTTCGGGCGCGGCGCGGCCTTCGTCTTGGTCGGAACAGCGCGGGCAGCGGGCTCAACGCTGGGCTTGCCCGCAATGTCCTCAATGCTGAGGTCGTACTCCTGCATCCACTGCTGAATTTCCTCCACGACCTTTGGCACTTCCGTGGCTCGCAACTGCTCAAGTTGCGCATTGACAGATGCCAGTTGAGCGAGCAGTGAGGATTTGGACGGGCTTTGCGTTGCGGTAGGCGCTTTTTGCTCCTGTCGCGGCTTCCGGGGTTGCGTCTTCTGAGTCGGTGCTTCCGGGGCAGCCTCCACTCCAGGCAGTGTGATCTGCTTCGGCCCGCGCTTGCGGGTTGGGGTCTCTTGGGTCGTGACTTCCGGAGCGGCAACTTCCGCCAGGATTTTCGGCTTCCGACCGCGCTTCGGGGTCCGCCTCTCTTCCGGCGCAGCTTCCGGAGCGGCGGTTTCGGTGAGCGCTTTCAGCTTCCGACCGCGCTTCGGGGTCCGCGTCTCTTCCGGCGCAGCTTCCGGAGTGGCCGTTTCGGTGAGCGCTTTCGGCTTCCGACCGCGCTTCGGGGCCCGCGTCTCTTCCGGCGCCGCTTCCGGAGTGGCCGTTTCGGTGAGCGCTTTCGGCTTCCGGCCGCGCTTCGGGGCCCGCGTCTCTTCCGGTGCAGCTTCCGCAGCGGCAGTTTCGGTGAGCGCCTTCGGCTTCCGACCGCGCTTCGGGGCCCGCGTCGCTCCCGGCGCCGCTTCCGCAGCTGGGGCATAACGCGGTGCTAGCGGGGCGGCCGTTTCGGTCCGTTCGTCCTGGGCGGCAGCTTCCGTCGGTTCGTCCGCGGCCAGGACTTCCACCGGCGCTTTGGCCACGGCTTCCGTGGTCGCTGCCGAGGGCATGGCTTCCATGGGCGCTGCCGGCGCGTCAGATTCCGTCAACGCTTCCAAGGCGGCGGTTTCCCTCGATGCTTCCGGTGCCACGTCTGCCGTGGAAGCGTCCGGGGCTGTGTAAGGCCGCCGGCGCCGATAGGACACGGTCGCCGTCGGGCCGCTATCCCGGCTTGTGGACCAGAAGTCCAAGCGTCGGGTCTGCGTGTCAGCGCTGCCACGAGCAACGCCTGCATCACTGGCTTCACCCATGACGGGATCCGCGTCGAGCATCGCCTCCGCGGTGGGAAGCTCCATCTGACCAAGTCCGTCCGTCGCCTGGCTCGCGACCACGGGTTCCACCACTTGCTTCGGGGTCAATTTTCGTTCTCCTTCATGGAAGACACTGCAGGTGCAGACGCTTCCTTATTCCATGGACGGTGAGACCTTGTCTCTTGCGTGTCGTTCGAACTTACCCATCGGCGTTTATGTGATGCAAGGTTGGGGGATTGCCCGTCGTCGTCCATCTGCGCCTGGATCCAGCGGATCGCGTTCGCCCGCTCAGTCTTTGCTGTCATCGCTGCCGTCACTGCTGTCGTTGCCTTCGTCCTGATTGTTGGGTAGCGCCGCCCCCGGCTCGTCGCCCTGTTCTTCGCCCAGCTCATCCTGCTGAGCTTCCCCCTGACCGTCGCCCTGCTCTTCCGGCGCGGTCGCCGCCGAACTGCCGCCCTTGCGCCGCCTTCCACCACCGCCACCGCCGTCGCGTTCGCGCGGCGCGACGCGCAGGGTGGCCAGCAACTGGCGCGCGAGCGCCGCTTCCGCTTCGGCCCGCACGGCCCGGCGCTGCGCCGCGGCGAGTTCCGCCTGCACGGTGTCCAGGTCGCCCGCCGCCTTGCGCTGCGCCTGCTCGGTGGCCGCGAGCCGCTCGGCCAGCGCCACGGTCTGCGCTTCCAGCTTCGCGCGGCCCTCCGCCTGCGCCACCGCCGCATCGCGCGCCTCGCTGCGTGCCGCCGCCAGTTCGGCGCGCAGGTCTTCGGCCGTGCGCTCGCTCTTCTGGCGCGCGGTGCGCTCCTGGTCCAGTTCGCGCAGGCTGCGCCGCTCGCTGGCTTCCGCCCGTTCCTGCGCGAGCGTCACGGCCTCGCGCGCCCGCTCCAGCTCCGCCGAGAATTGGGTACGCAGGTCCGCCAGCTGCCTGCCCGCGGCCTCCAGTTCCGCCCGCCCCGCTTCCAGCCGGGCCTGGGTCGCCGCGTGGACCTGCCGCTGCGCGGCCAGGTCCGCCTGCACGGCGCCGTGCGCGTCGCGCGCCTCGGCCAACTGCGCCGAGAGGGCGGCCACCTCCTCCCGGGCCGCCGCGGTCTCGGCCCGCGCGGCGTCACGCTCGGCCTCGGCGGCGCTGGCCGCGTGGCGGGCCTCGGCGCGCAGCGTGGCCAGCTCGCCGGTGGCGGCCTCGTTGGCCGCCTGCCAGATGGTCTGGACCGCCCCGGCCGCGATGTCCTTCAACGCCTCCGGCAAGTCGGGATGGTCGATGGTCACGCGCGTGCGCCCGCGCAGTTCCTGCCAGAACGCCTGCAGCACCTCGGCGGGCGTGCCCATGCTGCCCTTGCGCACCAGGCTGTAGAGCTTGTTGGCGGTGGGCGTGACGCCGTAGCGGAAGAACAGCAGGCCGCAGACCTCGCGGTACAGCGCGCGGGTCTCGGGGAAGCGGCTGCGCAACTCGGCCAGGTCGGTTTGCAGCGCGGCGTCGGTCAGATCCAGGTCGGCAGCGGGCATGGGAGAAAAACGTAAAAGTGATGATAAATATTACACCGTAATACGTAATAAAGCTAATTTCAGACGGCATACTTTAGACATAACTGCGCTTATGTCTACACATAAGTCCGCTTATGTCTATAATAAGGACCAGAACCTGCTTCTGACACTGACCCACCTTGCAATCGCCCGCCCATCCGCCTTCCCCGCCTGCGCCCGGCCTCGTCGCCGCCCTGCCCACGCCGCTGGAGCAGCTGCGATTGCCGCCGGCACTGTCCGGGCGCGACGGCAGCAACCGCGCACCGGCCACGGCCACCCGCATTGCCGCGACCGACGACCTGGCCGCCGTCACCGCCTGGCTCGCGCGCTATGCCGACAGCGCGGCGACGCTCTCCGCCTACCGCCGCGAGGTGGAGCGACTGATCCTGTGGGCCGTGCTGCAACTCGGCAAGCCACTGTCTTCACTGACGCACGAGGACCTGCTCGTCTATGAACGCTTCCTGGCCGACCCGCAGCCGGCCGCGCGCTGGGTCCTGGCCGGCAGCAAGAAGCTCGCACGCAACCACCCCGACTGGCGCCCGTTTGCGGGGCCGCTGTCGCCCGCCAGCGTGCGCCATGCAATGGTGATCCTCAATGCGCTGTTCGCCTGGCTGACCGAGGCCGGCTACCTCGCCGGCAACCCGCTCGCGCTGGCGCGGCGCCGGCGCGCGCCCACCAAGCCGCGGATCACGCGCTATCTGAGCCACGAGCTGTGGGCGACGGTCAAGGAAACCGTCGAGGCGATGCCGGGTACGATCGAAAATTCGACCGAGCGCGAGCGGCTGCATGCCGCGCGCTGCCGCTGGGTGCTGACGGTGCTCTACCTGGGCGGGCTGCGGGCCGCCGAGGTGACAGGCACCCCCATGGGGGCGTTCTTCTGTCGGCGCGACGGCTCGGGCGTGGAGCGCTGGTGGCTGGAGGTCACCGGCAAGGGCAACAAGACCCGGCTGGTGCCGGCCTCTGACGAGCTGATCGCCGAACTGGCGCGCTACCGCCGCGCCCACGGGCTGGCGCCTACCCCGCAGCCTGGGGATACGCGCCCGCTGGTGCTGCCAGTGATCGGCCGCGAGACGGGTCGCGAGGGTCGCGACAAGGCCCTGTCGCGCGGGGCGCTGCACCTGATTCTGAAAGAGGTGTTCGCCATGGCGGCCGCGCGCCTGCGCACGCGCGGGTCCGAGTGGGAGGGTCAGGCCGCGGTGCTGGCCAGCGCCTCGGCGCACTGGCTGCGCCACACCGCCGGCTCGCACATGACCGACCAGCAGGTCGACCTGCGTTTTGTGCGGGACAATTTTGGCCATGCCTCGATCGCGACCACCAGCGGCTACCTGCACAGCGAAGAGGATGCCCGGCACGAGGCCACCCAGGAGCGACATCGGATCGGCTGGACCAGCAAGACGTAGGCGCGCGAGCATGCCACTCCATGGCCTTTGCGCACGGATAGAAGCCGCACCTGCGGCTCAGCGCAGGATACGCGGCTGCTAAAATCGCTCCACGCGATCCACCACTCAATACAATGGGCTTCGAACAACTGGCGGCACTCAAAGCACAACTGGCAGCACAGGCAAAGGCTGAAAAGGCCGCAAAGGCTGCCGAGGTTCCGAAGCGGGCCACGCCGCCCCGCGCACGGGACGCTGCGCCGGCCAATCCGGCAAAGCCGGTCGATCCGGTGGTCCACACCATCGCCAGATTGCAACGGCGTTTTCCGCTAGCCTTTCCGAAGCACCCGGCGCCCAAGGTGCCGCTCAAGATCGGCATCTTCGAGGATCTCCTCCCGCATGCCCAAAAGCTTGCCCTCACGGAGGCCGAATTGCGCGAGGCGATCAAGACCTGGTGCCGCGGCGCCCGCTACCGGGCCTGCCTCATCGAGGGCGCATCGCGGATGGATCTGGCCGGCCAGGAGGCGGGGCAGGTTCGCCCGGAGGATGCAAAACGGGCGCAGCAACTGCAAGCGAGGCGTGCGCCACAGGCGCGATCCAAACGTCGAAGACGTCGTCACCAAGCTGAATCGGGACAAGAGCTTTCAGCACGGCGGAAGACGCGTCAGCACGCCAAGCAAAGGGCATTTCCGCACCGATCGAGGACCGCATCCGAGAATGACGCCCATCCTCATCGTGTCTCTACTCTTCCAGTCTGTTCCCTTTCCCTGGACGCATCCACGCCGATCTTGGCCGCATGGGTTGCTGCCTGTTCGAGCAAGGCGCATGCGCCTTGGGAACGACCAGCATCGTCAAACCCAGTCCGTCCATCACACGGAGGGCGTGCTCGAGATTGACGCCCTTGCCGTTCTCCAGCTTGGACAGCATGCCGATGGAGACACCGCAACTCCTCGCCGCCTGGTCAATTGGCATCCCTTCCCCTGCCCGGGTTGCTGGAATGCGGCCGCCCAGTTGGTGAATGGCGCGAATTGTCGCGCGCGAAGGTGGCGTCGGATTCGGTAGTGGTCGCGGCATAAAGGACCGTCCCGTGGAGAAGGGAAGTCAGCATCGAGGCGGTGGCCAGATTATTTCATGATCGTGAAATTATAGTCCCAAAACGGATTGGCTGCCTTCTATGCCGGGGGAACTGCCTCGTGCCAGCCAGCGATTGATGGTTCGGGGCCCGAGTACGTTGCGCAATACCTTCTGCCGACGCCACCTCCTGGCCGGCCGTTCTCGTGATGATGCGTCATTCATTCGCCAGATCGGGCGACTATCAAGACGATGTCGAGCGCTTGGTCGTTCCAATAGCGGTCCTTGTACCCCCTAGCCAATCTCGCCCGAGAAGCGCTCTACGGGATGTCCTTTGCCATATAGCGGCCCGAAAACATCCCGCCGGCGAAAGCATTGGACGGAATCACACCTAGTCGATGCGCACGCTAGTGAGCTGCTCGCTCAGTTGCCAAAGGCGACCGGCAGCAACGGGATCAGTAGCGCGCGGGCGCACGCCGTGCATCTCGGTGGACTCATCGCTCGACAACGCGCGGGCTATCTCGCAGTCTGCGCAATAGACGCCCCCCATGCCGTCAAGCTGAGGACTCGTTGCGCACCAGACACTTGTCGCAGCGCCCTGCTGGGGAGTCTTTTTATTGTTCTCCGGTTCAATGATCGGCGCACCGTCTTTGTCGATGATGTTGCTGGCATCGATTTCCTCTTTCGACATATGCCGGATCAGATCCGTAACGATGCCGCCCGGATGAACAGAAAAAGCGCGTACCCCTGATCGCTTTCCGATCGAGTCCAGGGCGACGGCGAACAGTGCATTAGCGGTCTTCGACTGACCGTAGGCGATCCACGGATCGTATTCGCGATGCTCGAAGTTCGGATCGTGAAAATCGATTCCCGCCCGGCGATGCCCATAAGAGCTGACCGCGACCACGCGAGCGTGCCTGGAACGCACTAGCGCCGGCCACAGGCAACAGGTCAATTGGAAATGGCCGAGATGATTGGCCGAGAACTGAGATTCATACCCCCGCGTATCACGCGAAAACGGCGGCGCCATCACCCCCGCGTTATTCACGACAATATCGACCGTATCCGTCGCTTTAAGCACATGTTGGGCGAATCGGTCGACCGAAGCAGGATCGAGCAGGTCCATTGGCTCCAATACGACATCCGGCATTCCGGCCAGCGCCGCCTTCGCCTTCGCTAGATCCCGCGCCGGCACGAAGACCTTGGCGCCGGCCGACCGGAACGCTTTAACGGTTTCGAGCCCGATGCCAGAGTAACCGCCGGTCACGACGGCGCATTTGCCTGTAAGGTCGATGCCGCGAATGACTTCCTCGACGGTGGAAGCTGCTCCGAAGCCGGAGCCGATGGGTGATTGCTGGGTGAGCATGAAGATCCTCCGTGGTGAACGAAGGAATGCTAAATTGCCTATGTCGCATTCTGAAGACTCATTCGTACATATTTCATGCTCAACAGTTCAAAATTGCCGGCTGACCCCCTATCAGACCTATTGAACTTCCTCCAAGCTCGGTGCGACTTGACCGGCCGGCTTGTAGCGGGTGCCACTTGGGCGCGTCGCTTCGCCAATCTGCATGCGATCAAATTTTGTGCAGCAACCGAAGGCGCCTGCTGGTATTTCATGGACGGCTTGCCTGAGCCTGCCATACTGGAAGCTGGCGATGTCCTGGTCACGAATGGCACGCGTTCCCTAATCTTGGCCAGCGACTCGTCCTTGGTCGCTGGAGCTACCACCGCACCGCTCAAACGAGACGACGATGGTCAGTACCGGCTTGGTCAGGGCAGTGACTTCGCCATGGCGATCATCGGCTAGCCATCGCGCTCAGTAGCATTCATAGCGAACCTTCTCGTAGCTGGAGCCTGGAGGAGCTTGCAAGAGAAGCCAACATGTCGCGTACCTCGTTTGCCGTTCGATTCCGCGAGATGATGGGCGTTCCGCCGCTCACCTATTTGACGCAATGGCGAATGCATCTAGCGAGACGTGAGCTTCGAGCTGGGGCGTCGATTTCTGAGGCTGCCGCTGCGGTGGGCTACACTTCTGAAAGTGCCTTCAGTAGCGCATTCAAGCGAGTCATGAATATGGCTCCTGGCCAATATCGCCGGACCGCGGAGGGAAAGACAATGGGGACACGCACGGCTGCCCCATTCGCGACGCACGACTTCTGACCGTTCCCGTTCCGTGCTGCTTTCGTTGGATTGAATCCGCAGTTTCCCGCCATGAACCGGGTTTAGGCATGCGTTTTCTATGCGCATGATCGGGTTTGCGCAGCTTATGCGCGTACAGCTAAAAAAGCGCGTGGCGAGACCTTTTGGAACATGGTCTACGATCCGGCTACGGTCGATCCGGCGGCGTCCGGGAACTCTGCTGGACCGAACCGATAGACCGCATATCCTCATACGTCGGCGTCTTCAAATCAATTCCAACGGGATAGCCGTTGCAACTGCCCAACGATCCCTGTTCTGAACAACAGTACACATACGATAAAGCATATGCCTGTGACCATAGATACTGATTCACCTAGGGCATTGAACCAGCTGATACCGGTTAGATTGCTAAGTGAATGTCCGATCTCGCCCATTTTATTTTCGAGCGCAACTATCACCGCTGCCCCAATAATCGGGCCTGCAATCGTACTAAGTCCGCCAAGCAACGTCATCAGTACCACCGAACCCGACGTTGCCCAGTGCACGTCCGACAGAGTCTCGAAGCCCAGCACCAGCGCCTTGATCGAGCCGGCCAGCCCCGACAGCGCCGCCGACAGCACGAAGGCGGTCAGCTTGAAGCGGTCGACGTCATAGCCCAAAGAGATCGCGCGCGGCTCGTTCTCCTTGATTGCCTTCAGAATCTGGCCGAACGGCGAATGCACTGTGCGCACAATCAGCGCAAACGCGGCCACGATGACCACCAGCGCGGCGTAGTACAGCGTCAGGTCGTTCGCCAAAGACACCACGCCGAACAGCTTACCGCGCGGGATACCCTGCAGACCGTCCTCGCCGCCCGTGAACGGCGCCTGCAGGCAGACGAAGAACAGCATCTGCGCCAGAGCCAGCGTGATCATCGAGAAGTAGATGCCCTGGCGACGGATCGCCAGCGAGCCGACCACGTAGCCGATCAGCGCGCCGGTGGCCGTACCGAGGATCAGGCCGATTTCGGGGGTCACGCCCCAGACCTTCATCGCATGCCCGGCCGCATAGCCAGCACCGCCGAAGAAAGCCGCGTGGCCGAACGACAGCAGGCCCGTATAGCCGATCAAGAGGTTGAAGGCGCATGCGAACAGCGCGAAGCACAGCACCTTGAGCACGAACACCGGGTAGGCGCCGGCCAGCGGCGCGACCAGCAGGCAAGCCAGCAGTGCGCCGTAGAGCGCCCGCCGCGGCAGGCGGCGCGCAGGCTGCAGCCCGGGTGCAGCGATAGTCGATCCGTTCATCACTTCTCCTTTCCAAACAACCCGGCCGGGCGCAGCAGCAGCACGACCACCATGATCACGAACACCACCGTCGACGATCCCTCCGGGTAGACCACCTTGGTCAGGCCCTCGATCACACCCAGCCCCAGGCCGGTCAGGATCGCGCCCAGGATGGAACCCATGCCGCCGATCACCACTACCGCGAACACGACGGTGATCAGGTTCTGCCCCATCAACGGCGAGACCTGCATCACGGGCGCCGCCAGCACGCCGGCAAAGGCGGCCAGCGCCACGCCAAAACCGTAGGTGAGGGTCACCATCCTCGGCACGTTGACGCCGAAGGTCTCGACCACCTTCGGGTTCTCGGTGCCGGCGCGCAGGTAGGCGCCAAGCTTGGTCTTCTCGATCACGTACCAGGTCAACAGGCACGCCGCCAGCGACGCCGCTACTACCCACGCGCGGTAGTTGGGCAGACGCATAAAGCCCAGGTTGGTGGTGCCTTGCAGCGCTTCGGGCGGGGCGTAGGGCAGGCCGGACACGCCGTAGGCCGAGCGAAACACGCCTTCGATCACCAGCGTGATGCCGAGCGTCAGCAGCAGGCCGTAGATGTGGTCGAGCTTGTAGATCCAGCGCAGCATGGTCTTCTCGATCACTACGCCGATTCCGGCTACCACCAGCGGTGCAAGCGCTAGCATCACCCAGTAACTGAGACCGGCATAGGACATGCCGGCCCATGCCAGCACCGCGCCAAGCATGAAGAGCGCACCATGGGCAAAGTTGATGACGTTGAGCAGGCCGAAGATCACCGCCAGGCCCAGGCTCAGCATGGCGTAGAAGGCGCCATTGACGAGGCCGAGCAGCAGTTGCGACAACAAAGCCGGCAAGGGAATTTCAAACAGGTTCATGGGTGCTCCTCATACGCCCAGCAGTTCATGCAATACCGGCATCTTGGCTTGCAGCTCACTGGCGGCAAAGCGCTCGACGATGCTGCCATGCTCCATCACATAGAAGCGGTCGGCCAGCGGCGCGGCGAAGCGGAAGTTCTGCTCCACCATCACCACCGTGTACCCCTTCTGCTTGAGCATCAGGATCATGCGCGCGAGCGCCTGCACGATCACCGGTGCCAACCCTTCCGAGATTTCGTCGAGCAGCAGCAGGTTGGCACCGGTGCGCAGGATGCGCCCGACCGCCAGCATCTGCTGCTCGCCGCCGGAAAGACGCGTGCCCTGGCTCTGGCGGCGCTCCTTCAGGTTCGGGAACATCTCGTAGATATCGGCCTCGCTCATGCCCTTGCTGGTGTCCGCGCCCTTGAGCACGGGCGGCAGCATCAGGTTCTCTTCGCATGAGAGGCTGGAAAAGATCGCGCGCTCTTCGGGGCAATAGCCAATGCCGTAGTGCGCGATCTTGTGTGTCGGCAGGCCGATGGTTTCATGGCCATTGACCTTGATCGAGCCCTTGCGCGCGCCCGTGAGGCCCATGATCGCGCGCAGCGTGGTGGTGCGACCGGCGCCGTTGCGGCCCAGCAGCGTGACCACTTCGCCGTGGTTCACGGTCAGGTCCACGCCGTGCAGGATGTGCGATTCGCCGTACCAGGCCTCCAGGCCCTTGATCTCGAGCGCGGGTGTGTTGGATGTTGTCATGTGTGGTCCCCGGCCGTCTCAGTGCGCGCCCTGCAGTTCCGCGTCAGCGGTGCCCATGTAGGCCTCCATCACGCGCGGGTCCTTCGACACTTCGGCATACGGGCCTTCGGCCAGGATCGCGCCGCGCTGCAGCACGGTGATCTTGTCCGCAATGGACGAGACCACGCTCATGTTGTGCTCCACCATCAGGATGGTGCGGCCCGCCGAGACCTTCTTGATCAGCTGCGTGACGCGGTCCACGTCCTCATGGCCCATGCCTTGGGTGGGCTCGTCCAGCAGCATCAGCTCGGGCTCCATCGCCAGCGTGGTGGCGATCTCCAGCGCGCGCTTGCGGCCGTACGGCAGGTTGACCGTCTGGGTGTGCGCGAACTCGGTCAGGCCGACCTGTTCGAGCAGCTCCATGGCCCGGTCGTTGAGCACATCGAGCGAGCGTTCGCTGCGCCAGAACTGGTACGCCGTGCCGAGCTGGCGCTGCAGGCCGATGCGCACGTTCTCCATCACCGTCAGGTGCGGGAACACCGCCGAGATCTGGAAGGAACGGATCACGCCGCGGCGCGCGATCTGCGCGGGCTTCTCGCCGGTGATGTCGATGCCGTTGAAAAGGATGGTGCCGGTGGTCGGCTCCAGGAACTTGGTGAGCAGGTTGAAGCAAGTGGTCTTGCCCGCGCCGTTGGGCCCAATCAATGCATGGATCGACCCGCGTCGCACCCGCAGGTTGACGTCGTTCACTGCTGTGAACCCCTTGAACTCCTTGCTAAGCATTCGTGTTTCCAAGATCCACTCCGCAGCAACTGCATTCCTTGGGCGCGCGCTTTCATGTGGATCAACTCGATCTAATTCATTGCGCTCAAAAGGCGACACGTCAAACAACATTTAACATCCTTAAAACTTTGCGACTGAATATTTCTGACGACGCCAATTGAACGAGCTGTTATCCGTGGTTCGATTCAAACCCGGCCCAAGCAAAAGCGGCTATTCAAAGAGCGAATTGTTAGGATACAACTATTAATTAGCTACCGCCACATCGTGTTGGCGCAGTTTTTGCAAAATTGATTCCAAAATGTCAGTGTAAAATAGTTGAAATTTTTGTCATCCTGGACGTTTTACGTGTCCACAACGTGTTTCATCAAGCGGTTGAAAGGCCTTGTCGCCAGGAATTACAGATTTAACGTGGAAATAATCCCATGGCCGTTTCGATTCCGAAGGCTTCTTTACCTGGACGAGATACATGTCGTGAACCATCCGGCCATCTTCGCGAATTCGCCCATTGCGGGCGAAGACATCATTGATCGACATCTGCCCCAGCTTTTTTCGAACATCCAGCGCGGCGTCGGTACCAGTTGCTTGCACGGCCTTCAAGTAAGTCAGAACCGCAGAATACGTGCCGGCATGAATCAAATTCGGCATGCGTTTGTGCCGATCGAAGAATCGTTGACTCCAAGCACGGGTCTTATCATCCAGATCCCAATAAAAGCCTTCAGTTAGCACCATACCATTGGCTACCTGCAACCCTAGTGCATGCACATCGGTAATTGATCCTGACAGTGGAACTACTGTCTGATTCTTTGTTAAACCGAACTCTTGTGCAGCCTTTACAGCGTTGACCAGATCACTGCCCGCACTGGCGATCCCTATAGCTTGTGCCTTGGAAGCTTGGGCTTGCAACATGAAAGAAGAAAAATCTGGAGTATTTATTGGATGTCTTGCGCTTCCCAAGACATTCCCACCGGCTGATTTCACTGCAGCTGCACCATCCTGTTCAATGGAGTGGCCCAGTGCATAGTCAACCGTTACAAAATACCAATTGCGATCACCATTTTTAGTTATTGCAACGGCTTGTGGTCGGGATGTCGAATAAGTATCCCAGGTATAGCTGATAGTATTTCGTGAGCAATCCTCGTTTGTGAGGCGCATACTGCCTGCTCCAGTCACGATCAAAAGTCGATTCTTTTCGCGCGTGACATTAGAGGCGGAGATTGCTACGGCTGAATTGATAGCGTCGACGACCATGTCGACTTGCTGGGTGTCATACCACTGGCGAACCTTATTAGCACCGACATCAGGCTTGTTTTGATGGTCGGCGTACACCATCTCGATGTTGAAGCTTGGCTTGGCCTCAGCTATAAAATCGTCGATTGCCATTTTTGTGGCAATTACTGAACCTCGCCCGCCAAGCTCAGAGAAGATACCGGACATGTCGGTTAGGACGGCAATCTTTACTACCCCGTCCGAGACTTTGGTGGTCGAAGCCGTTGCATGTAGGGCGAATGGGAGAAGGATGGCTGCAGTAGCCGCCCGCAAGGGCCGGGCCACATTTCGGCGGAGCAAAAGCATTTTCAATCCTCAATAAGGTGATGCCAGATCGGAAATAGTCAGCGAGCTTTGATGCTGCTCGAGTGATGGGTCACGTCGCGTCTCTACTTAAGCTACTGCGCTTAAGTAGGATATCAGACTTAAATTGACTCACAAGCGGGTGATTACCCTAGGCTGTGCCTTCAAGCGGTAGTATCGATGTCGGGCATGGTTCTCAAGGCTGGCATTAACCAGCTAGTTGCGCATCACAGGGGTACTGAGATTTATCGCTCGCGCGAGTTGCGTTGATGGCGTTCGGGCCGGTTGTCCAAGAACCTCGGGGCTGTCGTACACAGCTGCATGAGCTATGACGCCTTGTCATAGGCAAGACCATTTGCTATGCCCGGGTCTCCTCTCATGACCAGAGCACCCAGCTGCAGACGCAGGCCGCTCGCCTTGAGCGTCGTCGGCTCTAGGTGGGCCTCCCCAATGTCGAGGTGGTCACCGACCTCGGCAGCGGGCTGAACTATCGGAAGAAGGGACTGCGGCGCTTACTCCTGAATATCCTGTGCGGGCGCGTGAGCCGCCTGGTCCTCGTGACGAGGACCGGCTGTTGCGCTTTGGCAGCGAGCTGCTGTTCCAGATTTGCCAGTTCTTGGGGGTGAGATTGTCGTACTCGACGCAGCTGAGGCAATTTCCCGTGAGCAGCAGCTCACGGGTCGAGATTCTGACCGTCTTCTCCTCGCGGCTCTACGGCTCACGCAGCCGGAAGAACCGCAAAGCGCTGGCTGCCTGATGCAGGCGCTACCCAGACCCTCCTGTGTCTGAGCGACGAGGCGGAAGAGCTCCTGCAGCGCTATAGCGAGCTCTATGGGGGACTCAAACGCTAGGCCGCGGGTGGCGGCAAGGCGATGGTGTACAAGGCCGAGTTCTGTCGCACCCATGCTACCCCCGCGCGCCTGTATGGATTTTAGCGCCAAGAAAAAGCTTTATGGCAGGCCAGGCCGCGGGACGCCCGCAGGCTCTCTGGCCTGATTTACGCCAAATACCGACAGCAGCTCGAAGCAAAGTGTCGTCGGGCCGGTGTCGAATTCAAGAAGATCAATCCAGCCTATACGTCGACCATTGGTGCGGTGAAATACGCTGCGCGACGTGGCTGGTCAGTGCATGCTGCCGCGGCGGGCGTCATCGCCCGCCGCGGGCAGGAGTTGTCCGAACGTTTGCCGCAGATCGCTTCAGGGTGCCTGGCGCGACGTTCATACAATGTACAGGAGTCTGGTGCGCAAGCATGGCTCGCAGCCGGCCGGGCGTCCCCGCGGCGAGGCGAGGCGTCAGCACCCTAGTCCTCGCCCTCCAGCAAGGACCACGATTCGCCTTGCGTCAGTCTGAATGTTCAAATTTGCATGCGAATGTGCCTTCCCATTTTAGGCAATTGCTCTTGTGGGGGTTTAGTCTCGTTCGAAGAGCGCAGCAATCCCCTGCCCGCCGCCGATGCACATCGTCACCAGCGCATAACGACCCTGGACGCGTTGCAGTTCATGCAGCGCCTTGACCGTGATCAGCGCGCCGGTGGCGCCGATCGGGTGGCCCAGCGAGATGCCCGAGCCGTTCGGGTTGACCTTGGCCGGATCCAGGCCGAGCGCCTTGGTTACCGCGCAGGCCTGCGCGGCAAAGGCCTCGTTGGCTTCGATCACGTCCAGGTCCGACACCTGCAGTCCGGCACGCTCCAGCGCGATCTTCGTCGCCGGCACCGGGCCGATGCCCATGGTCTTGGGGTCGACGCCGGCGTGGCCGTACGACACCAGGCGCGCCAGCGGCTTCAGGCCGCGGCGCTCGGCTTCGGCGCGCTCCATCATCACCACCGCGGCGGCGGCGTCGTTCAGGCCCGAGGCGTTGCCGGCCGTGACCGTGCCGTTCTCCTTGACGAACACCGGACGCAGCTTGGTCATGTCGTCCATGGTGGCGTCATGGCGCACATGCTCGTCAGTGTCGAAAGTGACATCGCCCTTGCGGCCCTTGCTTACCACCGGGACGATCTGGTCCTTGAAGTAACCGGCCTTGATCGCGGCCGAGGCGCGGTGGTGCGATTCCAGCGCCGCCTCGTCCTGCTGCGCGCGCGAGATATCGTATTCTTTGGCGACGTTCTCGGCGGTCACGCCCATGTGGATGCGGTGGAAGGGATCGTGCAGCGCGCCCAGCATCATGTCGACCAGGCCGGCATCACCCATGCGGGCGCCCCAGCGGGCCGCCGGCGCCAGGTACGGCGCGCGGCTCATGCTCTCGGCGCCGCCGCCGATGGCCACATCGGTATCGCCCAGCAGGATGGACTGCGCGGCGCTGATGATGGCCTGCAGGCCGGAGCCACACAGGCGGTTGACGGTCAGCGCGGGCGCATTGGTCGACACGCCGCCGTTGACGGCCGCAACGCGGCCCAGGTACATGTCGCGCGGTTCGGTCTGGATCACGTTGCCGAACACCACGTGGCCGACGTCGCCGCCGGATACGTTCGCTCGGGACAATGCTTCACGAACGACCAGCGCACCCAATTCGGTCGGCGCTAGGTCCTTGAGGCTGCCGCCAAAGGTACCGATTGCGGTGCGCACACCGCTGACTACCACTACTTCACGTTTCACTGCACAGTCTCCATACGTTATGCTGCCGAACTTGGCTTACGTCCAATGTGGCTATTCGTTCTTTCCCTGTGGGCTCGCCGCGTCCGTCTCGGCTGCAAGGTGACATACCCATGCAAAACTCGATGTTGGGGCCCCAAGATTCATGAGTCCGTCGCTTCTGCGCCGCGAGCTTCACAGCGCGCATCTTCATCCTCCTGTAACTTCCGCCAGAGGACTTTACCTGTACTCGACTTGGGAAGGGCTTCAACAAACTCAACAATGCGCGGATACTTATAAGCGGCCATATTATTTTTGGCCCATTCAATTATCTCCTGGGAGCTAATTCTCCCCCTAGCATCGTCGCGTAGAACAATAATGGCTTTTACGGACTCGCCACGATAAGAATCGTTCGACCCTATAACGCATGCCTCTGCCACAGCTGGGTGTTTGTATAGCAAATTTTCAATTTCAGCCGGCCACACTTTATAGCCGGAAGCGTTGATCATTCGCTTCAACCTGTCCATCAAGAAAAAATAGCCATCGTCGTCCACTTTGGCTAAATCTCCCGTCCGGAAAAACATTTTACCATCGATGTTTATAAAAGCCCTTCTCGTCTCGTCTGGGTTATGCCAGTACCCCATAAAGACCTGGGGACCAGCGATTATAATTTCCCCTACTACATTCGGGGGCAAGTCTTCAAGAGTATCAGGGTCAATTACACGTGCATCCGTGTTAAAGATCGGAATTCCAAGGCACTGAAGTTTTGAATTCTCAATTGGATTGATATGCGTCGGCGCCATCGTTTCGGTCAATCCATAGCCTTCAACGTAGCACAGGCCAAATCGGGTCTTCAGGCGCTCGGCCACCGCCTGCGGCATGGCCGCGCCGCCGCCGCCGATATAGCGCAGGCTCGACAGGTCGAACTGCGCCAGGTTGGGGCTGGCCATGAAGTCGATCACCATGGTCGAGATATTGGTCCAGTGCGTGACCTGGTAGCGCGAGATCAGGCGGCCGGCCACCTCGCGGTCCCAGCGCGGCAGCATCACCACGGTGGCCCCGCTATAGATGGGCCCGTTCATGCCGTACTGCATGCCGGTGACGTGGAACAGCGGCAGCACCGACAGGATCACCGATTCCGCGCCCGAACCCGACCAAGTCCCGCCGCCGACGGCGTTGTGCATGACCGAGCGGTGCGTGTGGATGCAGCCCTTGGGGAAACCGGTGGTACCCGAGGTGTACGGCATCACCGCCATGTCGTCCGGACCGGCGGTATGCGGCCCCGGCTGCAGGCCAGCGCCCAGCGCCTCGACCCACGCGGTGGCGCCGACAGGCAGCGGGTGCGGTGTGGTCAGCCAAGCCGGGGGAGCGTCTTCCGGATGCTCATGCGTGGGCGGCAGCGCGTCTGCGTACTGCGTCACCAGCAGGTGCTGCAGGCGCTCGGCCGGCGCCAGCTCGGACACGGCCTGTTCGACGCCCGCAGCCAGGTCCGCCGTGCAGATCGCCACGCGCGCCTGCGCATCGGTCACGTAGTGCTTGAATTCTTCGGACCGGTTCATCGGGTTGACCGGCACTACCACCGCGTCGGCGCGAAGGATCGCATAATAGCTGACAATGAACTGCGGGCAGTTCTGCATATATAGCAGCACGCGATCGCCCTTCTTTACCCCAGCCTTCTTCTGCAGCCAGCCTGCAAGCGCGGTGGCCTGCGCCGCGATCTCGCGGAACGTCATCGCATTGCCGAAGTAGCGGACTGCGGCCTTCTCCGCATAGCGATGTGCCGAGACTTCGAGGTTGTACCAGAGCGAGGTCTCTGGCGGCGCGATTTCGGTAGGCACGTGCGTTGGCCAGAATTTGAAGTGCGCGCGTGAAGAGCCGGCTTCTTGACTCATCGATGTCCCCAGTGCAGATGTTAAGTAACCTATCGGTTCGCTTACAGACTAATAACGTGTGCGATTATGCAAGTTTGAGTTACTCATAGCTGCAGACAAGGATCCTCGATCCAATGTTCGGCCCTTTTTAGAAGAAGGCGTCCCGCATTGTGCAACTTTTGACCGGCATCATGGGCTGCTTTTCCTGCGCAAGCGCGTGCGAAAGTCCCTTCCAGGATGATGCCGAGCTTGTAACAAGCAAGTACGACATACCAGCGGAGATTCGTTAAATCACGATCCGTACTTGTAGCGTATCGATTAATAAGTGCTTCCGCCTTCGGGAAGCCTTGCCAAGGCTGTGGTGATGGAATTCCTACACCGTTCCCTTCTGAGTCCGGCCAAGTTGCTAGCATCCACCCCAAGTCAAGCAGAGGGTCGCCTGCAGTCGTCAGTTCCCAATCAACGATCGCCGCCAAGCCAGGGCCATCGAGCTTGTACATTACGTTGGCAATGTGGTAGTCACCATGCATTAGACCTGGCTGAAAGCTGTTAGGCCGATTCTGCTCGAGCCATCCCGCTACTGTCGTGACATTTCCAAGCGCGTGCGGACCAGGCCAGCCGTCGTATACGCTATAGCCTTCCAACTGTGCTCCCCAGCGGGGCACCTGGCGTTCGAGGAAGCCTTCCACCTTCCCTAGCGTCGTTAAGCCTACTGTTTCCAACGAGACTCGACCGAGAGCTGCTGCACCATCGGCCAACGCGAGGCCCATGGCATATCGCATATCAGAACTCTCGGCATGTAATTCCGGCAACCCTGCCGTAGCGTTAAATCCCTCGACCGCGTCCATGAGCAGAAAGGCGGATCCAATCACGGTCGGATCGTCGCAACCTGCAATTAGCGCTGCATGCGGAACGTCCGTTCGTGCGAGAGCGGATAATACGCGGATCTCCCGTTGCATGATGTCGCCGCTATTTACCCTCGGATGAGACGGAGGCCTCCTGAGAACATAGGCGCGCCCCGAACGCTCGAAGCGCAGAAGTAGATTTTGGGTACCACCGCCCAGGATTAAAGGATCTTCAATGGGACCGGAGCCGAGGCCACGTGCATCCATCCACCGCATCAACTTATCGATATCTACCAGCGAGCGCCAGTCAGATTTCCCTACATCGACCATAACATCACCTATATTACGCCCAAATCAAACCTTGCCAATTTAACTACCCCTCTAAAGATTCGATCAAAATAAGAATAAATCACCTCGACTCGCAATAGGTCGCATGTTTTCATCAAAGTTATTTAGGCTTTGAAATTCCAACGGTGTATCCGACCCAATAGATGCGAGTCGTTTTTTGAATTTCGTTAGTATTTCACATCTTGCATTGTGACTAATATACGGAACGTGCCACGCGATGAACGGCGACAACACCTGGAGCCCCGTATAGGCTAATGTTCCTCGAAGTAGATGACTCAGCAATAGCTGTAGAGGCCCATGAACACCGTCTGGATTGAACATGTGCTCTTGGCCGCCGATGGTGACATTAACCAAGACTCTCTTTCCAGCCAGTCCGCCGAAGTCGTAAAATCTTCGGCCACCATATATTTTTCCGGAGACCAGTACGCGATCGATCCAGCCTTTTAAGATCGCAGGCGTAGAAAACCAAAATATCGGAAAGTTTAGTACCAGCAGGTCGCACCAAAGTAGCTTCTCGAGCTCTTCTTGTATGTCTTCGCTAATTGTTCCAGTCGCCACACCATGTCTTTGCTCCAGGGCGTAGGAGCAATAGTGAGGATTTGACGGATTGTTGAAATCTGCTTTCGATGCGACCGGATTGAATTTCATGGCATACAAGTCGGAGACGCGAACTTCATGCCCCTGCCCCTCAAATTCCTCGACTGCAACTCGTTGCATTGCTGCACAGAATGATTTCTCCTCTGGATGCGCGTGGACGATGAACACTTTCAGTGGATCAGTCTGGACTTCCATTTCTACGCCAATGATTCATGAGTTTGACTTCAATACACGCGCTCAGATCAACCCTTTTCCAAAAAGGAAGACGTGGGCGAGACCATACGGATCAATAAAGATGGGAAGTGCATTGCCGATGCCTAACGCCCCACATTCGGCCAAGTGTTGATATGCGACATAGTGCGGCGATCTGAATTGATCAGGGTGGCAATTGGGGTCTTAGTTCCGATGTGGCACCGATTTCTGATCGGAGGCAAAATTGGAATTTATACCCCTTTGGGGCATTACCACCCAAAGTTTGCTTATCGTGGGTGCTGGCTTAGCGACCGGTAGCTCGCTCTCGCGCCCATGAACCGAACTCTTCAAGCGTTTGCTTTGCTTCCGGAAGGAATGGAAACAAGGTGAACACATGGACTGAGTCCTCAATCAGACGAAGCGTAGTGTCGACCCCACTCGCTTTTGCCTTTTCAGCCAACCGTGTGGTATCGCTTAGAAGAACCTCATCCTTCGCGGCGGCAAGAAAGAGCGGCGGAAGTCCTTCAGTACTGCCGAACAATGGAGAGACCAACGGGTCAGTAGGCTCGTGAGCCTGAAAGTAGGATGCGCCAAGCAGGCTCAACGTATCTCGATGCGCAGCAGGATCGGAGCCAGAGAATTCGTTGACTGTGGGTCCGCTGAGGGTTAGGTCTGTGAAGGGACATACGGCAAAAACTCCCGCCGGGGCCGGCAACCCCGCGCCACGAATAGCAGTAGCCAAAGCCAGCGCCAGACCACCACCCGCAGACTCGCCACTCAGCACAATCTGTTCAGCACTAACTCCTGCAGATAGGAGGCCCCTATACGCCTGCATTGCATCGTCAATTGCAGCGGGATACGGGTGCTCCGGCGCCAAGCGATAATCTACGGAATAGCAATCCCCGCCTGCGGCCCTTGAGAGGCGATGAGCGTATTCAAGTGAACTCCGAGCCGATCCAAGCACGTATGCACCGCCATGGAAATGAAGTACGACGGGATCGTTTCGCGTAGCACCGCTAGCTTTGACCCGTAGGGTCGGCACGCCGTGGAGGTCGACCTTCTCAACTGGTACTTCATTGGAAACCGGGAAGTGTTTCAGAAGCATTCGTTCGTAAGCTTCCCTCATTCCATCATGGCCTCGCGCCACGTCCTCTTGAGTAAAGGTGCTCTTCCAAATTTCAAATGCGCGTTGACTCTCGGGGCGATTCATGGTCCGGCCTTCTCGAGCGTTCGCCAAACCCACCACTTCGCCTGCTGGCTTCATGGCTGCCTCTCGCTCATCGTGTGCCCATACAAATCCCCATGATGTTTCTGCGAGCGGATCGATGCGCGCCATGCCGCTCCAGCGTCCATTGCGCACTTTCACACGCTCTGGATCAGATTCGTGAACCATCTTTACAATCGCGCGTGCGCCTGCTTGCACACGCGTGGTTCTCGGGCGACGACGAGCCTCGTATTCAAGTAATTTTTGCTGGACACTGGTATCGCTGTTGCGTGCCAGGGTGACGGCGAGTGTCCACGCATCCTCAATAGATTGACAGGCGCCCTGGGCGAGAAATGGCACCATTGCATGAGCAGCGTCGCCAAGAAGAGTAACCCGTCCCGTCGTCCATTGATCAATCGGGTCGCGATAATACATCCCTGTGATAAAGCCGGACTCGACCTTGTCGAGCAGTGCGGTCACCGTAGGCTCTGCACCTTTGAATGACTGACGGAGTTCCTCAACGTCCCCGCTTGTACTCCAACTCTCACGATGTACCTCGCTAGCCGGCACGGAGGCAAGGACGCTGTACAGGTCGCGCCGAACCCAGTAGGAAATTATCGTTCGTCCAGGCCCAAACCAATTGTTGCCGCGGACAGGAAGCGACAATCCTTGAAGCTTTTCCGCCGGGATCAAACCTCGCCACATGAGGATGTTCGCAAATTGCGTTTGCTCCGGGCCTCGCAAAGCGGAGCGCACAGCCGAATGAATGCCGTCGGCACCTACTACGACGTCTCCTTCAAAGCGCTCTCCTCGGACATCTTCCACCCACGCACGGTCTTCAGACTGCCCAATTTCAGCAACTTTCACTCCCAAGCGGATCACTTCTTTCGGTAGGGCTTGGGCAAGGAGGTTGATGAGATCGGCACGATGTACGTTGTACATTGGCGCGCCATAGCGTTGCGCAGCTTCTGTGCCAAGCGGAGCATAGTAGAGTCGCTTACCGGTCATTAGGTCGCGATAGTCGAAGGCATCAGGTTGGGTAGCGACTTCCGCGAGATGCCCCTCAACCCCAAGCTCGCGAAGCAAAAGTGAACCATTGCTCGCAATCTGGATGCCAGCGCCAACTTCGGTAAGCTTCTCGGCTTGTTCGAGAACGATTGCGTCTATGCCATGATGCCGAAGTGCTAGGGCAGCACAGAGCCCGCCGATACCTGCACCTACAATGATCACCCGCATGATATGTCTCCAGTGTGGTGTAAATTAAGCAATCTGTTTTAATTAATGTAATTCGCTTACATGAAAAAGGCATCAGTGAAAACCCCTAGAGTCGACGGAAAGGAGACCCAGGAGCGCATCAAACAAGCCGCCCAACGCCTCTTTGCGCTCCGCGGTGTCGACGGCGTTACAGTCCAAGAAATCGTGTCGGCAGCTGGCCAGCGAAATAATGCTGCGCTGCACTATCACTTCGGATCCAAGCGGGATCTGCTGAAGGAGCTGGTACTTGACGGCGCGAAACTTATTGACGCTCGACGCCAAGCTATGCTTGACGAAATGGAGCAGAGCGGCGCGATCTCGGTCCGCGCCCTTATTGAGGCCTTGGCTTACCCCTTGTTGGAGCTTGGCAAACAGACCGGCGAATACACGTACATCCGCATGATTGCCAGCTTGCAGCTGACTGATCGTGAGCTGCTTCGGGAAGCAGTGGGAGACAAATGGAACCTGGGCTACCGGCGATGTCTCAACCAACTTGCGTCTTTACTGTCGCATCTCCCAGACCCGGTACTGCAGCAACGCCTTTCGCTACTCGGCATTTACGGCAGTGCAATTTGGGCCGCGTGGGAAACGGCGGCAGACGCGAAAACGACGAACAGGTTCTGGGAACCGGCTCATAGCCTATCGAACGTAATCGATACGCTACAAGCGGTCGTGGAAGTGGGACCCTCGTCGACAACTCTGGAACTACTTACTTCGACATCTCATACCGAACGAAAAAAAAATAGAGCAACAGCTGCTTCTCAATGAAGTCGCTTAGGTGCGTTAATGTTTCTTTAAGGTGGGGAAATCTGAACGTTCAGATTTGCGCAAGGCGAACGGTCGTCCTTGCTGGAGGACGGGACCTGATGGCCTCGGCCAAGGGTGCTGGCACCTCGCCGCGGCGTTGCGCGACGGGCGGCGATCCACTTAGCGTCCACTGATTCCCACGCAACGCCAGCCCACTATCTTCATAGTCGGCGCCTCACGAGCGCCGGCGGATACATGGCATCTACCACGAGCGGGGAGCACTGAGCTGTCTTCTCCGCTTGCCCCGTCGCGTGTGCGTCATCCGTGGGCTTCGTGCCGGACATCACGAAGGTCGGTTCTACCTCGGCGAGGCCAGATCAAACGCCATTACCCGATTTCGCAATTGTCCCAACCCCGTAGCGCCCACCACTACCTCGTCGCCATCCGTTAAAAACTTTGGCGGCGTGCGGGCATTCCCCACCCCGGCTGGCGTGCCGGTGAGGAGGATGTCGCCGGCGCGAAGCGTCATGCCCAGCGACAGCTCGGCAATCAGTTCGGCCAGGGGGAACGCCATTAGCTCGGCGCTGGCGTCCTGCAGCCGCTCGCCGTTCACGTCGCACCACAGCCGCACGGTGTCGAGCTGCACGGAATCGCGCCGCGTCAGCCAAGGGCCCAGCGGCATGGTCTGGTCGATGCTCTTGCCCTTGAGCCACTGACCGCCGTGGCGACGCTGCAGGTCGCGCTGCGAGACGTCGTTGGCAAGACAGTAGCCCCATACGTGTTCCATGGCGCGCGCCGCGGGAATGCTCCGGCCGTCCTTGCCGATCACCGCGACGATCTCTGCTTCGTAGTCCCATTTGCCGGAGACGCGTGGGTCCCAGGCGATCGGCGCGTCGGGGCCGATCACGGTGTCTGGCCCCTTGGTGAAGAACGTGGGCGCGGCGGGGCGGTCGACCTCCTGGCCCTCGCGCTTGCCCACCCCTTCCTCGAAATGGTCCCAGTAGTTCCAGCCCGTGCACAGGATGTCGCGGCGGAAGCGCCGGATTGGCGGTAGTAAGGTGTAGTGCCCCGCTTCCAGCGGCGCGGGGGGATCGGCGAGCAGGGCTTCGGCGGCGGCCGCCAGCGCGGCCTCGCCGCCCTGCACGATATTGAGCACGTCGCCGAACTGCGGCGGCAGCGGCAGCAGGCGGCCCTCGTCATCCACTGCGGCGGCGCGTTCCACGCCGTCCTGGTCAAACGCGGCGAGTCTGTCGATTTGCTTCATGGGTTGTCCTGTAGGTGTTCCCTGGCGACAGGGGCAATGGTGTCGGGATGTCAGCCGGCCATGGCGGTGGCCTGGCGGCGCAGGTCGGCTGCGGCTTCGAGCACGCCGTCTGGGCCGCAGCGGATGGCCTTGACCGAGCCGTAGTAGAACGGGTGCGGCGTGTCAGCCTGCAGCGCGATGCCATGCGCGCGCAGCCTGCCTGCGAGCATCGCGGGCACGCCCGGCTCGGCCAGGAAGCCGCCGTCGCGGGTCAAGCTCCAGCGCGGCGCGTCGATGGCCGCACTCAGCGGCAGGTCGCGCAGGCAGGCGTTGCAGACCAGCTGCACGCCTGTGGTGGTCTGGCTAATGCCGCCCGGCGAAGCCGCCGCCAGCGCCAGCCGGCCGTCGCGGAACACCAGGTAAGGGTTCAGCGTATGCACCGGGCGCCTGCCCGGCGCCAGCCGGTTATGGGCGGCGGGTTCGAGCGAGAACTCGCTGAGCCGGTTGTTGAGCAGGATGCCGCTGCCAGGGTCGACGCAGCCGCTGCCGAAGGGCTGGAACACGCTCTGCAGCATCGAGACCGCGTTGCCGGCGTGGTCGACGATGACGATGCCGGCGGTATCGCCCGGGTCCTCGCCGTCGCGGTTGGCGCACACGGGGACCGGCCAGCGCCGCGCGGGGTTGGCGACCTCGTCTTGCAGCGCCATCAGTTGCCTGCGCGCGGCCAGGATCTGGCGGACCTGCCAGTCGGCAGGGTCGGCGGCAGGTGTATCGCCCTGACCGGCCAGATCGACCAGATCGGCCAGCTGCGCCAGCATCAGCACGCCAACCGAATTGGGCGGCATTACGGTGGCCGACCAACCGTGGCCAAACTCGCCGTGCACCGGCTCGGCCCAATCCGCCTGCGCGGGGGCCAGATCGCCCGCTTCCAGGAGACCTCCAGTGGCACTAGAGAACTCAACCAGCGCTCGTGCGGCACGCCCGGCATAGAAGCCCTCCCACCCCTGCCTCGCCACATCCTCCAGCGTGTCCGCCAGCGCCGGCTGGCGCATGACCATGCCGGCCCGCAGCGGCTGGCCCGATGCGTCATGGAACAGCGCGGCAAAGCCTGGCTGCGCGGCCAGCGAAGGTGCGCACAGCCGCAGGTTGCGCGCCAGCTCGCTGGCGCAGGGCACGCCGTCGCGGGCCAGCGCGATGGCGGCGTCGAAGAGCCCGTGCCAGGGCCGCCGGCCGAAGCGCGCGTGCGCCGCTTGCCACAGCGCCACCAGACCCGGCACAAGCCAGCTGCGCGGGCCGCGCGCGTCGATCTGCGTCGCGAAGCGCTCCGGCGTCGCCGCCCGCGGCGCCCGGCCGCTGCCGTCGAGTGCCATCGTGCGGCCCGAGGCGCCGTCGCGGATCAGCGCCATGCCACAGCCGCCGAGCGAGGTGGCGTGCGGCAAGGCCACCGCCAGCACCGCCGACGCGGCAATCATGGCGTCGACCACCAAGCCGCCCTCGTCGAGCACACGCCAGGCCTGCTGCGTGGCGAGGTGGTGGCCGGTCACCACCGCCTGCCGCGTGCCGTAGAGGCTGGCGCGCGCGTCCGGTCCGGTATCCACGGCGCCGGTCAACGCAGTAATCCCGCGGCCAACGTGCCGGCGAAGCAGCCTAGCCCGCAGGCCACGGGCAACAACCAGCCTGGCATGGCGGCGGCCGGTGCCGTGCGCGCGGTATCCGCCGCCGTACTCGCATGCACACCCGCCGCCGGAGCAGCGGCCGGCGCCTCGCTGCCGACCAGCAGCGCCTGCTGGATATTGTGGAAAAAGCGCTCGGAGAACTTGCGCGCCGCGCCGTCGATCATGCGCGCGCCCAGCTGCGCCAGCTTGCCTTGCACGGCGGTGTCGGCCGAGTAGCGCAGCAGCGTGCCGCCGTCCAGGTCTTCCAGCACCACCTGCGCCTGCCCGGCGGCGCTGCCCGCCGCGCCGGCCGAGCCCTCGCCCACCAGCGTGTAGCCGCGCCCGGCCTCCACGCCTTCGCGGCGGAAAGCCACGTCGAACGAGGCCCGGATCGGCCCGATGCCCGTCACCAGCGTGGCGACGAACTCGTCCGCGCCGCGCTGCGCGAGCGCGCGGCAGTCCGGCAGCGTGCGCTGCAGGAAAGCCGGGTCGTTGAGCGCGCGCCAGACCACGTCTCGCGGTGCCGGCAGGGTCTTGCTGCCTTCGATCAGCATGGTGGTGCCTCCGCGCCGACGCGGATGCCTGCCAGCCGCAGCCCCCGGTCGGCAATGCGCATGCGGTCGTTGAGGAAACGGAAGCGGCCGAAGCTCCAGGCCACCAGCGGCCGGGCGAAATCCAGCGCGGTGGGCCACTGGCGCGTGAACGAGTCATAGCGGCAGGCCCATTTCTGGGTCTGGTCGCTGATAAACCGCACCCGCTGCTCCCACGCCTGCAGCGCCGCCGGCACGTCCGCCGCAGCGCCGGCCATCTCGGCCAGCGCCAGTGCATTCATCAATGTCAGGCCGGCGCCCTGGCCCAGCGTCGGCGGCAGGCCGTGCGCGGCGTCGCCAAGCACGGCCACGTTGTCGACCGACCAGCGCGGGCAGTTCACCACGCCATAGTGGTACTGCGTCGACGGCGCCTCGCCCAGGCATGCCAGGAGCTCTCGCAGGCGCGGGAAGCGCGCGCTCCAGTCGGCTACGTCCAGCGGGATCGCCGCGGCGCGCCGGTCCGAGGCTGGCGCGACCATGTACACGTAAGTGTGCTCCGGGCCGGCCGGCGTCACGCCGATGCGGCGGTTGCCGGACCAGTGCTCCTCCGTGCGCGGCTCGGGGGTGAAGACGCGCGTCGGCACCAGGAAGCGGTCAATCAGCGTCGGCAGTTCCCGAAAGTACGCACCGATGTCCAGTGCCGTGCGCACCGCGGAATGCACTCCGTCGGCCGCCACCACAAGGTCGGCCGCATGAACCTTGCCGTCGGCCGTGACCAGGGCGCGGCGCCCGCCCGCCTGCTGGCGCAGGCCGGTGGCGCGCGAGGCGGTGACGATCTCTACGCCGGCGTCGAGCGCCGCGTCGCGCAAGCCTTCGATCAAGGTCTGGCGCGCAAAAGTGACCACGCGCGAAGTCCCCGACAAGGTACGCCGCTGCCGCACCGACCCGTCGGCAAAGCGGATCTGCGCCGCCGCCAGTGGCGTGCCGCGCGCACGGATGCGCTCGTACACCCCCAGGTGTTCCAGCACCTCCAGGCTGTTGTTCTTGATATAGATCCCCGCGCCGATCTCGCGGATCTGCTCGCCCTGCTCGTGGACCCGCACGCGCCATCCCCGCCGCGCGAGCAAGGCGCCCAAGCTCAGGCCGGCGATGCCGCCGCCTGCTATCTCTGCTGTGCGTTGCATGCCGGCCTCACGCAATCTCGACCACCATTTCGAGCTCGATCGGCATGCCGAACGGCAGCGCGGCAAACCCCACCGCGCAGCGCGCATGCACGCCGGCGGGGCCGAACACCGAGGTCAGCACGTCCGAGGCGCCGTCGATGACTTCCGGCTGGCGCTCGAAATCCGGCGCCGAGTTGACCATGCCGAACAGCCGCACCACGCGCCGCACGCGCGACAGCTCGCCGATCTCGGCCTTGAGCGAGGCCAGCGCGCTGATCACCGCGGTGCGGGCGCCGTCGCGGCCCTGCTCAACGGACACGTCGGCGCCGAGCTTGCCCTTGTGGGTCTGGCGCGGGCCGACAAAAGTGCCGTGACCGGCCACGAACACCAGGTTACCGGTGGTCACGGCGCCGGTGTAGTTGCCCACCGGCTTGCGCACTTCCGGCAGCTGGATATCCAGCTCGGCCAAGCGCTGCTCCGGCGTGTTGCCCTTCAACGATTCGAATACCTGGATCGACATAATTGACTCCTCTCTGGTTGGATGGCTTGTGAAGCTTGTGTGCCTCAGGTCGCGCTGCGCTTGCCGGCCACCAGCCGGATATGCGTGGCAGCGCCTGAAGTCAGCAGTGCATGGATGCCGAAGTCGTCGCGCAGGCGCTCAAAGGCCTGGGCGGACAGCGCCTCGGTTTCATCAGGGTCCAGGCCGAAGCCGGCGCAGAAGCCGGCGGCATCGTCCAAGAAGTGATCGACACTGGCCGCCGTGGTGCGCAGCGCAAATAGCGCGCGCACCAGCGGCACGCGCTGCCCCGGCAGCGCCGGGTAGATCAGCTCGGGCTCCGGCACGAGTTCGCTCAGGTCCCATCCGAAGGCGGCATATACATGGTGCCAGGATGGCTCGAACAGCGAAGCAAATGGCACGCGGTTGCCCACCGCTCCCGCCACGGCCAGGGCCATGCGCAGCTCCACGTTGCCGCTGCGGTCGAGCTGCTGCGCGTCATAGGCCAGCATGTGGCTGAGCTGGCCCGCGGCGACCGCATCGAAGATGCGCTGATCGCCCTGCACGTCCGGATGCGGGTAATGGACGGTGCCGGGATAGTGCGACAGGCCGCCGCTGCCGATCAGCACTGTGCGCTTGCCCAGCCGCGCCAGCGCGCGTGCCATCGCCACGCCGAAGCGGTGGCAGCGCAGCGGATCCGGCTGCGGCGGCACGTAGGCATTGACGAACACCGGGAGCATCGGAATGTCGCGGCCGAAGCCCATGAATTCGTAAGGAATGGTGAAGGCGGTGGGCAGGCGCGCGTCGAGCGTAAAGGCCAGGTCAAAGCCCTCTTCACCCATCGCGCCCACCAGCGCCTGGCCCGTGATGCCGTCCACGCGCCAGTCGCCGCGGTGCTTGTGCATGCCGTCGGCGCTGATGGCGGCGTGCACGCAAAACGGCGGCACGCAGTGCGTCACGAAGTGGTCGCCGTGGTCGTTGGACAGGACCACAATGCAGTCAGGCTCCAGCGCGCGCAGGCGGTCGCCGATCTGGCGCAGCGCCACGCGCACGCGCTCTACCTGCGCGGCATCCTCGGTCTCGGGCAGCGAGAGGAACTGGGGGGCATGCGGCACGATGGCGGCGCCGACCACGCCAGGCAAGGGGGTCTGGTTCATACGGTCACCTCCGGGACGCTGTCGGTGGCCGCGGCCAGCCCTTCGCGCACCGCGGCAACGATGCCCTGGTAGCCGGTGCAGCGGCACACATTGCCGGCCAGGTGGCTGCGCACTTCATCCTCGCTGCGCTGGCACCACTCCGCTGCTTCGGCCTGCATGGCGCAGGCGGTCACCATCATGCCGGGCGTGCAGAAGCCGCACTGCAGCGCGTGGTGGCGGCGGAAGGCCTGCTTCATGGCCTGCGCTGGCGCGTCAGCCAGCCCCTCCAGCGTGGTAACGGCGCTGCCCTCGCAACCGGCAGCCAGCGTCAGGCAGGAGCGCACCACCTTGCCGTCGACTATCACATTGCAGGCGCCGCAGACGCCGTGCTCGCAGCCCAGGTGGACCGAGGTCATGCGCAAGGTGTCGCGCAGGCAGTCGGCCAAAGAGGTGCCGGGCTCGATGTCGCAGCGGTGCGGCTGGCCGTTGAGCTCAAGGCTCAAGGTGATCAGGTTGGCTTCAGTTTCCATGGATACTCCGGTTCGATGCTTGCGCCGACGCGATTGCGCGCAGCGCATTGACGGTATGGCGGTGCAGCGGCGCGGCGCCGTCGGGCACCGCCTCGGCCAAGTCGGCGCGAGCCGCCTCGTACAGCGCCTGCCGGCTGCAGGCGCCGCGGGCCAGCTCGGCCTCGGTGTGGGCCAGCCGCAGCGGTCCGCCGGGCAGCGCGCCCGCCCAGCACGACCAAGCGCCGCCGGCCAGGCGCACCGCCACCGCGGCACTGCTGGCGTATTCGCCTGCGCGCTGCATCAGCTTGGCGCGGCCCCACCCTTCCAACCCTAGCGAGGCCGCGGGCAAGGCAATCGCGGTGACCAGCTCGTCGACCTGCAGATCCACTTCAAGCGGGCCGCGCACGAACGCGGCCAGCGGCACGGTCTTGTCGCCCCGCAGACTGCTGATGCGCACCTGCGCCCGTAGCGCGTGGAACAACAGCGGCCAGTCGCCGGCGGGGTCGGCCTGCACCAGGCTGCCGCCCAAGGTGCCGCGATTGCGCACGGCGGCAAAGGCAATCTGCGCGGCATGCGCGGCCACCAGCCGCCAAACCGGCAGGTCGCCACGCTGGCGTTCCAGCGTGTCGTGGGTAACCATCGCGCCGATGGTGCCGTCCTGCAGCGACAGGCTGCGCAGCTCGGCTACGCGCGACAGGTCCACCAGCACGTGCGGGCGCACCACGCGAAAGCGCATCATCGGCAGCAGGCTCTGGCCGCCGGCGAGCACGCGGGCATCGCTGCCCAGCGCCGCCAGCAGCGCGATGGCTTGCTCAAGCGTGGTTGGGGCGCGGTATTCCAGGGCGGGCAGCTTCATGCCATCACCTCCGCATAGTCGGGATGCGCCAGCAGCTGCTCCAGCAGTCCGTCCGGCGTGATCGGCGTGGCGCATACCTGCACGTCAAACTCCTTGAGCGCGGCCCGCACCGCGTTGGCGATGGCCGCCGGCGGCGGCACCGAGCCGCCCTCACCCATGCCCTTGACCCCGAAGGCGGAGAACGGCGACGGCGTACACAGGTGGATGATGTCGACGGGCGGGATCTCTACCGCGCTGGGCACGTGGTAGTCGCCGAAGGTTACGGTCTCGGGCTGGCCGTCGGCGTTGTAGCGCATGGCTTCGTAGAGCGCCTGGCCGATACCCTGTGCGACGCCACCGATAATCTGGCCGTCGACGATCAGCGGATTGACCACGGTGCCGCAGTCCTCCGCGACGACGTATCCGGTCACGCGCACCAGACCGGTATCGATATCGACGCGCACCCGCGCGGCGTGCACGGCGTAGGAGAATGTGCCGGTTTCCACCTCGGGCCGGTAGGCGGCTTCCACCGACATGCCCGGCGCGATCTCGCGCGGCAGTTGGTGGATGCCGATGTAGGCCACGCGCGCCACCTCGGCCAGTGTCACGGTGCGGCCGTCGGGCGCCATCAGGTTGCCGTCCTGCAACCGCAGCGCCTCGGCCGGGCAGCCGACCAGCACCGCGCCGATGCTGCGCGCCTTGGCCACCAGCGCAGCGCAAGCCTGCCGCACCGCACCGCCGGCCATCACGATCGAGCGCGAGGCCACCGTGCCCATGCCGAACGGCGCCGCCGCGGTATCGCCCTGGCGGATATGGATCCCGGCGGGATCCAGCGTGGTCACCTGCGCGGCAATCTGCGCCAGGCTGGTCTGGTGCCCCTGACCGTGCGACAGGGTGCCGACCTCGATCTCGAGCGAGCCGTCGCTGTGCAGCGTGGCGCGTGCCGATTCATGGCCGTACACCGCCGGCGATCCGCGCCGGCGCCATTCTTCCGCGCCGTGCGCGGCCTGCTCCACCAGCATGGCGTAGCCGATGCCCTCGCGCCAGCGCCCGCTGCCCGGCTCAGGCGTGCCCCACTTGGCGGCCACGCGTTCCACTGCGGCATCCAAGGCCTCGGCATAGTTGCCGGAGTCATAGACCAGGCCGGTGGCGGTGGTGTACGGAAATGCATTCGGCGGGATCAGGTTGCGGCGGCGCACCGCCACCGGGTCCAGCCTGAGCGCGTGCGCCACCTCGTCGACGATGCGCTCCATGGCAAAGCAGCCGCCTGGCCGGCCGACGCCGCGATAGGGGCCGAGCGGGCTCTTGTTGGTGTAGACGCTGACCGCCTCGAAGCGGTAGTTGCGCACGTCATACGGCCCCAGCAGCACGTTGGCCGCCATATTGGCCTCGATCGCACCGGTGGAAGTCTTGGCCGAATAGGCGCCCGAATCCACCACGATGCGTGCATCGATGCCATGGATGCGTCCGCTGGCGTCGAACCATGCACTCACCTCCTGTGCATGCTGGCGGCTATGGTTGCTCGCCACGAAATGCTCGTAGCGGTCCTCAATCCAGCGCACCGGATGCCCCACGCGCAGGGCCAGCGCGGCCAGCAGCACTTCTTCCGGGTACAGGTTGCTCTTGGCGCCGAAGCCGCCGCCCACGTCCGGCACGATCACGCGCAGCTCGGCCTCGCTGAGCCGGGTCAGCTGCTCGGCCACGAAGCTGCGCACCAGGTGCGGCCGCTGAGTCGACAGGTACAGCGTGAGATGGCCGCTGCGGCGGTCCGCGCTGGCGACGCAGCCGCGCGTCTCCAGCGGGCTCGCCAGCACGCGGTCCATGGCGAACTGCCGCGTCACGCGCCGCAGCCCGCCGGCGTCGGCCTGGGCCAGCACGGCGTCGAAGTCGCCGAGCGTGCGCGCGACGCGCATCACTACGTTCGAGGACAGTCCGGCATGCAGCACCGGCCCGGGGGTGGCCAGCTCGGCCACCGCATCCACTACCGGGGGCAGGACTTCGATATCAAGCTCCACTTCCTCGGCCAGGGTCTCGGCCTGCGCACGGGTCGGAGCCACCACCATGACCACCGCCTCGCCGACATAGCGCACGCGGTCCACCGCCAGCAGCGGCCACGGCGCGCCATTGAACTCGTCACGCAACAGCGCGCAGGAAATCGGCAGCACGTCGCCGGCCAGATCGGACGCGGTCCAGAAGGTGCCGGCCGGATACTCCTGCGGCAAGCGGATACCGCGCAGGTGGCCGTGCGCCACCGGGCTGCGCACGAACGCCACCTCCTTGCAACCGGGCAGCTCCACGTCGGCCACGAACTGCGCGCGCGCTTCCAGGTGTCGCGCATCCTCGCGGCGCTCCAGCCTGCGCCCGATCCACGGTTGCCCGGCCAGCGCCGCCAGATCCGGCGTGGGTTCCATCATCTTGGTCATGCGCGGCTCACTGGTCGATGGTGACGTTGGCATTGCGGATGATGGCGCGCCAGCGGCCGGTGTCCTGCACCATGCGCGCCTGGATCTCGGCCACGCTACCGCCGAGCGGCACGAACCCTTGTCGCAGCAGGCCGGCCTTCACCTCGGGATCGGCCAGTGCGCGGTTGACCTGCGCGTTCAGCGACTCGATCACCGCCGGAGGCGTCTGCGCCGGCGCCATCAGGATGAACCAGCTCGACAGGTCGACCTCGGGCAGGCCCGCTTCTTTCAGTGGCGGTACCCCGGTCAGTCCCGGGAAGCGCGCCGGCCCTGCCACGCCCAGCAGCCGCACGCGGCCGGACTGGATCTGCGCCAGCGCCGGTCCCAGGTTCTCGAAGGTGTAGTCCACCTCGCCGCCGGCCAGCGCCACCGTGGCCGGCCCGCTGCCCTTGAACGGGACGTGAACGGCCTTGAGCTGTGCGCTCTGGTTGAACCACTCCGCCGCCAAGTGCAACGTGCTGCCGGTGCCGGCCGAGCCGAAGTTCAGGCCGCCCTGCGCCGACTTGCGCCGCGCCTCGGCCAGGAACTCGCGCACGGTCCTGGCCTGGATGTTAGACCCCACCGCCAGGAACGCCGGCACCGTCACCAGTCCCACCACCGGCATCAGCTCGCGCGACGCCTGGTACGGCAGCCGCGCGTAGAGGGTCTCGTTGTTGACGATGGAGGTGGAGGCCACCAGTAAGGTGTAACCGTCCGAGGGGGCACGCGCGACGTGGCGCGTGGCGATCTGCGTATTGGCCCCCGGCTTGTTGTCGACCACCACTGCCTGGCGGTATGCCTCAGCAAGCTTCTTGCCTATCAAACGTGCGGTGATGTCCGTACCGCCACCGGCGGCGAACGGCACTACCAACGTAATCGGCTTGTCCGGGTACTCGGCGTGCGCAAGGGTCACGCTGCATAACACCGCGGCGCCTGTCGCCAGGCGGGCCAGTATGCCGCGCCGTCGTAGCGCGAAAGTCGACAACAATCTCATGGGACGCTCCTTAGTATCCTTAATATCAATCTCGTATACTTTATTTGAGCAAAGAATATGTTACGCTCCGCGAGTCGTCAAGCAGATCTTTTGCCCGTCCGGACGCGGGCCTAATTCGTCACACCCCAAGCTGTCTAATCATCCTTTTGCTGACCAAGATGCAAGCCGAGCGCGATCCCGCGACCCCACGCTCCACCGACCAGCCCGCAACGGGCCTGCCAAAGCTGCCGCGCGACCTGGGCGGCGCCAACATGCAGGACAGCGTGTACAGCGCGCTGTTCGAGGGCATCGTGACCGGCAGGCTGCGGCCGGGCGAGCGCCTGCTGATCGACGACGTGGCCGAGCACTTCGGCGTCAGCAAGATCCCGGTGCGGGAAGCGCTCAAGGCGCTGGAGGGCAAGGGCTGGGTCGAATCGGCGCCGCGCCGCGGAACCTATGTGCGCAAGCTGTCGATGGTTGAACTGCATGAACTGTTCGAGCTACGCCAGTTGCTGGAGCCGGCCATCACCGGGCTGGCCGCGCACCGCCGCCGCACGCTGCACCTGCAGCAACTCAGCCAACTCGTCGACGAAGGCATCGCCGCGATCGAGCGCGACGACTACGCCGCTAGCTCGCGCGCGAACTCACAGTTCCATTCGGTGATTGCCGAAGCCGCTGGCAACCATTTCGCGCATGACGTGATCCGCGATATCGAACTGCGCCTGCGGCGCTATTTCGTCGCGTCCGAATGGGAGGAACGCAAGGAGTCACTGCGCCAGCACGTGGCGATCTTCGAGGCGATCCGCGCGCAGGACGTGGCCGAGGCGGAGCGACTGACGCGGCTGCACCTGGCGCATACGGAAAGCATGGCGGCGCGGGGGTTGCCGGGGATTGACGCGCTCGACTGACCGGTCGTTACGGTGCCCAGCGACCCGGAATCGCCTTCCTATTTCGCCCGCTTCGAAGCGCGCGCGGTCCTCTCTGCAATGATTTCTGGGCTTGAACGCGGCGTCGAGCTGGGGAAGGTGGTCGAAGTCGAGAGTGCTGTAGCCCGACTGCAGACGATACTTTCGGCCAGCCCCCTGGACGCCAAGGATGGAATTCCGCGCTCCATCTTGATTTGATGAACAGACTGCAGGCGGCTGTGGAAGCCTGGATGTCCGAGAATCGGGTCGAGGTTTCCCCGCCGAAGATCGTTCGCTACATGGCCGAGGAGCTTCACCTGGTTGGAACGAACCTCGATATACCGCTGCCATAGCCGAACGCCCGCGACCCCGTCGGAGAACTGCAAGCCAGGCCAGTCAGCAAACAAGCCTGGCTGCACTCAACCAGTCACGCCCAATATCAAAACTCGGTCGCCGTCATTGTCTGGACGATGTCGCCCTCGCCGGTGACGCAATCGCTTCGAAAAGAAAGTTGTCACTGATTCCGAATCGCGGTAGGAATACCGGTCGCCCGGTACCCCCCCGCACAGATCCCGGCGTGCCCGATTCGGGCACCGTATGTGCTTACCCACATACGGTGCCAAATGTGGCGCTTATCCGATCCGCGCTCAAGGCCTGTGCACAACAGCCATCACTGGAAACCAAGCGGGTCAGCCCTCACACGGTGCGACATTCAACTGCAACCGCACTGCTGCGGGCGGGCGTCGACATCAACACGATCCGCGGGTGGTTGGGACATATTTCTCTCAACACGACGAACATCTACGCGGAGATTGACCTCGAGACTAAAGCAAAGGCGTTGGCCACCTGTGCTCCGACAGTTTCTGGCGACAACAGCCTGTTTTAATGGAGTTCCTGCGCAACCTGTAGCCAGGAATTTATGTGGCGGCCCGTCCGCTGTTCTGTCCCTCACAACGGCCCGCAAAGGCTGACCGCCACATATGAACAAGCGCCACATTTGGCACCGGGCTCCTACCTTGGGTGCTTGACGGCAAAGCGCTGTTCGGGCCATGGATGAAGGATTCGAGGTTTCGGCGGCCAGGCATCCGCCAGACGAGTCATCTTCTCCCATGTCTTCCGGTCCTTTTGGCTTCGTCGCCGCAGCGTGCGTCGCCATAGATCCGTGACGTGGTGGCGAAAGGCGCTGAGTGCCCGATAATTCGTGGGCACCGCGTGATACGCAAAGTAGCCGCGTACCACCTGCCCCAGCCATCTCCCCTGCATTGGGATCGCCTCATGCATCCGCCGCCGAAGCTCATCCTTGATCTGCCTGAGCTTCGTCCGCATGCGATCACTGCGGCTCTTCCGCTTAAGCTGGAAGGCACCGCGCCGCGATCGACCACAGATAAAGATGAAGCCCAGAAAGGCGAATGTCTCCGGCCGACGAAGGCCACGACTTTTGCGCTTGACCGCCGCGTGACGACCAATCTCAATCAGTCGCGTCTTGTCCGGATGCAGTGCAAGAGAGAACTGCTCCAACCTCTTGCGCATCGCGTCCCAGAACAGCCGCGCGTCAGCTTCATGCTCGAAACCGACCACAACGTCATCCGCGTAGCGCAGAATGATGACGTTGCCTTTGCGAGAAGCCAAGAAAGTCCTCCTCGTAGAACCTGTGACTGCGAAACCGCGAGCTTCGCACCGGTGCGCTCGGCGAGGCGAGAGACACGACGGTCTCCCCCTGCACGGAAATCGGTTCATGCATGCGCCTCCGAAGTTCCTCTTTGATCTGCCTGAGTTTCGCCCGCATGCGGTCTGCCCGGGTCTTCCGTTGAAGCTGGAAGGCACCACGACGAGTCCGCCCACAGGTGAAAATGAAACCCAGAAAGGTGAAGGTCTCCGGCCGGTCAAGGCCGTAGCGCTTTCGTCTGCCCGCGGCTATGCGACCAAAATCCAGCAGCCTCGTCTTGTCCGGATGCAGCGCAAGCGAGAACTCTTCCAACCTCGTTTGCATCGCGTCCCAGAAGCGCCGCGCGTCGTCTTCGTGCTCGAAGCCGACCACAACATCATCCGCCTACCGCAGGATGATGACGTTGCCTTTGGCTTCTCGCCGTCGCCACCGTTGGGCCCAAAGGTCAAAGATGTAGTGAAGATAAACCGTTCGCGAACAGCGGCGAAGCCACTGATCCCTGCGGTGTACCCGATTCACTGACGCTGAGCTCTCCATCATGTTATCGATGGCCGTGGAGCAGCGAACTTGGGGGTGGACCTTGCCGGTCTCCCGGCGCACTGACAAATTTATTCTGCTGCGACCGGTTCCCACGTCCTTGCCAACCTCAACCGCATGGGCCGCTGCCTCGAGCCAGGGCGCGCATGCGCCTTGGGAACGACCAACATGGTCAAACCCTGTCCGTCCAGCACCCGCAGGGCATACGCGAGATTGACGCCCTTGCCATTCTCCAGCTTGGACAGCATGCCGATGGCGACCCCGCAATGCCTCGCCGCCTGGTCAATCGGCAGCCCGTCTTCTGCCCGAGTGGCGCGAATGCGGTCGCCGAGTTGGTGAATGGTGCGAATCGTCGCGCGCGATGGAGGCGTCGGATCAGGGAGTGGTCGCGCCATCGGCTCCTTTCGTGAAGAGACGAGCTAGCGCGCTTGCGGCTCGCTCAAGCTTTCATGAAAGTAAAAATAATAGCGATTGTCTCTGATGGTGTCCTATACAAACAGGACGCCCATCCACTCGCGTGTACTTCCTGGATGGCGCGCCTCTACTGGCTACACAAGCTGTCGGTCCGCGATTAATTGCATTTTAATTTCGGCGCGTGGGTGCTTGGGCAGGCAGTGCATCCTGCATATCCTGGGCAACCCTTGAGGCGTGGCGCGCGCGCTGAGTCCTGTTCGACGGCCCTTCCCTGCGCTGATAAGATTTAATCGTTAAGTCTTCCAGGTCCCGGAAGGGATAACCCCATGCGCTGCGCTAGCTGCGGGTTCGAGAATCCGGCAGGCATCAAGTTCTGTGAGGAATGTGGCGCCAAGCTTGTGCGCGTTTGCCCGGCCTGTGGGCAAAAGGCGAGTGCGAAAGCCAAGTTCTGCAGCGAATGCGGCGCGTCGTTGAGCGCGACGCGCCCTATTACGGGACTTGTGCCCAGCGCCCCCATCGATTACACCCCTCCCTATCTGGCCGAACGCATCCGGGCGGCGCAGGCAGACATGGAAGCCCGCGGCTCGGCGGACGGTGAGCGCAAGACGATCACAGCGCTGTTCGCTGACATGGCCGGCTCGACCGCGCTGGTCCATGACCTCGATCCCGAAGATGCGCGCCACCTGATCGACCCGGTGCTGGGGCTGATGATGGAGGCCGTGCATCACTATGAGGGCTATGTGGCCAAGTCGATGGGCGATGGCATCCTGGCGCTGTTCGGCGCGCCAATCGCGAACGAAGATCATCCGCAGCGAGCCTTGCTGGCGGCGCTGCGCATGCAGGAGGCCATGCGCCAGTACGCCGACAGGGTACGTCTCGCTCAGGGGATCGCGCTGCAGATTCGTGTTGGCATCAACTCAGGGGAAGTGGTGGTGCGTACGATACGCATCAAAGATTTGCACACTAACTACGATCCGGTGGGCAATTCGATCCACATTGCTTCGCGCATGGAAGGCATCGCGGTGCCCGGCTCCATCGTCGCGAGCGAACACACCCACCACCTGACGGAAGGCTATTTTGCGTTCAAGCCGCTCGGCGCGACGCCGATCAAGGGGCTCCCCGAGCCGCTCGCTGTCTTCGAAGTCCTCGGTCTCGGCCCACTGCGCACCCGGCTCCAGCTCTCTGCCAGCCGCGGGCTGGCGCGCTTTGTCGGCCGCGCCAACGAGCTCGAGCAGTTGCGCGAAGCGCGGGCGCGGGCGCAGGCTGGACGTGGCCAGATCGTCGGCCTGGTCGGCGAGCCAGGGGTCGGCAAGTCGCGGCTATGCCACGAGTTCAAGCTGCTCGCGCCGCGCGATTGCCTGGTGCTGGAAACCTTCTCGGTTTCGCACGGCAAGGCCTATCCGTATCTGCCGCTGATCGAGTTGCTGCGGAACTACTGCCAGGTTACGGCGCAGGACGATGAGCGCCGGCGGCGCGAAAAGCTCACCGGTAAGGTGCTGACCCTGGACCGCGCGCTGGAAGATACCCTGCCCTATCTGCTCCACCTGCTTGGGGCCGCTGAATCAAGCTCGGCGCTGGCGCAGATGGACACCCAGATCCGCCAGCAACGCACCTTCGAGGCGATCAGCCGGCTGCTAGTGCGCGAGAGCCAAGCCCAGCCGCTGGAGCTGATTGTCGAGGATCTGCAGTGGCTCGACAGCGAAGCCGAGGCCTTCCTTGGCTTTCTCGGCGAGAGCGTGGCCAGCGCCCGCATCCTGCTGCTGGTCAACTTCCGGCCCGAGTATCGGCACCAATGGAGCCGCAAGCGCTATTACTCCCAGTTGCGGCTGGATCCTCTGGGCGAAGCCGAAGCCCGGGAACTGCTGCGCGCCCTGCTGGGCGACGCCGCCGGACTCGCCCAGCTCGAGCACCGGATCCTGGCGCAGACCGAAGGCAATCCTTTCTTCATCGAGGAAGTGGTTCAGGAACTGGTCGAGGGGCAGGTGCTGCGCGGCGAGCGCGGGCATTACCGGCTCGAACAGGTCCCGGGCAAGCTGCACATCCCGGCCACCGTGCAGGGGGTTCTCGCCGCCCGCATCGACCGCCTGCAGCCGGCCGAGAAAGTCCTGCTGCAGACCCTGGCGGTGATCGGCAAGGTATTTCCCTGGAGCCTGCTCGCGCGCGTCGTCGAGCAGCCAGAGGACACGACGAAGAGCCTGCTGGCGCGGCTGCAAGCCGGGGAATTCATCTACGAGCAGCCGGCGTTTCCGGAGGTGGAGTACAGCTTCAAGCATGCGCTGACCCAGGAGGTGACCTACGGCTCGTTGCTAAGCGAGCGGCGTCGTGCGCTGCATGAGCGCACGGCCCAGGCGATCGAGGCCCTGTTTGGCACCCAGATCGAGGAGCACTGCAGCGAGCTGGCGTATCACTTCAGCCGCAGCGGCAACGCGCCCAAGGCAGTGGAATACCTGCACTGCGCCGGCCGCCAGGCGGTGCAGCGCTCCGCCAATGCCGAAGCGGTCACCCACCTGACCACGGCCCTGGCCTTGCTCAAGACCTTGCCCGATGGTCCCGAGCGCACACGGCAGGAACTCGCACTGCAGATCACCCTCGGCCCGGCCTGGATGGTCGCCAAGGGATTTGCTGCCCCGGAAGTGGAGGCGACCTACACCCGCGCCCTGACGCTGTGTCGGCAGCTCGGGGAGGAGACGATCCAGGTTTTCCCCGCCTTGATGGGGCTGCGCAATTCTTTCTTAGCCCTTGGGGAGCTGCAGACCGCACGCGAGCTGGGGGAGCAACTCCTGACGATGGCCCAAAAGGCGCAGGACCCTGCGTTGCTGGTACAAGCGCATCGGGTGTTGGGAACCAGCTTGCTCGCTCTCGGCGAGCTGGGCGCTGCCCGTACGCAGCTGGAGCAGGCCTTGGTGCTCTATGCCCCTGGGCAGTACCAGTCGCCAGCCGTCTTCCTGGAGCCCAGCGTGCTGGCGCTGGCCATCGTAACCATGGATCTGTGGCTGCTCGGCTATCCGGATCAAGCTCTTAAGCGCAGCCAGGAGGCGCTCGCCCTAGCGCAGACCCTGTCCCACCCTCCTGCCTCGGCCACTGCCCTGATCTACGCCACCGAGCTTCGTCTGCACCGTGGCGAAACCCAACCAATGCGTGAGTTGGCGGAAGCGCTCCTCGCCCTCGCGACCGAGCACGGCTTCCCGTTCTGGCTAGCTTACGGAACCATCCTCTCGGGCTGGGCGCTGGTCGCGCAGGGACGCACGGCGGAAGGCATCGAACGGATGCAACAGGGCTTGAGCGCCTTCCGGGCCACCGGGGCGGAGATTTGGCGAACGCATTTCCTCGCGCTGCTGGCCGAAGCCTACGGGAAAGCTGGACAGGCCGACGCAGGGCTGCAGATGCTGGCCGAGGCGCTGGCCGTGGTAGAGCGAACGCAGGAGCGCGTGTTCGAGGCGGAGCTGAATCGGCTCAAGGGGGAACTGATGCTGCTGCAGCCGGGCGGCGGGGGCGAGGCGGGCGCTGGCCGGGACGAGGCAGAGGCCTGCTTCCAGCGGGCGATTGCGATCGCTCGCCGCCAGGACTCCCGATCGCTGGAGCTGCGCGCGGTGATGGCCTTAAGCCGACTATGGCGGCAGCAGGGCAAGGGGACCGATGCCCGCAAGCTGCTGGCCAAGAGCTACGGCCGGTTCACCGAAGGCTTCGACACTGCGGATCTACAGGAGGCTAAAGCGCTGCTCGCCGAGCTCGACTGAAGTGGTCCCAGCTGTGCAGGAGGTGTAGAGGATCGTTAATTCTGGGAGTGGAAAGAAGTTTGGGGGAGTCGGATGCAGAGGTCTAAGGTGACGGTACCGCCGAGGCCGCACGCGCGGTGGAAGAAGCGGTGGCAGGACTTGGCGGCATCGACATCTTGGTGACCTCCGCCGGCGCGGCCAAGCGCCGGCCGCCGGACGAGCTGACCCCACAGCTGTGGCAGGAAGCAATGACCGCCAAGTACTTCAGCTACATCAATGTGATTGACCCGGTGGTCAAGCGCATGGCGCAGCAAGGGCGCGGCACCATCGTCAACATCGTGGGCATGGGTGGCAAGATGGCCAACCCCGCCCACCTCGCGGGTGGCGCAGCTAACGCTGCACTGATGCTGGCCAGCGCCGGACTGGCCAATGCCTACGGCAAGCAGGGTGTGCGCGTGAACGCGATCAATCCGTCGGCTACGCATACCGAGCGCCTGCAGCAAGGCATGGAAGTGGATGCGCGTATCGGCGGCATGACAGTGGAGCAGGCGCTCGCGCGCGCCCACGCGCGCACCGGCCTGGGCCGCCTGGCCACGCCGGAAGAGGTGGCGGACGCCGTGCTGTTCCTCGCCTCGCCACGCGCCAGCTATATTTCGGGCTCCATCCTGTCGATCGATGGCGCTACCACGCCGATGGTAGTCTGAGGCTGCCACCCTATCGCGTAGGGGCGCGTGGCCGCGCAGGCCACGCAGGAGCGGCACCGGATCGGCTTGGGAACGCATCGCTAATTCAGGCTACCGCCTTCGATCGGAGCCTGCTCCATCCCAGAAACCCGCCTGATTTCCTCGGTCACGATGGCGATAAACGCCTCAGTGGCCGTGCTTAACGGCCGTTGCGGATGGCTCACGCAGACCAGATGCCGGACGATACGCGGCGCGACGATGGTATGCATGCGCAGCCGGCCATCTTCCACTGCGCGCTGCACCACGATGCGCGGCAGCACCGTGACAAAGCGCGTGGCTTGCACGAACCGCACGATGGTGCCGAGGATGTCGATCTCGAACTTCGGCGCAAGCGTTACGTCCTGCGCCTGCGTGGCCGTGTCCAGCACGACGCGCAGGCCATGGCGCTTGGTCGGCAGCACCAACTCCAGTGCCGGTAGCTTTGCCATCTCCACGGATTCCGGCAGGTCCGGGCCGTGCTCTGCGCTGGTCACCAGCACCATTTCCTCGTCGTGCATCGGCTGCACCTGCAGCGCCAGCCGGCCGCGCTGGCGATGGACCACCGCCGCGTCAAGCTGGCCGGCAGAAACCAGATCGATCAGAGCCGTACTGAAGCCGTCCGCGACCGATACCTCTACGTTCGGATAGCGCGCGTTGAAACGCGCCAGCGAATCCACCAGCACGCTCTCCGTCTCGGACGCCACCATGCCAAGCGTGATGCGGCCGGCCATCTGCTCTTCTCGCTGCATCATCTGCTGCCGAGCGCCGGCGATGTCACGCACGATGGGCAGGAACAGACGGTACATCATGCGACCTGCAGCAGTCGGCACCATGCCGTGCGGGATGCGCTCGAACAGCTTCTGACCGAATTCTTCTTCCAGCCGTGCGATCTGCATGCTGAGCGCCGGCTGCACGATGTTCAGCCGCTTGGCGGCGCGCGTGACGGAGCCGTCCTCGAACAGCGCGATGAAGTATTGGATTTGCTTGAGGTCCATGTGCAGGCAGATATCAATAGAAGTACGGCAACCACATCAATTTCCATGATGGCAGACGCAACCGTGGCGCTGCGCGAAATCAGTTCATTTTCTCGCTCTCCGGGGTCATCAGGCGGAAGTCTATTTATCTAGACATCATAATATTTGATTACGCGGATCAAAAAACAATATTAGTCGTTATATCGGAATCTCTCTAATCTCCGTTTGACGTTGAACGGTTCCGCTGGCCTCCCGGCCCGAGACCGTCTCGCAACACGGAGTCGCAAATGAAGAGATTCGATGCTGGCGAAACGACCGGCACGGTTCAGGAGACACAGGAGATCCGGCGTGCGCCCCACGTTGGCCGCCCGATGCAGCGCGTCGAGGACGCCGCCATCCTGACCGGTCGTGGACGCTATGCCGACGACCTGGGCGTGAGGCCCGGCACCCTGCACGCCGCCATCCTGCGCTCGCCGCACGCGCACGCTGAACTTGGCGCCATCGACTACGCCGCCGCGTTGAAGGCGCCGGGCGTGCATGCCGTGCTGACCGGGGCCGATCTGCCCGGCTGGTCGAGGCCCTTCGTGGTAGGCGTGAAGGCGCCGATGGAGCAGTGGGCACTGGCCATGGAGCGCGTGCGCTATGTGGGCGAGCCGGTAGCCGTGCTGGTGGCCGAGAGCCGCGCGCTGGCGGAGGATGCGCTCGACCTCGTGCGGGTGGAGTACCGCGTGTTGCCGCCGGTGGTGTCGATCGAAGCCGCCGTTGCCGACGACGCGAGCGTGCTGCATTCCGGCCTCGGCAGCAACGTGGCCAGCGACCGCCATTTCCGCTATGGCGACCCCGAGGCCGCCTTTGCCGCCGCGCCGCACCGCGTGGCGCTGACCGCCCATTACCCGCGCAACACCTGCACGCCGATCGAGTGCGGCGTGGTGATTGCCGAACACTTGCCGGCCAACGAGGGCTACCAGGTCACTTCCAACTTCATGGGGCCGTTCTCGCTGCACGCCGTCATGGCAATGGCGCTGCAGGTCCCGGCCAACCGCCTGCGCCATGTCGCGCCGCGCGACTCGGGCGGCAGCTTCGGCGTCAAGCAGGCGGTGTTTCCCTACGTGGTGCTGATGTGCCTCGCCTCGCGCAAGGCGGGCGCGCCGGTTAAGTGGGTGGAAGACCGGCTCGAGCACCTGAGCGCCGCCACTTCTGCTACCGCGCGGCTTTCTACCCTGGAAGCCGCGGTCGAGGCGGACGGTCGGATTGTCGCTCTCTCATATGACCAGCTTGAGGACTGCGGCGGCTACCTTCGTGCCCCGGAGCCCGCCACCTTCTACCGCATGCATGGCCTGCTGACCGGTGCCTACGCGATTCCGAACCTGCTGGTGCGCAACCGCGTGGTGCTGACCAACAAGACGCCTACCGGGCTCGTGCGCGGTTTCGGCGGGCCGCAGGTGTACTTCGCGCTGGAGCGGCTGGTGCAACGGATCGCGGTGGAGCTGGGCCTGGATCCGCTCGACGTCTACCGCCGCAACTTCGTGCCCGCCGATGCCTTTCCTTATCGCGCCGCGGCGGGCGCGCTGCTCGACTCCGGCAACTACCAGCTGGCGATGTCGCGTGCGCTGGACGCGGGTGGCTACGGCGAGCTGAAGCGCCGTCGCGACGCCGCGCGTGCCGAGGGACGGCTGTACGGCATCGGCTTTGCGGCCATCGTCGAGCCCTCGGTGTCAAACATGGGCTATATCACCACCGCCACGCCGGCCGAGGCGCGCCGCAGGGCGGGCCCGAAGAACGGCGCCATCGCCAGCGCCACGGTCAGCGTGGACCTGCTCGGCGGCGTGGTGGTGACCATCGCTTCCACGCCGGCGGGACAGGGCCACATGACCGTGTCGGCGCAGGTCGTAGCCGACGTGCTCGGCATCGATCCGGGCGAAGTCGTGGTCAACGTCGAATTCGACACGCACAAGGATGCCTGGTCCGTGGCCGCCGGCAACTATTCCAGCCGTTTCGCCGGTGCCGTGGCCGGCACCGTGCACCTGGCGGCCACGCGCGTACGCGACAAGCTGGCGCGCATCGTGGCCTCGCACCTGGGCTGCGACCCCGCCGAACTGGCCTTCGCGGATGGCCGCATCCAGCGCCGGGGCGCGCCCGATACCGCCCTGCCCTTTGCACGCGCGGCCAGCAATGCGCCGCACTGGTCGCCGCAGCTGCTGCCGGCCGGCGAGGAGCCCGGCCTGCGCGAAACCGTGTTCTGGTCGCCCCCCAACCTCGACGCCCCGGACGAACAGGACCGCGTCAACACCTCCGCCTGCTACGGCTTTGCTTTCGACCTGTGCGGCGTGGAGATCGACCGCGCTACCGGCCGCGTGCGCATCGACCGCTACGTGACCGCGCACGATGCCGGCAAGCTGCTCAACCCGGCGCTTGCCGACGGCCAGATCCGCGGCGCCTTCGCGCAGGGACTGGGCGCGGCGCTGATGGAGGAATTCCGCTACGGCCCGGACGGCAGCTTCCAGTCCGGCACGCTGGCGGACTACCTGATGCCGACTACGTGCGAGGTGCCCGACCCGCTCATCGTCCATCTGGAGACGCCGAGCCCGTTCACACCGCTCGGCGCCAAGGGGCTGGGCGAGGGCAACAACATGAGCACGCCGCCATGCGTCGCCAACGCGGTGGCCGATGCGCTCGGCGTGCGCGACATCCGCCTGCCGCTCACGCCCGCCAGGGTGATGGCGATGATCGGCTTCGACGACCCGCCGCCGTCGCGTCCTGAACTGGCCGAGGCAGCAAGTGCAGCCTCGGCGAGCGGTAAGGGTGGGGGCAAGAGCGGCAAGGCCCTGAGCGCGCGTGGCACGGTCGACCTGGACGCCACGCCCGCGGCCGTCTTCGCCGTCCTGCTCGACCCGCAGGCGCTGGCCAATGTCGTGCCGGGCTGCCACGCGCTCGTGCCCATCGGCGACAACCGCTACCGCGCCGATGTAACCGTGGGCGTGGGCATGATCAAGGCCCGCTACGAAGCCGAGATCGCGCTGTCCGACCTGGAGCCGCCGCACCGGCTGCGGCTGGCGGGCGCCGGCCTGTCGTCGCTCGGCAGCGCGCGCGGCGCGGGCCTGGTCGAGCTGGCCCCGCACGGCGCCGGCACCCGTCTCACGTACGACTACGAGGCCGAGGTGTCCGGCAAGGTCGCCGCGGTCGGCGGCCGCATGCTCGAAGGCGCGGCCAAGGTGGTGTTGCGCCAGTTGTTCGAATCGCTCGGCCGGCAGGCCGGGGGCAAGCCCGTGCGCAAGCCGGGGTGGATCGCGCGCCTGCTGGCGCTGCTGGGAGTCCGTCATTGAAACCCGCCGCCTTTGACTACCTGCGCGCCGAATCCGCGCAGCATGCGCTGGAAGCGCTGGCCCGTGCCGGCGAGGATGCCCGCGTGCTGGCCGGCGGCCAGTCGCTGATGGCCGTGCTGAACATGCGGCTCGCGCAGCCGCAATTGCTGGTCGACATCTCGCGCACCCGTGACCTGGATACCGTGCGCATGGAAGGCGGCCATCTGGTGGTGGGCGCCGCCGCCACGCAGGGCAGTGTGGAATGGCGCCCGTCATTGGCCGACGAGGTGCCGCTGCTCGCGCTCGCCTTCCCGCACATCTCGCATTTCCAGATCCGCAACCGCGGCACCGTGTGCGGCTCCATCGCCCACGCCGACCCCAGCGCCGAGCTGCCGCTGGTGCTGACCGCGCTCAGCGGCGAGGTGGTGCTGCGCTCGCTGCGCCGCCGCCGCGTGCTGCCGGCCGCCGAATTCTTCCGCGGCATGCTGATGACGGCGCGCGAGCCCGACGAGCTGGTGGAAGCTGTGCGCTTCCCCCTGAGCCGGCCCGGCGCGCGCTACGGCTTTACGGAGTTCTCCGCCCGCCATGGCGACTTCGCGCTGGTGGCCTGCGCCGCCATCGTCACGGACGACGCCATTGCGCTGGCCGTGGGCGGCGTGGCCGACCGGCCGGTGCTGGAGACCTGGCCACGCCTGAAGGGCAAGGCGCTGGCCGAGGCGATCAACGATTACAGCTGGAAGCTGGGCGCGCAGGACGACGCCCATGTCAGCGCGCAGTACCGCCGCCACCTGGTGCGGCAACTGGGCATGCGCGCAATCGAGGAGGCAAGATGAGCAAGACCCCCAATGGCGCACCTCAGGGTGCGCGCCCCGTGATGCAGCGCGACGAGCGCCACTGCATCACCCTGACCCTGAACGGCACCGAACGCAACGGCCTGTGCGCCCCCCGCGAGCTGCTGTCCGACTTCCTGCGCCATGAACTCGGCGCCACCGGCACCCACGTCGGCTGTGAGCACGGCGTCTGCGGCGCGTGTACGGTGCGTGTGGACGGCGTGGCTGCGCGTTCCTGCCTGATGCTGGCAGTGCAGGCCGATGGCCGCGCCATCAATACCGTCGAAGGCCTGGCCCCGCGCGAAGGCCTGGGCGACCTGCAGGAAGCCTTCCGCCGCCACCATGCGCTGCAGTGCGGCTTCTGCACGGCTGGCATCCTGATGTCGTGCGCGGACTACCTGGAGCGGGTGCCCGAGCCGACCGAGGCGCAGGTGCGCGACATGCTGTCCGGCCACCTGTGCCGCTGCACGGGCTACACGCCGATCGTCGCTGCCGTGCTCGACGTGGCTGCCAGCCGCGCGCGGACGCGCCGGCTCGCCGCCCCGGTTGCCGAGGAGCGCTGCCATGCTTGACCTCGGCCGCACCTTCCTGCAGAGCGTGGAGCGCAGCCCCCACGCCCCCGCCATCGTCGACGGTGACTTGCTGCTGACCTACGAGCAATGGCTCGCGCGCATCCGCAGCGTGGCCGCAGGCTTGCTCGACCTGGGCCTGCGGCCGGGCGACCGCGTGCTCGCCATCCTGCAGAACCGCTGGGAGATGGCCACACTGCACTGGGCCTGCCAGTTCGCCGGCGTGGTCATCGTCCCACTGAACTGGCGCGCCAAGCCGGACGAGCTGGACTACTGCGTGCGCGACGGTGGCGTGAAAGTGCTGGTGTTCGAGCCCGTCAGCGCCGACGCCGTGCTGGACAGCCCCGCCGCGCAGGACATCCCCTGCATCGCACTGGACGGCGCGCCGGGCGGCTCGCTCTCGTTCGACACCCTGCTCCACGCCACGCCCCGCCGGGACAGCACGCAGGCCGAAGCCGGCGACATCTCGCTCATGCTGTACACCTCCGGCACCACCGGCAGGCCGAAAGGTGTGCCACGCCGCCACCGGCAAGAACGCGCGGCCGCGCTGGCGCATGTCGCGCAGAACCTGTACCGGCGCGGCGAGCGGACGCTGGGGGTGATGCCGCTGTACCACACCATGGGCGTGCGGTCCCTGCTGGCCATGGCCCTGGTGGATGGCCTGTTCGTCTGCGTGCGGCGCTGGAGCGCGCCGCAGGCGCTGCAGGCCATCGTCAACCATCGCGTGAGCTGCCTCTATCTCGTGCCCACGCTCTACCATGACCTGCTGGCCGAGCCGGGTTTCGACAGCATGCACGTGCGCACCGTCACCAAGCTCGGCTTTGCCGGGGCCGCCATGAACGACGGGCTGCTCACCCGGCTCGAGCAGGCGTTCCGCCCGGAGCTGTTCGTCAACCACTACGGCTCGTCCGAGGTGTACACCTTCAGCGTCGACCAGCACGCGGCGCGCAAACCCGGCAGTGCGGGCCGCGCCGGCCTCAACACGCGGCTGCGCGTGGCGCGGCTTGACGCGGCCTCACCCGACGAGCTGGCCGCGCCCGGCGAGGAAGGCCAGATCATCGCCGACCTGCGCGGCGACGAGGCCTTCGAGGGCTACTGGAACCGCGACGACGCCAATGCCAGGTCTCTGCGCGACGGCTGGTACTTCACCGGCGACATCGGCTACCTCGACGCCGACGGCGACCTGTTTGTCACCGGGCGGGTCGACGACATGATCATCAGCGGCGGCGAAAACATCTCGCCCGCCGATATCGAATCGGTGCTGTCCCTGCACCCCGCCGTGGATGAGGTGGCCGTGGCCGGCGTGCCCGACCCCCGCTGGGGCCAGAAGGTGGTGGCCTTCGTCAAGCCGCGCGGCTGCGTCGATGCCGGGGCGCTGGACGATTACTGCCGCGGCTCCGACCTCGTCAACTTCAAACGCCCGCGCGACTACGTATTCGTCGCCGACATCCCGAAATCGCCGGTCGGCAAGATCCTGCGCCGGAAGCTGTCGGCGGGCGAATACGACGCGCTTTCCTCTCTTCCCCACAGCGACCCCATCAAGGAGTAACGACATGACCCAGCCCTTCGCATTGACCCATCCCGACCAGCAGCGTCTGCAGGATCTCGACGGCTTTTCCGTGGAGATTGATCCGGCCCGCGAGCGCGCGGACATCATCCTGCATCGTCCGCCCTACAACGTGATCTCGATGGCGGCCCGCGACCAGTTGCGCGCCGTGTTCGAGGCACTGGACGCCGATGACCGCGTGCGTGTCATCGTGCTGCGCGCGCAGGGCAAGCATTTCTCCAGCGGCGGCGACATCCGCGGCTTCCTGGAGGCGTCGCCGGAGCATGTGTCGAACCTGGCGTGGAACGTGGCAGCGCCGGCGCGCTGCAGCAAGCCGGTGATCGCGGCCAACCGGGGCTACTGCTTCGGCGTGGGCTTCGAACTGTCGCTGGCGTGCGACTTCCGCATCGCCACTGCCACCACGGAATACGCCCTGCCCGAGCAGAAGCTCGGCCAGATTCCAGGCTCGGGCGGCTCGGCGCGGCTGCAGAAGATGGTGGGCGTGGGCCGCACCAAGGACATCGTCATGCGCTCGCGCCGCATCGCCGGCCGCCAGGCCTACGAGTGGGGCATCGCCGTGGACTGCGTGGCCGACGCCGAGCTGGAAGCCGCCACCGACGCGCTGGCCGACGAGCTGCGCGCCTTCTCCCCGCTGGCCCAGCGCACCGCCAAGAAGCTGCTCAACGATACCGAGGACGCACCGCTGTCGATCGCCATCGAACTCGAGGGGCACTGCTACAGCCGCCTGCGCAGCTCAGATGACTTCCGCGAGGGCGTGGAAGCGTTCCACGCGAAGCGTAATCCCGAATTCCGCGGCAGCTGACCGCGGGCGCAGGCGGGGCTGACCCGCCTGCCGAGCCCGAGAGACGGACGCGTCGACGATGCCCCCGGTGGGCATCGCGGGGAGCCGTTCACTCAAAAAGATAAGGAGACAACGATGGAAGTGCTGGCAAATGACAAGGTGCCGACCAGCGGCGCCCCCGTGGCCGCGAACAACCGGCAGGTGCTGGGCGCGGTGACCGCTTCGTGCATGGGATGGGCGCTCGACCTGTTCGACCTGTTTATCCTGCTGTTCGTGGCGCCGGTGATCGGCAAGCTGTTCTTTCCGTCCAAGCATGCGATGCTGTCGCTGGCGGCGGTGTACGCGTCGTTCGCGGTGACGCTGCTGATGCGGCCGCTCGGCTCGGCGATCTTCGGGGCCTACGCGGACCGGCACGGGCGCAAGGGTGCCATGGTGGTGGCCGTGACCGGCGTCGGCCTGTCGACGGCGGCGTTCGGGCTGCTGCCGACGGTCGCCCAGATCGGCCTCTTCGCGCCGGCGCTGTTCATCCTGCTGCGGCTGGTGCAGGGCGTGTTCGTCGGCGGCGTGGTCGCTTCGACGCATACAATCGGCACGGAATCGGTGCCGCCGTCGTGGCGCGGCGCGGTGTCCGGCCTGGTGGGCGGCGGCGGCGCGGGCATCGGCGCGCTGCTGGCGTCGATCACGTACATGGCAATGACGGCGCTGTTCCCCGGCGACGCCTTCGAGGTCTGGGGATGGCGATGCATGTTCTTCGCCGGCATTGTCAGCTCGGTGCTGGGGCTGGTCATCTTCAACTCGCTGGAAGAGTCGCCGCTGTGGAAGCAGCTGCAGGCGGAAAAGGCCGCCAGCGGCCACGCCAAACCGCAAGCGCATCCGCTGCGCACGCTGTTCTCGCGCGAGTATCGTGGCATCCTGCTGGTCAACATCCTGCTGACCGTGGGCGCAGGCAGCACCTACTACCTGACTTCCGGCTACCTTCCCACCTTCCTCAAGGTCGTGGTCAAGGCGTCCCCCGGCGAGTCCTCGGCCATCCTGATGCTGAGCAGCCTCGGTGTGATCGTCGCGTCGGTGGCAGCAGGGCATTTCAGCACGCTGGTCGGCCGCAAGCGGGCCTTCCTGCTAATCGGCGCGGTCAGCCTGGTGCTGATGCCGTTGCTCTACCAATGGATGCCCGCCGCGCCAACCGCCACCCTGCGCGGCGTCTACGCGGTGGCGCTCAGCATGCTCGGGTGCGCCGGCTTCGCCCCGATCCTCATCTTCCTGAACGAGCGGTTTCCCACCAGCATCCGCGCCTCCGGCACGGGCTTGTCGTGGAACATCGGCTTCGCCATCGGCGGAATGATGCCGACGCTCGCCTCGCTCGCCGCAGGCACGCCCGCCGACCTTCCGGTGATCCTTGGTGTTTTCCTTGCGGTCGTCACGCTGGCCTATCTGGCAGGCGCCGCAATCGTGCCGGAGACACTGGGCCGTCTCGGCGAAAAGTAGACATGCCACGCTTGAGCGGGAATCTATGACGGCCGTGCTGGTGGTCTAGGCAACGCTGGACCGAAACCCGTTGGGGCGCTCGCGGGCGGTCGATCAAGGGATTGGCCGCGGAGTCAACCATCAACGTCAAATCCGCCACGTTGGGATCAGCAAACTGCCGAACGGTGCCGTAGAACAAAGGAAAGTTGGGTCTTCCGCAATTTGTGTGACGACGGCGAACTCGCGTGGAGGACCTTGCCGTCGTCCCCTCACTACCACCATTCTTCTGCTTGTTGAAAACGTCGGCGAGCCCGCCAGGGTTCGTCCTAGCCGTACGAGCTCACCCGCCCGCGATGGCGACCGGACTAGCGTGTCATGCAGGACAAGGCAGGTCTATCAGTTTGGCTTCAATACCCGCAGCCGCAGAAGCTCGATGTTCGCGCGCCCATACATCTGGCGCTTGAGGAACTTGAGCCGGTTGACGTGACCCTCGGTCTGGCCATTGCTGCCATGGCAGCTTGAAGGCCGCCCGCATAGCCGGTAAGTCGGCGCGCAGGCTTTGCGCGAACCTACGCATTTCCGCAGCGTCGCAGCACGACAGACGCTTCAACCATCGATCGAACTGCCGCGGACTTCGCCGGCGCATGAGCCCGAGAAACTCCCGCGCGAGGCTGCGGACCTCGCCCACCACGGGTTCGATCTTGCACAGCGCCTGCACGAAGCGCTCGGGTCCGCGCTCCTGGGCTCCGCGACCGCGAGCTCCTCCATCCTATAAGCCATCCGAATACGCGCCTGGCCGACGGGCACGGCATCGTGCGCACGGGTGCTGGGAAAAGAGCTTCTTGCCCTGCGGAAAAAGGAGGCGAATCACGCAATTCCGAACGGCGGCGCGACTGCCCGTATAGCCCCGCTGCTTGAGTTCCTGCCAGATCAGTTCAGGAAAGCGACAGCCCTGTGCGATTCGCTCCTCGATATAGCTGCGATAGGGATTTAAAGGCGTCGGACCCCGCGCCCTGGGTGCGCGCTCGGGGAATGCCCCCGCGGTGATGAAGTTGCGCACGGTTCGATGGTCGATTGAGAGCTCGTGCCCGATTCCTTTCATCGTGCCGCCCTGGGCGTGTAGCGCCATAACCCGCTCGTACAGCGCCACCCGCGAGGCGCGTCGCTGATCGCTCAGACGCTGCCATGACCACAGTGAGTTGCGGCTCAGCTCCCGCTGCCGTCCCAGGGTCACGCCACCGACCTCGACTTGCTGCGCGGCTTGGCGCAGTTGCGGTCCGAGTCGGCACAGCAGTCTCTCAACGTTGTCGCGCAAGTTGCACAGTAGATGCCAGCGATCCGAGATTTGCGTGGCTGCCGGCAGCGCGATGTCGACCGCCTCGCAGTAGGCCCCAGCCCGGTCCCTGGCGACGATCTCGATCGATGGGTGCGCACGCATCCACGCGGCCACCGCAGTTCCTTCCCTGCCGGCGAACACTTCGATAGGCTCACGCCGCTCCAGGTCGACGATGATCGTTCCGTACTGGTGACCGCGCGCGATCGCCCAGTCATCGATGCCGACGACCCGCGGTCGTGGTTTGCGCTTGCGCTCAGGAGCTCTGCGCAACTCCCACAGCACGGTGTCGGCACTGGTGCGCAAGCCCAGGACGTTAGCAAGCCTGGCTGCCGCCTCACCACCGAGGGCATGGCCCAGCGCGTGCAACGCCCGAGCCTGCGATCGCGTACGACGTTGATGCGGACCGGCTAAGGCGTGGATGTTCTCGGCAAAGGTACGACGCGGGCAGCCGGCGTTTGCACACTTGAAGCGACGCACCTCAACGGCGAGAACGACCCGCTGCTCGAGCATCGGACGTTCTTCCAGCCTGCGCACATAGCTGCCGTGGCGTCGATTACTCCAACGATGGCAGGCAGGACAAGGTGCCGCGCGAACCGTACTGCAGGCTTCGACGGTAATGGTCTCCCCTCGCGCATCGCTGGAGATGACGCGCTTACCCACACGGGCGAGAATACGATCGATCCCACCGAGAACGTGGCTCATGGTAACGATCAACGTAAAGCCAGATCGGCCCGAAATCAAGCCCTTGACGCGGTCGTCACACAAAGTGCGGGAGACCCATCTTTACTACACTTCACGGCAACACGACGGGAGTCAATTGCAAGGCGACCGTCGCCGCATTCGGGCGAGCTATCCCCACCTACACTCCCACGACGCATCGTGTAGTAACGTCGATCGCCGACTTAGCCATGGCCGACCGATTGGGCGCCGATATACGTCATCCACCACGATCGCATCGGCCTGAATGATCGACCTGGATGATGCCCATCGGACAACGCGCCACGACGTTGCCGGGAGGAATGCGCTGTTCCGCCTGCCGAAGCGCTTCCTCCTCTCAAAGAGATGCCCAGCGTCGCGAAATCGTGTCCTACGTCGGTGGCGCTAACGCCGGCCTCCGCACAGCGTTTATGAGGCATGCCACCGGCTGCGACATCCCGCCGGCTTGCACGTGAGCGACCAGCATGTCGACCTGCGCTATGTGTACGACAACTTTGGCCATGCCTCGATCGCCACCACCAGCGCCAACCTGCACAGCAAGAAGGGGTTGGAACCAGGGTTGATTTTGGCTTCCCGCTTACAAACGCGCTGTGCGGTCAAGCACGAAAGTCACTCCGCGATCGCGATAATCTGGTTTAGCTGCTCGCAAACGGCAGCAAAAACCTCCAAGGGCGCCTGCTTCCAGGGGTGAGCCCTTGCGTTTCGGGCTCGCCAGTCAAACGACTTGGGTTGATGGGCCAGAACGTAGCTGTCCTTTCCCTTCGGGCCCTGAAACTTGATCGCAAACGGATTGGTCTCGTTGTAGGCTGCCGTAGTCATCGGCAAGCCAATCACGATACTAGTCCTTTCATTAAACGGCCGCGGTGAAAGAACAAGCATCGGATGCATATCCTTCATCTCGCGGCCGGCTTGCGGATTGCAGTCGATCCAAATAATGTCTCGTCGTTCAGGCGCCCATAGCTTGCCCGCCATTACATGGCCTCCGCGCCGACACGCCGCGTGGCCATGGCTTCGCCGCCGTGCTTGATGGGGTCAAACAGGGCAAGCTTTTCCGCGAGAGTGAGGGCACGACGACCAACTGGTCGAACAGTTACGCCAATCTCATCGACGGATACCTCCACTTCCTGACCCTCGGCGAAATGTGCAGAACGAGCCACCGCAGTGGGGATTCGAACGGCCAAGCTGTTGCCCCACTTCTGAATCGTCAGGGTTGCGCTTTTTCGCATGAAGATGCCTCCAAACAATGTTGATACAAGTATAAACATAACATATCTATGTTTCAACGCGTATCTACTTCACTCCCTCGACGTTGCTCGCCATCGCTGCCAACCAATGATTTTCTCCGCCCTAAAATACACTTGGGCGGCGCCATACCGATGCTGCACTTACACTGCGATAGGCTGCGCGAGCCCCCGGTTTCACCCCAGGCCACGTCTGTATCCAGTATGCGCCCGGCCTGTCGAAGCAACCCACGAGCGCAGCACGCCCCCCCCTGCAATACGTCGACATGGGCGCCGAGCCGGTCGGCTCCGCAGGAGCGGCATCGAATCGGTTGGGGCACCCCGAAGAAGGAAGAACCGTGATTCAACGCAGATCTCGTTCGCGCTATTCCGGGCAGCGCCGGCTATGGCAGCATCCACGGCGACATCGTAGCCCGCTGGAAGCCACCGGACGCGCTGATGACTGCCACGACAGGGAAATCGGTCGCCGCATTGTCGAGCTTGAGCAAGGCAGGCCAGGACCGCACGGCATGGGCAAGCCTTGCTCAAGCGACGATCACTGATCTTTCGAGGAGGTTCCGGCGCGGCACCTCTAGGTCCGTCGACCACATTCCGCAGACACCGCCTGCGAAATTGCCTAGCCACGTGACTTCGCAGACATGCCGGTAACGAAAATTTCGAAGCCCCCCCCCCCGGAACACCGTCCACCGGTCCGCCCTAGGCAAAGCCTTCTCAGTGCCCTAGTCGGCTTTCGGCTGTCTGTGCTCCCAGTGCGCAACGAGATGGCGCGCAAGCAACAGACAGGATTCGTGCCCTTCTTGATTAGATGCTAGATTTGGTGCAAAATTACATCAATTTTGAGGCAAGGAACATGTTATGCGCACCACCGTCACCATCGACGATGCCCTCTATGAACAAGCGCTAGAGGTGGCCGACCCCGGCATGGACAAATCCGACCTTTTTCGTGAGGCCATCAAGACTTTCGTCCGGGTACAAGCGGCCAAGCGCCTCGCGGCACTGGGTGGCGCCGCTCCAGGCATGCAAGATGTGCCACGTCGCCGTATGGAGCCTGAAGCGAAATGAGCGTCCTCGTCGATACCTCTGTATGGGTCGATCATTTTAAGAACCGCAATGACGCACTGGTCAATTTGATCGTGTCGGATCAAGCACTGACCCACCCTATGGTCTTGGTTGAATTGGCTTGCGGGACGCCCCCAGCCCCACGTGCCCGGACACTCGGCGACATCGGACTGCTGCAGCCAGCCAAGCAGGCGAGCCTGGCAGAGGTAATGGCGTTCATCGAGCACGAGAAATTGTATGGGCTGGGTTGCGGCCTGGTGGACGTCTCATTGCTGGCTTCCACTTTGATCACACCAGGCGCACAGCTATGGACCCTCGACAAGCGTCTCGGCGATTTGTCAGTGCGTTTTGGTGTGGCGCATCGACCCAAGCTTCACTAGGACGCGTGAAGCGCCACCACATGCAGCAACGAGGCCCACTCCGCGCGGGAGGGCCTGCCAACAAGGTGCTGGCCACGGAACTGACAGGACACGTGCGCGAACCGGTGTCCGTTCGCGCTACAACTGACGACGCTGGAGAGGGGGCCACAGTGGAGACATTCCGATGCATGTAATGAAGCCAAAAGCCGCGCGCAAAGCCTCGCCGTCTTGGAGCCATGTCAAAGCCAGGCTGACCGACTTCGAGCGTGCCGGCCTGCTGGGGCTAGTGCAGGCCCTGTACGAGGCAAGCAAAGATAACCAGGCCTTCCTGCACGCCCGGTTTGCGTTGGGCGGCGATGTACTCAAGCCATACAAGGTGACCATCGACCGCTGGCTGTGGCCGGATGTATTCAAGAACCAGGACACGTCGGTGGCCAAGGCGAAGAAGGCGATCTCGGACTACAAGTGGGCCATTGGCCGGCCTGATGGGTTAGCCGAACTGATGGTGTTCTATTGCGAACGGGCGTCCGGCTTCAGTGCTGACATTGGTTTCCAGGACGATGGCTATTTCGACGCCTTGGTACGGATGTTCGAGCAGTCGCTGAAAATGATCACTGCCTTGCCAACTACACAGCAGCCGGCACTTTGGGCACGCCTGACCAAGGTGCGATGCATCAGTGACGATTTCGGCTATGGTGTGAGCAATGACATGGACGAATTGCTGGCCGAGTATGGAGTCGATGGCTGACGATGCGCTCGCCGCGCTGCAAGTCGAAAACGCCCGCCTGATCGCGCTGCTGGAAGCGCATGGCATCGAATGGCGCATGCCACCGAAGCCGGCGTCTTGCGTTCAGGAGGCGGAACAGCGCCATCTTTCCACGGGCGAGAAGGTCGCGCTGTTCCGCCGGCTGTTTAGCGGGCGCACGGATGTCTACCCGATCCGCTGGGAGAGTAAATCCACGGGTAAGTCTGGTTACGCGCCAGCTTGCGCCAACGAATGGCACGCCGACGTTTGCGAGAAGCCGCGCATCAAGTGCGGCGACTGCGGCAACCGATTGCTGATTCCGCTCTCTGATCAGGTCATCTACGACCATTTGGCCGGTGAGCATACTGTGGGCGTCTATCCGCTGCTCGAAGACGACACCTGCTATTTCCTCGCCGTCGATTTCGACGAGGCCGAGTGGCAGGACGATGCCCGTGCCTTCGTGAAGTCCTGCGGTGAGCTGGGTGTGCCGGTCGCGCTGGAAATTTCTCGTTCCGGCCAGGGCGCGCATGCTTGGGTCTTCTTCGCGGGCAAGGTCTCGGCGCGCGATGCGCGCCGCCTGGGCACGGCCATCATCAGCCACACCTGCTCGCGTACCCGGCAACTCAAGCTGGCCTCCTATGACCGTCTGTTTCCCAACCAGGACACGATGCCAAAGGGCGGCTTCGGCAATCTGATTGCCCTGCCACTGCAGAAGCGATCGCGTGAGCACGGCTGCAGCGTGTTCGTCGATGCCGATCTTCATCCCTATCCCGACCAGTGGGCCTTCCTGGCCTCAATCCAGCCGATGGCGCCGCACGACATCGAGCCAACCATCTTTCGTGCCACGGGTAGCGTCCACCCGTTGGATGTCACCTTCATCGGCGATGAGGATTTGGTCACGCCATGGAAGCACGAAGCTTCGGCGGCAAAGAAGCTCACAGGCAAGATGCCGGAGTCGCTGACCGTGACGCTGGCCAACCTGATCTATTTTGAGAAGGCGCAACTGCCACAGCCGCTGGCCAACCGCCTGATTCGTCTGGCGGCATTCCAGAACCCCGAGTTCTATAAGGCGCAAGCGATGCGGATGTCGGTGTGGGACAAGCCACGCGTGATCGGCAATGCAGAAAACTATCCGCAGCACATCGCCCTGCCGCGCGGCTGTCTCGATGCCGCGCTGGAACTGCTGCGCGACCATGGCATCCGCTGTGATCTACGCGACGAGCGCTACTCGGGTGAGCCCATCGATGTTGGCTTCGTCGGCACGCTTCGCCTCGACCAGGAGGCCGCCATTGCCGGGATGTTGCAGCACGATGCCGGCGTGCTATGCGCACCGACCGCCTTCGGCAAAACGGTGACGGCGGCCGCCATGATCGCCCGTCGCGGGGTCAATACCTTGGTGCTGGTGCATCGCACGGAACTGCTCAAGCAATGGCAGGAGCGCCTGCAAGCCTTTCTGGGCGTCGGCAAAGGCGTGGTTGGCACCATCGGCGGCGGCAAGGCCAAGCCTTCCGGCCAGATCGACATCGCAGTGATGCAATCTCTGTCGCGGCAGGGCGAAGTCAACCCGCTGGTCGAGCACTACGGTCATGTCATCGTCGACGAATGCCACCATATCGGCGCCGTGTCGTTCGACGCGATCCTGAAACGGACCAAGGCAAAGTACGTGCTCGGCCTGACCGCCACGCCGCTTCGCCGGGATGGCCAGCAGCCCATCATCTTCATGCAGTGCGGGCCGATCCGGTACACGGCGGCGAAGCCGGCCAGCTCACCTCACGCCCTGGCTGTCGTACCGCACACCTGCCTTTCACCAATTGAGCTGCCGACAGAGTCGGGAATTCAGGACGTATTTCGGCATCTGGTCCACAACCAGGCCCGCACTGACGCCATCGCCGCGGAAGTGCTCGAGGCCTTCAGGCAAGGCCGTAAGATTTTGGTGCTGACAGAACGCACCGAACATCTCAACGCCATCCAGGCTGCGTTGGACGGGAAAATTTCCCCACTCTTCGTGCTGCACGGACGGATGTCGAAGCCGCAACGTACCGCAATGATCACGGCGCTCGACGCCCTGCCAGCCGACGCGCCTCGCGTCTTGCTGGCGATCGGCAAGCTAGTTGGTGAAGGCTTCGACCACCCGCCACTCGACACCCTGGTGCTGGCGATGCCTGTGTCGTGGCGGGGAACCCTGCAACAGTATGCGGGCCGGCTGCACCGGGAACATGCCGATAAGACCGACGTACGGATCATCGATTTTGTCGACACTGGTCACGCGGCCTTGCTGCGGATGTGGGACAAGCGCCAACGAGGGTACCGGGCAATGGGGTATCGGATGGTGGGAGGGGCCGGGACAGAGTGATTGTTTCCCAGCTGGGTTCCTACGAGCGCTTCTTCGCCGATTCCCCCACACGCATGGGTTGCCGCCCACGCCACAGCCTGGGGAAAGCCGGCCGCAGGAGCGGCACCGCTTCGTATGGACCAGCAAGCCATAAGGCGCGTCCGCACGCCAAGCGAATGGCATTGCCGCACCGATCAAGGACCGCATCCGAGAATGACGCCCGTCCTGATCGCGCCTCTACGCTTCCAGCCAGGCATGCTGTTCCCTGGCCGTATCCTCGCCGATCTTGGCCGCATGGGCCGCTGCCTGTTCGAGCCAAGGCGCATGCGCCTTGGGAACGACCAGCATCGTCAAACCCAGCCCGTCCATCACTCGCAGGGCGTGCTCAAGGTTGACGCCCTTCCCGTTCTCGAGCTTGGACAGTATGCCGACAGAGACACCGCAATGCCTCGCCGCCTGGTCAATTGGCATCCGTTCCCCTGCCCGGGTTGCTCGAATGCGGTCGCCCAGTTGGTGAATGGTGCGAATCGTCGCGCGCGTCGGTGGCGTCGGATCAGGTAGTGGTCGCGGCATGGAGGCCCGTCCCGTGAAGAAGGCAAGCCAGCGTCCAGGCTGCTGGCCAGATTATTTCATGATAGTGAAATAATATCCGAAACGGAATTGGTTGCCCTCTATGCCGAGGGAAACTGCCTCATGCCAGCCAGCGATTGACGGTTGTAGGCGAAGCTTGGCGATTAATTGCATTTAAACTCCGGCGTAACGGCTTCGGTTGAATCACCGATTGAGATTGCATCGCCGAGGAAGCCAAACATCGCCCTAGAGGGATCGGCAAGGCGCCCACTAGGCAAGCCGGATACATGCATGCAGGGCGTTTCGACATCACCGACAAGAAGCTTGCAAAAGGCGTCGAGTCGATACACGCACCAAAAGTGCGATCACCCCATAGCCGGTGCAGCGACTAAGGCAAGGCCTGTGAGGTTTGCTCGAGCGGATCTGCAGCAGTCGTGTCGATGCGCTGCATCTTGTTGCCCTCAGTGATGTCCTGACGCATCACCGCGCCAGTGACCGGGCAGAACCAGTCGGTGACTTCCATGTGCGAAGGCTCGGACAAGACTTGCTCGCCTGCGATGATCATCGGACCGATCGAAGCCACGCGTATGTAGTGAATCGGCACGCATTCCGAAGGGCCTAGTGCGGTCTGAATCACCTGGCGTTTGCCCACTCGGCGCGAGGCTACTGTGACAGTCGCATGTGGGGCAACTAGCTTGCCGACTTCAACGCCCGAGTCACGGGCATAGATAGTGAAGGAAACGCTGGATTCGACTGTGGCCCCACTAATGACGTCGCCCTCTTGTAGCGGCAAACCGCGGTATTGATAGTCCAGCAGGCCAAGACCATCAATGGTAGTCGTGCCATACAGGCGCGTGTAACGCGCCCAGGCGTTGACCGTGCCGCTGCCAGTTATACCCGGCGGTGCCCCATCTTCAGCTGGCCGCAAGAGTAAGCGCTGCCTCTGCTCCGTGATGACAGGCGGGCCCATCAGCGCCGCCAGTGCCGTCTTGGATTGGATTTCCAGGTCGGTCTGGCATCCTGAAGCTGTGGGCAAGGGAGCCATCTGCGTGGATCGGCGTGACATGGGCATTTCGCCATCGGCTTCCATTTGCAGTCGCATTCCTCGCGGGAACCAGCTCGAGCTACAGACGTTTGCATCCCCTGCCGCCTCCGGCTGGTCGCCCGATGCTGCCATGGCCGCAGTCGCCACGCCCAAAAAGAGACAGGCGATGAGCCAGCTAGCTCGCCACTGCCAATAGAAGGGATCGCGGACTAGTACAACATCCCGTAAATAGCTTGAATAATTAATCGCCTCCGATATCATGACGGGATGAGTCGAGGCCGCCATGCAACGCCAGTGAAGCTGGCGAAGAAAGAACAACAGGAATTGCTATCGCTGATCGAACGCAAGACGGCTGCACAGCGAGATGTCATGCGCGCACGAATAGCGTTGTGGGCCCACGAGGGCCACTCCAATACCGTCATTGCGCGGGAATTGGATGTATCGGTACAAACGGTCTGCCTGTGGCGTAAGCGCATTGCCAAGCACGGTGCCCAAGGCATTCGCGAGGGCGAGCGTAGTGGCCGTCCGCCACGCATTACGCACGAGGCGCGACTACAGTTGATCGCGCTGGCATGTGAACCGCAGGAACCTGAGGGACGGGTCACGGCCACGCTGGACGAGATTGTGGCGCGCGCCGTGGAGCGCGGCGTCGTCGGGCAGATCAGCCGCAGTCAGGTGCAGCGCATTCTGCAGGCCGGCGACGTGCGTCCGCACCGGGTCCAGCAGTGGCTGCACAGCCCGGATCCGGCCTTTCGCGAGAAGGTCAATGGGATATGCAAGCTGTACCGCAAGGCGCCTCGAAACGCGGTGGTGCTCAGTATCGACGAAAAAACCGGCATTCAGGCCATCGAACGCAAGTACCCGGGACGCGCTCCCGCGCCGGGGCGACTGCGTCGGCGTGAGTTTGAATATATTCGTCACGGCACCCAGGCGTTGATTGCCGCGCTGGACGTCCATACAGGACAGGTGCTGGCAGAATGCCGCGACCGGCGCACCCAGGACGATCTGGTCGCCTTCATGGAGCGCGTGGCAAGTGCGTACCCGGGCAAACAGGTGCACGTCGTGTGGGATAACCTCAACACGCATCGCGCCCAGGCCGTGTGGCAGGCATTCAACGCGCGGCACGATGAGCGGTTCCACTTCCACTTCACGCCATTGCACGCGAGTTGGGTCAATCAGATCGAACTCTGGTTTGCCCGCTACACGCGCCGGGTACTACGCCATGCGAGCCACACCAGCATCGTGCACCTGCGCGAGCGCACCGAGCAGTTTGTCCGCGCACACAATCTGGCGGCACGCCCGTTCAAATGGAGTTTCCGGGGCTATCCGCTGCAAACCGGCGCATCGTAATCGAGGATCGACATGACAGGCTTACCCGCCAAACATTACGCCGCCGAATTGCAGCGGCAACTGCGCAGCCTGCTCGGCCACGAGCAGATCGTCACGCAAGCCTACGGGCGTCACCTGCTGATCAAACGTCTGGACGACGAGGAGCCAACGGTGGTGGCTCGACTGACCGAGCTCGGCCGCAATCGTTATGGCGCCGCCTTTCGCACCCATAGTGGGCGTTGGGAGCCGTTGCCTGGCGCAGGCTCGCTCGACGAGATGGCCCAGCTGGTCGTCACGCTCCTGGAGCCGTACCTACAGCCCTCATAATTATTAAAGCTATTTCCGGGATGTTGTACTAGCGAGCGACGTCCGCGCCCGGCGGCGCAAACAAGGCATGCAGGCTCTTTGGAACCCAACACGTAACGCAAGCCATGCTCGGACTGCATTGCCGCTCCAGAATGTCGAGATCTGGTGAAAAGCAGCAACGTTGGCTTGGCTGCTTTTCTCCTGGCACTATATCTTGTCAGTCTAGTCCGTCGTGGTCCTCTCGTTGACGACTTGGAGTGTAAAGCCAAGGTCCGGGCTCAGTTCCGTATAGAGATCAAAAACGGAAAGTGCGAAGTCCGTCGGAGTATGGATTGAACTTCTCGGGCGCGCCATCGGCACATGGGTTGAACTGGCCGCGGGCTCCGTCGGCGTAAGGGTCGGCAGGTAGATCGCAAGGGCCAATCCGCCCATGCCGCGCTGGAAATGGCGGCGGCTCTCGTTCTCAATATGAGACCCGTTATCTGAGCCACGACCTGTGGGAGACGGAACATCTAGCCAACGTGGCCCGTCCTTCCATCCACAGCGCGGCTGCGCCGCCGGCCATCGTCCATGCGCTCCTGAGCAGCCTGGCGCTGATCGCAGGCCGTGAAGGACGCGAGCGCCGCGACCACCTGATGCAATTAATCGGGCAGTTGCGCAACGGCCTTCAAACCCTGCAAGGCCGGCATCCGCATGCCCTTTGGCAGCTCGCCGACAGCAGTACACCCTGCAACTGGAAACGGCGAGGATCTCCTCGCCGTTTTTATGCTGCCTTGCCTTCCGCGCCGCGCCGGATGTCCTTCTCCAGCGCCGGACTCGCAATGTCCGAGAGGCTTCGGATGGCCTGCTCGAGCGTGCGGATCAGATCCGGCGTGGCTCCCAGGCCTTCAAAAATGTTCTTCCAGCCCCGTACGGCACCCCATACCCGGCGAATCACGTCGAGCGCCGTAGGCCGGTCCGCCACGAAGGCAGAGAACTCGCTCATCGCATTATCGAGGGTTGCAAGCTTCCCCTGCGTGCCCACGCTCAGGTGCAGGCGGCGCTCCATGGAAACGGACGCCCGCGGCACGACGTCATACAGCGGGCTCAGGCGCCAGCCCTGCAGCTGCGTGTCGTAGGCAAACGCGTGGTTGCGCAGGTGGTCATCGTCGTTGGTCAGGAAGATGTTGAGCACCATGCGGGCAAACAGCTCCTCGTTGTCGGCTCTCACGCACGACGCCACGACCTGCTCGCGAATCGTCTGGGCCAGATCCTTGTAGCCCTTGGCCATCGACTCCATCTCCGGGCATCCCATGAGGGTCAAGGCGCTGACCTGCGCAATGCGGCCCTCCGTATAGCCAGACATGGGCTCAGTGTCGTAGCCGCGCGCCATGGCCGCGAGCGGTTGCCCGGCCGGCGCCCAGTACCGGTCGAACCGACGGATCATCAGCACCGGCTTGCCCCCGACCGCGATCACCTTCACCGGCGGAACGGAAAACCCAGCGGCACGCGCGATCTCCAGGGCGCCAGCCTCGAGGACTGCCATGTTGAGCGTGTCGGTCTTGGACGGGAACTTGGCCAGCCACAGGACGCCGTCGGCCTCCCGCACGGAAGCTTTCGGGCGGGCGCCGCCGGCCGACGGCACGCCGCCGAGGTATGGCAGCAGGTTCGCCGGAATGGGCTCGCCGTTCTCGACCGCGTCAGCCACCTGCAAGAGGTATGGCAGATCGATCAGACCCCCGGCCCCCTTGTGAGCGAGGCTCTTGGTGTCCTCCCGCACGTCCAGCGCACCAACGCGGTCGCTGCCGGCCTCCAGCAGGTAGGTGAATTCGTCGAGCGAGTTCGGCGCGGCGTTGAGCCCGGCCTCGATGACGCGGCGGCCCCAGGCGTCGGGCGCAGCATCGCGGATCCCCCCAAATTCGTTCACCTCGGGCAGCGGGTACCACACCGTGCCGGGCTCGGCCTGCCGCGCCTGCGCCAAGGTGAGCGCGCGAGGGTCTACCTCAATGGCGTTCGGCCGCTGCAGGTAACGCGTGCCATAGGCGAAGCTGACGGTTTCCCGACCCGCGGACGTCTCGCGACTGAGCAGTCCCGCGGGCACGAAGTGATGCCCTTCCGCCTGATCGGCGATGTGGGCGAATACCGCTACCTTGTTGGGAGCGCGACGAGGGGCCAAGGCTTTTCCTTAGAAATCGAGTTCACGCAGTTCCGCCTTGCTTGCCGAGCGAATGCGCTGTGGCAGCTTGCGCGCATGCAAGGCGATCAATGCCGGCACATCCCCTGCCAGGAGCGCCTGCAGGGTGACTTCCGGCGCCAGGGCATGAACATAGCGCAGGATCTGCGTAAGAGTCCGTCCCGGATCACCTTTTTCGATCAGGATCGCTGTTCCCCGGGAGACCCCGGCGCGCGCAGCTACATCCGCCTGGCGTAGCCTCAGGCCTTGGCGCAGCTGGGTGATACGCGCACCGAGTTGCTCGGCTTCGGTGAACCGGGAAAGAGGCAGAAGTGGAGATTCGTCTCGTTTCATGATGTCCGTAATCCTGAACTATAAGACGATGTAGGTCTGTGATTACGAACATGTTAGCGGTGGTGGCGCTGGTGGTCAAGACCGGCATATGTTCCCAAACTTAGACTTTATCCCGCTTAACGTCCATGATTGTAAACATCTTAGATCGTTTCGATCCTTCCGCCTCACTCAGCTTGACGGATATGACGCAAAAGGCATAAACCTTCTCATCGAGTTGGACCCGGGGAAGGCTTCCTGGACGGCGCTTGCCGAGGAAGTCATGCAGGGCGTTGAAGATGGCCATGCCCTTGCCTGCGTCGGGGAAGCGCGCCTGTTGGCGGTGTAGCCCATACGCCATCCCACCGGCATAGCGCTGGGGGGTTTCGGGTTCCTCAGTGGGCAACAAGACCTGGCTGGTGCCGGCGACCGACGAGCTGATCGCCGAACTGGCGCGCTACCGTCGCGCCCACGAGTTGCCACCTACCCCGCAGTTCGGGGAGACGCGCCCGCTGGTGCTGCCGGTGATTGGAAGCGAGGGTCGCGAGAAACCCCTGTCACGCGGCGCGCTGCACCGATCCTGAAAGAGGTATTCGGCATGGCCGCGGAGCGCCTGCGGGGCTTGCTCGAATGCGGTCGCCCAGTTGGTGAATGGTGCGAATCGTCGCGCGCGACGGTGGCGTCGGATCAGGTCGTGGTCGCGGCATGGAGGCCCGTCCCGTGAAGAAGGCAAGCCAGCGTGGAGGCAGCTGGTCCGACGGTTCAAGCGGCGGCCCTAGCCCCTCCCGCTGGCTACAGGCTGCCACACAGAGCAGTGGGGCCAGCCAGGGGAACACCGGCGCCCCTGCTCACCCGAGACCCAGTATCTCCGAGAATTTGGCCCTCTCGGTACCGTGAATGCGCCAACCGCCGAACTACTTTGCAGCTGCCGGAGACGCCTGCGCTGTACGATGCCGCGCGCCTTTCGAGGCTGCCGCCGCAGCCGTATTGAAACTGTTCTCGGCGACTTCCACGGCCTGCTTTGCCGTCGACTGCATCGACTCATAGAGCGTAGTGGTCGCCTTTACGGCCTCCTGCCAGGCGGCCAGCGGAGCCGTCGAGCCTGATGGGGCGTTGCTCACCGCGCTATCAATGAGACTCTGCAGTTGGCCCTTGCCTGTTGTGTATTGGACTTCGACGACCTTCTCGAACTCCGCCCGCGTTGCAGCAAGGATGTCCTGCAGTTGACGCCGATACGCCAAAACGTTGTCGGCTGCAGGTTGAAATAATTCGATTTGCAGTTCGACGAGCTCTTGTGGGTTCTGGACTGAGAGGGCTTTCATTACGCCCTCCCGGGTCTGCTCCATGGTCGTCTTCATTGTTTGGAGGTTCAACTCCATCACTCTTTCGAAGCCCTCAACCGCCTTGTTGGTTAGTCCGACCAGGGCTTCAAGGCCCGCCAATTGCGTTTTCGTGCATTGTTCTGCTGTCCACTGAGTCATTTTGCATCTCCTAAGTGCGGCCCGTCCCCCGAACTAACCGGTGGCAGGGCGTTATGGTGGGAATCGAGTGAATGACAATTGCAACGTCGCGACCCTTGCGGCGGAGGCCGACAGGGAAGCCCGTGAGAGCGCCAGCGCCGGCAGTCTCTACGGGTTAAAGGAATGAACTCATTGCGAGGCCCGGCATGGCCAAGAATCGCTTGCGCGAACACGCCCGACGGCTCGGAGAAAAGCGTAGCCTTCGATTGTGACCTGAGGTCGGCTGTGGTTGGACCCAAAGCTCTCAAGCCTAATCAGATGATGCGCGAGCAGCGCCTCCACATCCGCGCGGTCTAGCTCCGTTGGGCCAGAGTTGTCGTCTACCAGCATCAGCGTGGCAAACTCATGATGGCTCAGCACAGTCGTGTCGTCTCCTAAGCTGTAGGTCTATTTTTGCTACGGGACATTTCACTGCCATCCGTGACAGCTGGCCTGGCGCATACAGACCGCTTCTTTCCTCTCGGACGCGAGGTTCTGGCTGGTGAGCGCTTGTATTCGCGCTCCGAAAGAACATCCTAGCTCCTCGCCACCGACAGTTCAATACGAATAGCGGTTATGTTCGGGATAATCCCTAGTGCTCTTTTTGTTCGCCTACCACGTGCGAATTGGTTCGAAATTGATATATCACAACTTGATATGAATTCAAATTTCATGTCGGATGTTTTTCCGACCGACCGGACGGCATGTTTTAGCGCGATGGGCGAAGTCCAGAGAGCGATTGCGCTACGAAATTCGTCGCAGCGGTTAGCCATGCCAATAGGCTACGGCGACCACTCGAGCTTCTGTAAAAAAAGCAGCTTCAAGGCCGCCAGGCCTCTACGAATCACTAGGACGCAGAGACGGTTTGCAGCTGTGGCCGCCGGGGAGAGAGCCCGCGTTGCCGGGTAGTCACGCGCAGGACTTCAGGGCCAACCCATATTGACTTAGAATTTTCTTACGTCAGAATTAAGAGACACTTTGACCAAAATCTTGGGCGAGACTGAACGCTCCCTGTGGTTGCATACGGGGTGGGCGAGGCTGGCATGGGCAACGGGCCTTGCCATTGGTCCAAGTGACCAGAATAACAATGAGTTGAACTCAGTGCGACATAGAAGCGAGCTGGCGGGCCGTGCGCCGGTAGACTTGAACTTGAACGGGGACAAAAATGACGACGGCTCGAGCTGGAACCAAAGGCGAAGCGATTAGACTCCTGGAATCAGCTGGGATAGCACTAGTCGAACTAGACTACGAATCAGGTTGGCAGGATGCCATCGAACTCGGGCGCTTGGGCCAGAAGGCAGGCATCCGCGTGGAGTATCGCGGACATGAGAGTATCGCCGTTAAGTCGCACGCGGCGCTCATCGCCGGGCTCAGTCGACCGAAGGTGTCCTTCAGGCAAAGGAATCTTTACTGCCAGTTCGCATTGGTCGAGCTGCCAGCCGAGGAATTGGCAACCTTGGAGACAAGGGCGTTGAAGCTTGGAGACTACATCCTGGCCGGGCATCTACTGCGGAACGTCGATACAGTGTGGGGCTGACTAGCGCGCTCATCATCGGCGCGACCTTACGGCTTTCAGCTACTTATCGCCAATCTTCACTGAGGTGACGGGCTTTTCGGTCAAGGCCATTCCCTGGCTGCTAATGGCTATGGCCTAGCCAACGTCGTCGGCAACCTCATCGTCGGGCGTCTGGCCGACCACGGTCCGCCAACTCATTGAGCTTGCGCTGCTCCTGGGCGATCGCCCCTTGTACGACACCCGCAAAGCCAGCATTAACGGCAGGATGGCAACGATGATGCCCGCTGCTACGGCACTTGCTATCAGTGTCTTCGTCGCATGTACGGAATCTTAGGGCGATAGTGACCGGCAGCGGAATTTCGCTCTATCCTCCCTGTTGGAACGCCCGCCTGCAGGCCGCCATCTTGGCATTACTGCGTGCGTCGTGGGGTACATAATCTGACAACGGCGACACGCCACTAAAGCAAAACCGGACCTCGGCGGGTGTCGAGATCCGGCTCCAGCGCACCGAACGCCAAACCACGCAGCAATCCGCTTCGATTCTGTACTTCGGGATTGTTTAACTACTGCGCTTCCCGGACAATTTCGTCCGCCCGCGCGCAATGAAACACTGCAGTACATCCCCGTGGTAAATCCCCAAACAGTGCTCGCGGGAGCCCCTCTTTTCTGCCCTCTTTGAGCATCTACTCCAATCCGTCGAACCTGCCCTCCTCCCGTGCGTACCTCACCGCGATGGCACCAACAGAACAATTGTGGTAACGACCCTGCCGATGGCGCAAATGCAGGGTGGTGGATAGCGCAACCACAGCGGCGATTTGTGTGCGCCAAAAAGGACGTTATCTTGCGCAAAGGACACACGCCACAAACCCGCACAAATGCTTCCAGAAGCGCTGGCATGAGTCGACGCTTGGCTTAGCCGAAGCGCCCCCCGCTCACATGCAGTACCTCGCCAGTGATAAAGCCCGCACGCTCCGAGGCTAGGAAAGCGACCGCGTCGGCGATATCTTCCGGACGACCCACGCGCTTGACCGGCTGCATCTGCACTGCACGCTCCTTGATGGTCTCGTACGTCGGCAACGCCTGCACCATCTCCGTCTCGATGAAACCTGGTGCAACGCAGTTCACTGTGACACCATAGCGCCCTTCCTCGATTGCCAGCGCCTTCGCCATTCCGATAAGCCCCGCCTTGGCAGCTGAGTAGTTGGCCTGCGTAGGATTGCCCAGGTGCGCGCGCGAGCTGATGTTGATGACGCGGCCCCAGCCCTGTTCGATGAAATGCGGCATCACTGCCCGGGTCGCCAAGAACGCCCCTTTGAGCATAACCTCCATGACGAGGTCCCAATCTTCCTCGCTCATCTTCACCAGAAACTTGTCCCGCGGGAAACCGGCGTTGTTGACCAGGATATGTACCCCGCCGAACTGCGCAATCGTTTCTTTCACCAGACGCTCCACCTCTTCAGCCTTGGTGATGTCAGCGATCACGCAATGGGCTTGCAGGCCATCGGCACGCAGCGCCGCGGTGGTCTCTTCCGCCCGCTCGCGCAGTACGTCTGTCACTACCACTCGCGCGCCCTCTTCAGCCAGCCGGCGAGCCGTTGCTGCACCAAGGCCTCGCGCCGACCCGGTGACGATCGCGACGCGATCTTTGATTAGCAGATCCATTTCCATTCCTCTCGTTAAGCCGTAGCGGCGGATGCCGTCGCGGCGGGGTCCTTTTCTAACCAACGGCTGTGCTGCTGTCTGCAACGCATTGATGGATCAAGTCCATCATGCAACGTCGATTGATTTTTTGAAGCAGTGGTGTATCGGCCGCGAGACTATGATCACAATGAAATTCGCAAGATTGCGAGAGGCCCGATGCGGATGCCGCCATGACGGTACGCGCTGCCTGGGACAGAGCTCCTCATCCGATCACGCCCAGCCGATACGGGTGGAAAAAACACCAGCACCTGCCGGCCTTCGCCAGTCGCCTGTCAGAACGACCGCGGCAGGCCCAGGACGTGTTCGGCGACGAAGGAGTAGATCAGGTTGGTGGAGATCGGCGCCACCTGGTAAAGGCGCGTCTCCCGGAACTTGCGCTCCACGTCATATTCGCAGGCAAAGCCAAAGCCGCCGTGGAATTGGAGACACGCATTTCCGGCCTCCCAGCTCGCCTTGGCCGCAAGGTATTTGGCCATGTTGGCCTGGGCGCCCATGGGCTCGTGCTGGTCGAACAGCTCACAGGCCTTCCAGCGCATCAGGTTTGCCGCCTCCAGCTCGATGAAGGACTCGGCGATCGGGAACTGCACGCCCTGGTTCTGGCCGATGGGGCGCCCGAATACCTCGCGCTCCTTGACGTACTTGGTCACCCGGTCCATGAACCAGTAGCCGTCGCCGATGCACTCCGCCGCAATCAGCGTGCGCTCGGCGTTCAGGCCATCGAGGATGTACTTGAAGCCCTTGCCCTCTTCACCAATCAAGTTCTCCTCGGGGATCTCGAGGTCCTCGAAGAACAGTTCATTGGTCTCGTGGTTGACCATGTTGGGGATCGGTCGCACGGTCAGGCCTTTCTTCTGCGCCTCGTGCAGGTCCACCATGAAGATGGACATCCCCTCGCTCTTCTTCTTCACCTCGGCCAGCGGTGTGGTGCGCGCCAGCAGGATCATGAAGTCGCTGTGCTGGACGCGGCTGATCCACACTTTCTGGCCGTTGACGACGTAGCGGCCGTCTTTCTTGATCGCAGAGGTCTTGATCTTGGTGGTGTCGGTGCCGGTGGTAGGTTCGGTCACGCCCATGGACTGCAGGCGCCATTCGCCCGAGGCGATCTTCGGCAGGTACTTGTCCTTCTGCGCCTTGGAGCCGTGCCGCAGCAGCGTGCCCATGTTGTACATCTGGCCGTGGCAGGCACCGGAATTGCCGCCGCAGCGGTTGATTTCCTCCATGATGACTGAGGCCTCGGTCAGGCCCAGCCCGGAACCGCCGTACTCCTGCGGGATCAGCGCCGCGAGCCAGCCAGCGTCGGTGAGCGCATTGACGAACGCCTCGGGATAGGCGCGCTGCTCGTCCACCTTGCGGAAGTATTCGTCCGGAAACTCGGCGCAAAGCGCGCGCACGGCATCACGGATTTCCTGGAAGTTGTTCGATTGGGTCTGTTCGATCATCGGCGTCGTTGGCGGTCAATGTCATCAGCGCTTGCCGGCAGCAGCAGCGCTCGGTCGGCTATTGGACGGTGTTGCGGCGCAGTGGAATGCGGGTCCTCGCGCCGATCGGTGAGAAGCGCCCCCCGGCAATGTGGAACGGCCGCCTCCTTGTCATGGCCGCAATGGTCGCTGCGTCCGCCCCGCTCGGCAATCAGCCTTTTCCAAAGCGCGCCTTCGATTGCGGTTAAGCCCCCGCTTTCGCAATCGCTAAAGCCCTCCATTAGCATTGTCAAATAGCGCAAAACCTGCTTTGGAGCCATGCTTTGCGCAATTTCCTGACGATGACATTGGGACAAAGGACATGGCAGTCAGCTACCACCACCTCAAGCAGCGTCCGTTCTCCCCGGTTCGCCAGCACTACACTGAGCGCGACACCATGCTGTATGCACTCAGCCTGGGGCTGGGCAACGATCCGCTGGACGCGGCTGCCCTGCCCTTTGTCTTCGAAGGCGCTGCCGGGGGGCTGCGCACCCTGCCTGCGCAAGCCGTAGTGCTGGGCTATCCAGGCTTCTGGGCGCGCGAGGCCGACACCGGCATCGACTGGGTCAAGCTGCTGCACGGCGAGCAGCGCATGCGCCTGCGCCGCCCCCTGCCGGCCAGCGCCGACATCGTCGGTCACAATCGCATCACCCACCTGACCGACAAGGGCGAAGGCAAAGGCGCCATCATGGTCACCGAGCGACGCCTGGAAACGGGGCAAGGCGAGCTGCTGGCGACGGTGCAGCAGGTAACGTTCCTGCGCGGCGACGGCGGCTACAGCCAGCTGGATGGCGGCCAGCCCAGCGGTGCGCCGCTGCCGGCGTTGCGCCCGACGCCGGAGGACCGTGCGCCCGACTTCACCGACACCCAGGCGATCCGCCCCGAGGCCGCGTTGCTGTATCGCCTGATGGGCGACTTCAACCCGCTCCACGCTGACCCGGCGGTGGCGAAGGCGGCGGAGTTCGAGCGCCCCATCCTGCACGGGCTGGCGAGCTACGGCCTGGTGGCGCACGCACTGGTACGCCAATGCGCGGGTTACGACCCGGCCAGGCTGCGCGCGCTGGACATCCGCTTTGCCGCGCCTGTGTTTCCCGGCGAAACCCTGGTCACCGAGATCTGGCGCATGCCGGAGAACCCGTCCCACTATCAGCTGCGCGCCAGGGTGCTGGAGCGCGACAAGATCGTGCTCAGCCACGGCTGGGCCGAAATCGCCTGAAACAAGAAAGCGCCGCCTGCTTGCCGACTGACTTTTGCCCCGTGGATATGCCCACCCTCTCCTCCCGTCTGCAAACCCTGATCCGCCCCGGAGACCACCTCTGGTGGGGGCAAGCAACCGCCGAGCCGCTGACGCTGACGCGCGCGCTGGTGGAACACCGTCACGCGATCGCGCAGGGAGGACGGCTCAGTGTCTTTGTCGGCATCGGGCAGTCGGAGACATTGCAGCCGGGCCAGGCCGACGTGCTCGACTTCTTCGGCTACGCCGCCAGCGGCCCGCACCGGCTGCTGGCCAAGGCCGGCGTGCTGGACATCGTGCCCAGCCACTATTCCCACCTGCCAGGGCTGATTCGCCAGGGCAGCCTGCGCGCGGACGTGGTGCTGGTGCAGGTTTCGCCCGCCGACGAACAGGGGCGCCACAGCCTGGGCCTGGTGCATGAATACATACCCGCGGCACTCGACCGGGCCCGTATCGTCATCGCCGAAGTGAACCCGGAGGTGCCATGGACCCACGGCAGCCGCTACCTCACCGCGGACGATATCGACCTGCAGGTCGAAGCGCTGCACGCCCCGATCAGCCTTGACCGGAGTGCGCCCGGCCCGGCCGAACAGGCCATCGCCAGCCACATCGCCCGCTGGGTGGAGGACGGCGCCACCTTGCAGATGGGCATCGGCAACCTCCCGGAGGCCGTGGTGGCGGCGCTGCATGACCGCCGCGACCTGGGCCTGCACAGTGGCGCGGTCGGCGACGGCATTGCGGCGCTGGCTGAAGCCGGCGTGCTGACCAACGCGCGCAAGAGCATCGATACCGGCGTCGGCATCGCCGGCATCCTGATGGGCAGCAAACGGCTGCGGCGCTGGGCGCACCGCAATCCGCAGCTGCAGCTGCGCGAGACCAGCTATACCCATCACCCCGAGGTGCTCGCCAGCATCGACAAGCTGACCGCCATCAACTCCGCCATCGAGGTCGACCTCACCGGCCAGGTGAACGCCGAAGTCGCCGCTGGGGTCTATGTCGGCGCCGTGGGCGGCGCAGTGGACTTCTTGCGCGGCGCGGCGCGCAGCCGCGGGGGCTTGCCCATCGTCGCCCTGCCGGCGACCGCCAAGGGTGCGAGCCGCATCGTCGCGCAGTTGTCCGGGCCGGTGAGCACGCCCCGTAGCGACGCGGGCCTGATCGTCACCGAGCACGGCGTGGCCGATCTGCGCGGCCAGACGCTGTCGCAGCGCGTGCGCCGCATGCTGGATATCGCCGCCCCCGAACACCGCGAGGACCTGGAGCGCCAGGCCCACGCCTTGCTGCGCCAGTGCGGCGCCGCTTTTGTTGCCCTTCCGGGCACGCATTGACCAATTGCCCTTCGTCGCCTACCCAAGACAGATTTCCAAGGAGACTTACATGCGCCGAGCCGCTATCGTCACCCCCCTTCGCACCCCCGTCGGCACCTTCGGCGGCAGCCTGCGCCCCGTGCCTGTCGAGGAACTGGCCGCCACCGCAGTACGCGCCGTCGTGCAGCGCAGCGGCATCGACCCCGCGCGCATCGATGACGTGGTCTTTGCCCAGTCCTACGCCAACAGCGAAACACCCTGCGTGGGCCGCTGGGCCGCGCTGCAGGCCGGCCTGCCTGTGGAAGTGCCGGGCATGCAGCTGGACCGCCGCTGCGGCGGCGGCCTGCAGGCCATCGTCACGGCCTCGATGATGGTGCAAAGCGGCGCTGCCGATGTGGTCATCGCAGGCGGCGTCGAGAGCATGAGCAACATCGAGTACTACACCACCGACATGCGTTGGGGCGCGCGCTCGGGCAATGTGCGTTTCTACGACCGCCTTGACCGCGGCCGCGAACGTTCCCAGCCGGTCGAACGCTTTGGCAAGATCTCCGGGATGATCGAGACGGCCGAGAACCTGGCCCGCGACTACGGCATTACCCGCGAGCAGGCCGATGCCTTCTCCGTGCGCAGTCACGAACGCGCTGCGGCAGCGTGGGAAGGCGGCCGCTTCGACGCCGAGATCGTGACGGTGCAGGTGCCGCAGCGCAAGGGCGACCCCGTGACGTTCGCACGCGACGAAGGCTTCCGCCCCGGCACGTCGTTGGAAAGCCTCGGCAAGCTGCGCGCCCTGATGCCCAACGGCACCGTCACCGCCGGCAACGCAAGTCAGCAGAACGACGCCTCGGCGGCCTGCCTGATCGTGGCCGAGGACAAGCTGGCCGAGCTGGGCCTGACCCCCATGGCCACGCTGGTGGGCTGGGCCGCCGCCGGCTGCGAGCCGTCGCACATGGGCATCGGCCCGGTACCCGCGGTGAAGAAGCTGCTGGCGCGCCTGAACCTGACGCTCGACCAGATGGACCTGGTGGAACTGAACGAAGCCTTCGCCTGTCAGGTACTGGCCGTGCTCAAGGGCTGGGATTGGAACGACCAGGATGCCATCGAACAAAAGCTCAACGTGAACGGCTCGGGCATCTCGCTGGGCCACCCGATCGGCGCCACTGGCGTGCGCATCCTGGCTACGCTACTGCACGAACTGCAGCGCCGTGGCGGTCGTTATGGCCTGGAAACCATGTGTATTGGCGGCGGCCAAGGCATTGCCGCAGTATTTGAGCGCTGCTGATCCGGGCACTGCTGTCAAGCAACCGTCGTCCCCGCGAAAGCGGGCATCCGGTGACTTCTAATGACGCCTGGCTCCGGCTCACGTGCCCCAAAGGGGTATTCGTGAGAATGAAGGTAGCGATTGAGCTACCGAACTGTAATTGGGCTGTGCCTGCATTTTCGCATTACGTAGGAGAGTATTATGATTTCCACCTCACGCCGCCACCTATTCTTGTCCGGACTGGCTCTGTGCGCCACAACGCTGGCCAGCGCTCCTGCCACCGCGCAGGGCAACGGCCAGCCGGTCCGCCTCGTGGTCGGCTACGCCGCGGGCGGCCCCGCCGACCAAGCCGCGCGGCTGTTCGCGGTGGCGCTGGGCAAGACGCTGAACGCCAATGTCATCGTCGACAACAAACCTGGTGCCAATGCCACGCTGGCCGGCTATGAAGTGGTACGCGCCAAGCCCGACGGCGCTACGTTGTGGTTCGCCGCCAGCGCGGCGCTGACGGTTGCGCCCAACATCATGAAAAGCTTGCCGTACGACCCGGCCAAGGACCTCACACCAGTGGCACCGGTGGCGCGCTACTACAACATGCTGGTGGCCAACAACAAGGAACCCTTCAAGAGTACGCAGGAACTGGTCGCCTACGCCAAGGCACACCCCGGCAAGCTCAGCTACGGCTCCTCCGGCGTGGGCAGCTCCAATCACGTCGCCATGGCGCTGTTCGCGCGGCAGGCGCAAGTGGAGTTGAACCACATTCCCTACAAGGGCAATGCGCCGGCCATGACCGACACCATCGGCGGCCAGATCGACATGATGTTCGACATCATCAGCACCGCCAGCGGCTATGTACAGAGCGGCAAGGTCAAGCCTATCGCCGTAGGTTCACCCAAGCGCAACCCGTCGCTTCCCAACGTGCCGACCTTCCGCGAAGCGGGCATTCCTGCCCTGAAGGACTATGAGGCCGGCGGCTGGTACGCCATCTACGCGCCCAAGGGCGTGGCGCCGGAGCTGACGCAGAAGCTGGCGGCGGCGGTGCGAAAGGCCGTGGAAGACGCCGGGCTCAAGAAGCGCTATGCCGAACTCGGCTACGAACAGTGGAGCGGGACCACGCAGGACGTAGTGAACACCGCAGCGCGCGAGCGCACGCAGTGGGCTAGCGTGCTCAAGGGCGTCACGCTGGACTGAGCCCCTTCCCCGGACACCGACCCGACATTTAGGAAGACCTGACATGATCCGCGATAACGACACCCTGGAAGCCTTGCTCGACAGCGTGCGCCGCTTTGTGCGCGAGCGCCTGGTGCCCGCCGAGGCACTGGTCGCAGAAACCGACGATATCCCGCAGGATATTGTGCAAGACATGCGCGAGATGGGACTGTTCGGCATGACCATCCCCGAGCGCTTTGGCGGCCTGGAACTGACGATGGAGGAAGAGGTACGCGTGGTCATGGAACTGTGCCAGACCTCGCCGGCCTTCCGCTCGCTGCTCGGCACGACCGTGGGCATTGGCTCGCAGGGCATCCTGATGGATGGCACGCCGGAACAGCAGGCCGCCTGGCTGCCGCGTCTGGCCACGGGCGAAATCCTGGCTTCGTTTGCGCTGACCGAACCCGACGCCGGCTCGGACGCCGGCTCGCTGCGCACCACCGCCATCAAGGATGGCGACCACTACGTGGTCAACGGTACCAAGCGCTTTATCACCAACGCGCCTCAGGCCGGCATGTTCACACTGATGGCGCGCACGAACCCCGACATCAAGGGCTCGGCGGGGGTCTCCGCATTCATCGTCGACGCCAAAACGCCGGGCATCAGCTTCGGCAAGCGCGACGCGAAGATGGGCCAGAAAGGCGCGCACACCTGTGACGTGATCTTCGAGAACGTACGCGTCCCGGCCGCCAACCTGATCGGCCTGAAGGAAGGCCAGGGATTCAAGACGGCAATGAAGGTGCTCGACAAGGGCCGCTTGCATATCGCGGCGGTCAGCGTCGGGGTGGCCAAGCGCGTCCTTCGCGACGCGCTGAACTACGCGCTGGAGCGCCAGCAGTTCGGCCAGCCGATCTGCGAGTTTCAGTTGATCCAAGCCATGCTGGCCGACAGCCAAGCCGAGCTCTATGCGGCCGAATGCATGGTGATCGACGCCGCGCGCCGCCGCGACGACGGCAGGAACGTCTCCACCGAAGCCTCGTGCTGCAAGATGTTCGCCACCGAGATGGTGGGCCGCGTGGCCGACCGCGCGGTGCAGATCCTGGGCGGCTCTGGCTATATCTCCGAGTACGGCATCGAGCGTTTCTACCGCGACGTGCGCCTGTTCCGCCTGTATGAAGGCACCACCCAGATCCAGCAGGTCATCATCGCCCGCAACATGATCCGCGAGGCGCGCGGCGCCTAAGGGCCGCGCCAACATTCAGCAGTACCGCTACCCGTCCTCGTGACAGGGCAGCTAGAAGGAAACACCAGCATTCTCATGACCGATTCCGCCGCTACCCCCATCCCAGACCTGCCGTCCCCTTCGCCGCGCACCGACGCGCTGAGCCACCTCCGGGTGCTCGATCTCTCGCGCGTGCTGGCCGGGCCATGGGCCACACAGAATCTCGCGGACATGGGCGCCGACGTGATCAAGATCGAGAAGCCCGGCGAAGGCGACGACACCCGCCACTGGGGTCCTCCGTTCTTGAAAGGCGAGGATGGCGCGCCCACCCGGCAAGCGAGCTATTTCACCGCGGCCAACCGCAACAAGCGCTCGGTCACCGTGGACATTTCCAAGCCCGAGGGGCAGGAACTGATCCGCGAACTGGCCCGCCACAGCGACGTGGTGGTGGAAAACTTCAAGACCGGCGGGCTCAAGCGCTACGGGCTGGACTATGACAGCCTGAGCGCGATCAACCCGCGCCTGATCTACTGCTCGGTCACCGGCTTCGGCCATACCGGCCCCTACGCGGCCCGCCCCGGCTACGACCTGCTGATCCAGGCCATGAGCGGCCTAATGAGCATCACCGGCCAGGCCGACGGCGAATTGGGCGGTGGCCCGATGAAGGTGGGCGTGGCCGTGATCGATCTGTTCACCGGCATGTATGCCACCACCGCGATCCTGAGCGCACTCGAAGCGCGCCACTTCACCGGACGCGGTCAGCATATCGACATCGCGCTGCTGGATGTGGCCATGGCGGTGCTGGCCAACCAGGGTGCGGGCTTTCTCAACGCTGGCGACGTGCCCCAGCGCCAGGGCAATATCCACCCGAGCGTGGTGCCCTATCAGGACTTCCCCACAGCCGATGGCAATATGCTGCTGGCCATCGGCAACGACGGGCAGTTCGCGCGGTTCTGCGACGCAGCGGGGGTGAATTGGGCTGGCGACGAGCGCTATGCCACCAACACCGGCCGCGTCAACAATCGCAAGGTGCTGATCCCGATGCTGACCGAACTCACGCGCACCCGGCCCACAGCGGAATGGATCACGCTGCTGGAATCCAATTCCGTGCCTTGCGGCCCGATCAACGACGTCGCCCAGGCCTATGCCGATCCGCATGTGCACTCCCGCGGGCTGCGCATCGAGCAGTCGCGCTATCCGGGCGCACAGCCGCCCACAGGCCAAAGCGTCAACAAGGTGATCACCGCGGCCAGCCCGCTGCGCCTGTCGGAGACGCCTCCCACGCTGCGCTACGCACCGCCGGCGCTGGGCCAGCACACCGAAGAGGTGCTGCGCGACTACCTGAAGCTCGACCCGCAGCAACTGGAAGCGCTGCGCGCCAAGGGCGTGGTCTAAGGCGCCACGCCGCCGCCCCGGGTTGCCACAAGCCATGCGCGTCCAACTGCAAGCCGCCTCGCACGTCCACCTGTCATGCCTGCTGCCGGCCTTCCCGCTGGTGATCGCGGCGACTCGCGGCAAGACCCTGGTGCGGCGGCGGGGATTCGAGCGTTTGGTCGTTCCCGGACAACCAGTGGTGGTGGCGCCGTTCGAGGCGGTCGACCTGCACTTGGACGGCGGCGCGGTGCAGCCGGCCTGTTGCAGCCTGGAAATCCAGCTGCAGCCCGCGGGCGCACCCAGCGTGTCTCTGCATCACCGACTATCGCAGCGTGTCTTTGTGCAGCCGCAGCACACGTGGAGCGCGGCCTTTATCGCCGACTTGCTGCGAGCTTCGCCCACCCAGGTGCGCCGCACGCTGTTCTCGGAAGGCGCGGCCCTGAACGAGCTATGCCGGACCCAGCGGCTGATGCGGGCGCTGTTCGAGGCCCTGCACGACGGTGCCGGCGCTGGCGAACTGAAGCGCCGCATCGGCTGGCCGCAGCGCAGCGACCTGGAGGCCGCGTTCTACGACTGCGTCGGCCTGTCATTGCACACCCTCAGGCGCTTGGGCTCGGGGCGGACGACCCTCGCCAGCGCACGGGCCGACGCGTTCGTGCCGCAGTGGCCCGAGCAGCAGCTGGCCTGACCCCGCTGGCACAGCCGCCGGCGCGTTCGGCAATCGAGAAATCTCCTTTGCCGATAAGCGATTGCAGCGCACCAGCGGCGCACATAAACTGGCGTCGTTCGGCTTGCCGAACGGCTTTCTACCCCGCACAAGGATTTCCGCGAGATGCCCCCGGACCGAGACACCACCAAACGGATCAGCGACATCCCACGCCACTGGGCCGCCCAGACCCCCGACCATGCGGCCGTGTTCGAGGACGGCCGCACCGTTACCTTCGCGCAGTTGTGGGCAGGGATCGAGGACGCGCAACGCTATCTTGAAGCGCAGGGCGTCGGCACCGGCGACCGGGTGCTGGTCGCGGCCGAGAACTGCCTGGCCGTGATCACGCTGGTGTTCGCCTTGTCGGAGCTGGGCGCGTGGCCGGTGGTGGTCAACGCCCGCGTGTCGGAACGCGAGATCGAGGTGATCCGGGCGCATTGCCGACCGCGCCTGATGCTGTTTACCCATGCCGCCTCGCCTGACGCGCTGCGGCACGGCGTGCGCTACCGGGCTCGGGAAATCGCCCCCGCCGGCCTTGGCCCGCTGATGGCCGGCGCCGTCGACGCGGCCAGCGAGCGTGAGCCGGAAGCGCTGGCGCGCGAGGTGGCCGCGCTGATCTACACCTCCGGCACCACCGGTCAGCCCAAGGGCGTGATGGTCACGCACCGGGGCCTGCTGCACTTTGCCCGCGTCACGGTGGAATCCCGCCGCATGCAGGCCGACGACTGCGCCTATGCGGTCATGCCGATGTCGCACGTGTTCGGGCTGGGCACGCTGCTGGTCTCGACCTTCCAGGCCGGTGCCAGCCTGTACCTGAGCGCGCGTTTCAATGCGGCCGACGTCACCGCGGCGATCCGCCAAGGTGCGATCACGCTGCTGCAGGGCGTGCCGACCATGTTCAACCGCATCGTCGCGCACGTACGCGCGAGCGGCTTGCCGCTGGCGCCGTCGCCAAGGCTGCGCTACCTGTACACCGGTGGCGGGCCGCTCGACCCGACGCTCAAGCAGGAAGTCGAGGCCATGTTCGGCCAGCCGCTGCACCATGGCTACGGCATGACCGAGTATGCCGGCTCGCTGTTCGTGACGCGCATGGACCGGCCGCGCAGCGATTGCTCGGCGGGAGAGATCGTCGAAGGCGCCCAACTTCAGGTGGTCGGCCCTGACGGCATGCCGGTGCCGGAGGGCGAACCGGGCGAACTGTGGGTCAGGGGACCGGGCGTGATGCGCGGCTACTATCGCGCACCGGAACTGACCGCCGAGGCGCTACGCCCCGACGGCTGGCTCAACACTGGCGACCTTGGCCGGCTGGGTCCTGACGGCGCGCTGTTTATCGTCGGCCGCACCAAGGACCTAATCATCCGTTCCGGCTTCAACGTCTATCCGATCGAGATCGAATCGGTCATCAACACCCATCCGTCCGTGCGCCTGTCCGCCGTGGTCGGCCAGCCGACCCCAGACGGCAACGAGGAAGTGATTGCCTTCGTCGAAATCCAGGATGGTGAGAAGTTTGACGCGGCGGCGCTGCACGAATATCTGATCGATCGCCTGTCGCCATACAAGCGTCCGGAGAAGATCCTGCGCGTGGCCACCATCCCCACCACGGCCAGCGGCAAGCTGCTCAAGCAACAGCTCAGGCAGCTGGTCGCGGAACAGAAGTAGCGGCTGCGGCTGAGGGGGCGCCGTCAGTCCTGGCGCCCGAGGCCGTCCTCGACCAACAGGTCGACCAGCTTGCGCGCAAACAGCGGCAAGGCGCCGAGTTCGGCCACGCAGATCTGCAGCTTGCGCTCGGCCCATTCGTCGTTGAGCTTGACGATGCGCAGCGCCATCGTATTGGCGTGGCGCGCGGCGGTGCTCTCGGGCAGAACGCCGACACCGACATTTGCCTCGACCATCCGGCACGCGGTCTCGAAGTTGCTGACCTGGACGCGCCAACGCAGTTCGCGCTGCAGGTCCGCCGCAGCGCGCTTGAGGAAGTTGTGGATCGCGCTGGCTTCCGGCAGGCCGATGAAGTCATAGTCCAGCGTATCGATAAAATCGACGCCATTGCTCTCGGCCAGCGGATTGCTCAATGCGGTGGCAAGCACTAGACGGTCGCGCCGGTAAGGCATCGCTTCCAGCCCTTCGGTACGCACATTGCCAGCAATGATGCCGATGTCGACCATCCCCTCCTGGACGGCGCGCACGATGTCCGGGCTCAGCCGTTCATGCATGTCGATGGTCACGTCGGGATGGTTGACAAGGTAGGTACGCAGCACGGCAGGCAGGAACTCGCTCATCGCGGTCGTGTTGGCAAAAACGCGCACATGGCCCTTCACCCGCCACAAGGGGAATCCCTAATATGGCACTCATCGAATGCCGCGGTGCAACAAGCACTGAACCAAAGGAATGGCATTCACCAGTTTGAAGAAAGGGGTGAGCCATGAATACCAATCGCCGTGCCCTAGTCGCTGTCGCCGCACTCGCTGCCACCCTAGCGGCCGCTCCGGTGTTTGCCAAGAGTGGCAAATTCGATACTTACACTGACGGCGCGCGGTCTGGGAAGTACGATGTTTATACTGACGGCTCGGGGACACCTCCCCCAACCCGCTTCCGCTCTCCCGAACCCTACACTTCCCCAGAGTGTGGGGATTTTACTTTTCGGGAACCAGAACTTTCAGACACCCGACACGGGGGCGTGCCGGGAGAAAGCCTGGAAATGACACATATTCCCAGAAGTAATAAAGAACGTGGCTTTTATGCACGCGACGGCAGCTGCTCGGGCGCGCGCTTGGCGCAGCTAGCCGTACTGTCCCGGCTGCTGAAGCAATCGGAGTGACAGCGAGGCGCGCCCTGCATCCATCAATGGATACTCACCCCCTTGAGGCGTGCGATCATCTCCAGAGACCCACTGGTATTGGGTGCTGGTGCTGACCGCTCCGCAGGGCGCCCAATAGAGAAGGCGATTGATGGTCATCAACGGGCAGCGGCGACGTCGCCAAACGTGTCGGTCGGGGCCCTCGGCCAATCCGCATCCGTCCGATCCGGCATAATGCCCGGCGCACCATGGCGCTAAGGGATTGAACTGGGTGATGCAAATGAAGCCGGACAGCTCTCGCGAAGAGTCCTCAAAAAGCACGGACGGGGGCGACGACTGCCCCTTGCGCTGGTTCGACGCGGATCGGGGTGCATTCGAATCGCTCGAGCGATTGATCGCCGAGCATCCGGCGGATTTCTTTGCGGGCGAGCGTTTTGATCCGGTTGGCGCGTGCGGCACACGCGAGGCGGTGTTCGCGTCGGTTGAGCTGCCCGAGACTCCGACATCGCCGCAAGCGCATGCCGATCATCTGCTCAACGACGTGTTTCGGCACGTGATGCCCGTGGCATCTCCAACTTTCGTCGGACACATGACGTCGTCGCTGCCGTCGTTCATGCCCTCGCTCGCCAAGGTGGTGGCAGCGCTCAACCAGAACGTCGTGAAGCTCGAGACTTCGGGCGCGCTGACAGGGCTCGAGCGCCAGGTCATCGGCATGCTGCACAAGCTGGTGTTTGGGCAGGACAGCGCGTTCTATGCGAGATGGCTGCACGATGCCGACCACGCGCTCGGCGCGATCTGTTCTGGCGGCACGGTCGCCAACCTCACCGCGCTATGGGCGAGCCGCAACAACTTGCTGGGCGCGCGTGATGGCTTCGCCGGCATCCATCGCGCCGGACTGATGGCTGCACTACGCCATTACGGCCATGACGGGCTTGCAATCGTCGTCTCGGAGCGCGGACACTACTCGTTGCGAAAGGCAGCCGATGTCCTTGGCATCGGGCGCGACAATCTCGTGCCGGTCGGGGTCGATGCAGACGGTCGCATGCGCATCGACCTGCTGCGCGACACCCTGCGTGACCTGCAGCAGCGCAACATCCGGCCGATGGCGATCGTTGGCATAGCGGGGACGACGGAGACGGGCGCGGTCGATCCGCTCGATGCGATTGCGGATGTTGCTCATGAGGCCGGCTGCCATTTCCACGTGGATGCCGCATGGGGCGGCGCAACACTGCTGTCGGAGCGCGAGCGCTGGCGCTTCGCGGGCATCGAGCGCGCCGATTCCGTCGTCATCGATGCGCACAAACAGTTCTACGTGCCGATGGGTGCCGGCATGGTGCTGTTCCGGAGCCCGGCGTGGACGCAGGAAATCATCCAGCATGCGAACTACATCGTGCGCAAGGGCTCGGTGGACCTGGGGCGCCATACGCTCGAAGGATCGCGCGGGGCGGCGGCAGTCATGCTCTATGCGAACCTTCATCTGCTCGGTCGCAAGGGGTTGGCGCAGTTGATCGATCGTAGCATCGATAACGCCCACTACTTTGCATCCCTGATTGCGCAGCAGCCGGATTTCGAGCTCGACAGCCACCCGCAGCTTTGCATCCTGACCTATCGCCATGTGCCCGAGACCGTGCGTGCCGCGCTGGCAACGGCTTCGGCCGACAGGCGCGAGAAGATCCTGGACGCGCTGGATGCGCTGACCATCAACATTCAGGAAATGCAGCGCGATGCCGGCCGCTCGTTCGTATCGCGCACGCAGTTGATGTCGACACAGTGGGGTGGCCGCCCGATTGCCGTTTTCCGCGTGGTGCTGGCCAACCCGGATACGACGCATGCCATCCTGCAGGGCATCCTCGACGAACAGCGCGCGCTGGCGGCGGCCAGCCCTTGCATGGCGCCGCTGATTGCGCTGATGGGGGCGCCGGACGCCGCGTGAGGCATTTGCAGCTGGCGGGCGCCATTCGTCGACCGTGTGTCGCTGGTAACGGTCCGCCGAGTACCGTCATCGACTGACTCGTAGATTCGGTGGGCTCTTCGGTAGTTAGGCGAATGCAGTGTCAATGGGCGGCTGCAGTTCTGTAGCGACCGGCCAAGGCAGGAGTTCGTTGATCCGGTTGATGGGTGAGCGGCGATTCGCACCAGAAATAGCATTCTGGGTTGAACCCGTTGAGTGTTGCCGTACCAATGACCGTGTACATGACCATCATGACCACGCTCACCTTCACTATAAGCGTGAAGTGTAGATGGAATGGTCGCCTCCCGTCGCGCGTCGCTGGGGACGACGCGCTTACCCACACGGGCGAGAATACGTTGGTCCCACCGAGAACCTGGCTCATGGTAACGATCAACGTAAAGCCAGATCGGCCCGAAATCAAGCCCTCGACGCGGCCGTCACACAAAGTGCGGGAGACCCATTTTTACTTTTACTACACCTCACGTCAGCGATGCGGGAATGGGTGGTTCAGCACAAATTCAGGATCTCGCGAGCCTGGGCTGCGGTCGCGACGGGGCGACCGTACTCCTCGCAAAGCTCGGCAACCTGGCGCACAAGCGCGGCGTTGGACGGGGCGAGCGTATTCTTGTCCATCCGCACATTGTCCTCGAGCCCGGTGCGGCAGTGCCCCCCTAGTTCGAGAGACCAGCGAGCCATCGTCAGTTGATTTCGACCGATGCCTGCGCCGGTCCATGTCGCATCGGGCGAAAGGCGCTTAAGGGTACGAACGTAGAATTCAAGCACTTCGCGATCAACAGGCATTGCGTTCTTGATGCCCATGACAAATTGGATATGCAGGGGACCGACGATCGCGCCGGCTGCCTGCATAGCTGCGGCCTGGAAGATCATCGACAGGTCAAACGCCTCGACTTCGGGCTTGATGCCGTAGGTTTTCATTTCGGCGGCGAGCCAGTCGACCAGGTCGGGCGAATTGTCATAGACCCGGGTCGGGAAGTTGACGGAGCCGGTGGCCAAGGATGCCATGTCCGGTCGCAGGGATAGCATAGCACCTCTTTCATTGCCGGCCCCGGAGCGGCCACCGGTGGACACTTGGGTGATCATGCCCGGCGCGTGCTTGCGAATGCCTTCTAGCACAAGGGCGAAACGATCGGGATTTGACGTGGGAGTTTCGTCATCGTTGCGTACGTGGAGATGAACCAGAGTCGCCCCGGCTTCGAATGCCGCCTGGGTCGACTCCACCTGCTCGCTTACCGTGATTGGTACAGCCGGATTGTCTTTTTTGCGAGGCAGTGATCCCGTGATCGCAACAGAAATGATGCAAGGCTTGCTCATGCTTGATCTCAGTAGATTAGGTAGCGCGGACGCAGTATTTTTAGGTGCCTTCAGGGTCACCGATAAGGCGACCTCTGCACTGGTTTGGCGCCGTCTAGAACGACCGTCCGTTCTGAATCCGCTGCGCCCTGGCTCGACCTGCTGTCGATCAGAGATGCCGACCGATTATGGTCGATCAGGAGCACAGCCAGCACGGCGATGACAGCAGGCACTGCCATTGCGGCGAAATTCTGCTGGAGTGGCAGGGACATGCTTACCAGCACGCCGATGACAATGGGCGCCAGGATTGCGCCGCTTCTGCCGACTCCGGATGCCCAGCCAATGCCCGTGCCCCGGACGGTAGCTGGGTAGAACTGCCCTGCATATGCGTACGTCACGATTTGCGTGCCGATCGTGGAGGCTCCGGCAAGCGCGACCACGAAGAACAAGGCCCCGGTCGGCATCTTGTAGCCAAGCAGCGTGATCGATATCGCGGCGAGTGCGTACATGCCAACCAGCACGTATTTGATATTGAACTTGTCTGCCAGCCAACCACCTCCGATTGCGCCGGCCATCGCGCCAAAGTTCAACACCAGGACGAACGTCAATGCCGAGCCGAGGCTATAGCCCGCGCCAGCCATGAGTTTCGCGAGCCAGGAGCTCAATGCATAGACCATGAACAGGCACATGAAGAAGGCGACCCATAGCATCACGGTGCTGAAGCCCCGGCCATCACGGAACAGCATACTGATGGGAGCGCTGGCCCCTTTCTCGGCCTGCGGCAAGTCGAACCGGTCTGTCATCTGAGCGCGGTAGGTGGGGTCCATCTGGACCAGTACCGCTTTGAGAGTGTCCAGACGATTGCGCTGGATCAGGAAGGGCAGTGACTCCGGCATCAGCTTTAACACAGCAGGGATGATAAGTACGGGAACGCTCGCAGCCAGGAATACCGATTGCCAACCGTACGTCTCGATCAGTGATTTGCCCATGATTGCTGCGAGCATCCCCCCTACGGAATACCCGCTAAACATCAGCGTGACCATGGTTCCGCGGGTCTTGCGCGGAGAGAACTCTGTCATCTGAGCGACGACATTGGGCATCACACCGCCGATTCCCAATCCGGCAAGGAAGCGTGTAATGCTGAACGTGATCGGATCATGCGTCATTCCCGCCGCAGCAGTAAAGACGCTGAAGAGTCCGATACAGACTGCGATGGCCTTGGGCCGGCCAATGCGATCGGCAATGGTTCCCATGATGACTGCGCCGAACATCATGCCGAACAGCGCGGAACTGATCATGAAGCCGGCGCTGGTCGCATCGACGCCCATGTCTTTCATGATGGATGGGAGCGCGATGCCCACGACGGCCAGGTCATAGCCATCAAAGATGATGATGAGCGCGCACCAGAACAACAGGCCAGCATGGAATCTTTTGAAGCGCGCGTCGTCGGCGAACTTGTGAACATCAATATGACGCATGATTTGTCTCCTCCCTTATTCTAGGAATGGTCGCGGCATCCCTGCGGCGTCTGCGGTTCCCACAGGGTTGGCCTCCAGCTCTCTGAGCCTGAAGCGTTGAATCCTGCCGGTCGCCGTCTTGGGCAGCGTGAGCAGAATGTGAATGTGATGGTGCGCGGATACTTGTAGGGAGCGAGACGGTTCTTTACGAAAGCCTTTATGCTCGGATTAGCGCCACGATCAATCTGGCCAGAGACGGACACAGCGCTCCCGACCTTCACAGCAGGCGCGTACCGAATCTCTTTGTGAACCGCTTCCATCCCAGCAGGAACAATGGCTCTACGTTCGTTCACTGTCGCGTCCCCTACCGTCACCTCTTCGACGAGTTCTAGCCGTTGTCGCCGCCCGCAACCGGCAGCACGGCGCCTGTGATGTAGCCTGCTTCGTCAGACGCAAGAAAGAGAATCGGCGCGATTTGTTCGTCGAGTGTGCCGTAGCGTTTGAAGAAGGTGGACTCAGTAACTTGTGCCACCGCCTCGCTCATCCACGTCTTCTCCTGCTCGCTATCTCCAGCCGCGTTGCGAGGCACGCGCCGGGGAGGCGCCTCGGTTCCACCGGGTGCCGCAGCGACCACACGGATGTTGTGCTCGCCATACTCCATCGCAAGCGACTGGGTTAGCGCGTTGACGCCGCCCTTTGCAGCCGAATACGGCACGCGACGGATGCCGCGCGTTGCATTCGAGGAAACGTTGACGATGGTTCCGCGTCCTTGAGCGAGCATGTGCGGAAGCACCGCGTGGCAGCCGTACAAGGTCGGCATGAGCGAACGGCGGATTTCTGCATCAATCTGAGCCGGTTCGAACTCGGCATAAGGCCGCATACGAATGGCCCCGCCGACGCCGTTTATCAGAATGTCAATTCGACCAAACTTCTCCACAGCGAAGGCCATCGTGGAGGCTGCGCCTTCATAGGTCTCGAGGTCGGCAATGAAGCCGGCAGTGTCGGCCCCAACTGCTTCCGCTGCGACCTCGGAGACGAAATCGGCGCGGTCGACAAACAGAACCTTCGCACCTTCAGCCGCAGCGCGTAGAGCGACGCCGCGCCCGATACCTTGGGCGGCACCGGTGACCACCATCACCTTGCCTTCGAATCGCTTGGCGCTCATGGGGTCACCGGGGCTGCGTTGGGCGTGAACTTCTCGTAATGGAAGCTGTTGGGCTTCACACCGTTGTCGTCGAAATACTTGCGCACCGCGTCGACCATCGGCGGAGGTCCGCACAGGTACACGTCAACATCACCATCGTTCAGACATTCAGCCGGCATATGCTGGGTCACCCAGCCCTTGCGGGGATGGCTCGATTCCGCTTCTGCGACCACGGTGCTGAACGTAAAGTTCGGCAACTTCGCGACGTACGCCTCGATAGCCTCAACCTGGACAAGATCGAGGTCTCGTGTCACGCCGTAGATGAGATGCACCTTCTGCTCGGAGTTCGCGCGAACCAGGACTTCCAGCATCGACAGAAATGGGGCCAAGCCCGTGCCGCCAGCCAGGAACAACAAGGGACGCTCCACTGCCCGGAGGTAGAAGCTGCCCAGGGGGCCCGTCAGTTGCACCTTGTGGCCTGGCTGCGCCGATTCGAGCCAGGTGCTCATCACGCCGCCAGGGATTTTCTTGATCAGGAAACTGATTTTCGATGCGCCCGGCGCGGACGAAAATGAGTATGACCGATGCTTTCCGCTGCCGGGGACGTCGATGTTTACATACTGGCCAGCGAGGAAGACCGGAGGGATGCTGTCCACGTCCAACTCAAGGACCACCGCCGCATCATTGTGCTGTGCGACTTTCGTGACCGTCGCAGTGAATTTGCTTTGCTCGGTTTTGCACATCGTCGACGATGCCGGAACTGCGATGACGCAGTCACTCTGGGGAACCATCTGGCACGTGAGCACGAGACCGCCAGCTTTCTCGTCGTCGCTCAACGCGTCCTCAATGAAGTCGTCGCCCAAGTCGTAGCTGCCACTCTCGGCGCGGCACTTGCAGGTGCCACACACGCCGTCGGAGCAATCCATCGGCAGGTTAATCTTGGCGCGAAAAGCGGCATCGAGAACCTTTTCGCCGGCCTTACATTCGACAAAGCGGGTCACGCCGTCTTCAAAGTTCAGTGCGATGTTGTAGCTGGACATGTTACCTCCTGCGTCCTTTCTCATTCCAACCCGTGGCATCAGACGTGGTAGACGTCCAGCACCTGGCGGATATAGTCGTTCTTGAGCGCAATCTTCTTGCTCGAAATCAGCAAACGGTCGTCAACTTTGCGGAAGGTGACGTAGGCGGTGCCGAAATACTGATCCGTGACCTTGTAACGATGGCTCAACGTGTTGAAGTTGTATCGAACGTCGACTTCGTTATCCCGCTCCGCCAGCACTTCGATATTGGTAACGTGGTGGCTGGTGCGCGGCTCCGGCATCGACGCGCTGCTGCGCTCGGTTCTGATACGGAACACCCGGTCTTCCAGGCCGCCGCGGTCCGAGTAGTACATCAGAGAAATTTCGCTTTGCGGGTCTTCGGTGAGCTTGTCATCGTCATCCCAGGCCGGCATCCAGTAGGTGACGTCTTCGGTGTAGCAGGCCAACCACTCGTCCCACTGACGATCATCCAGAAAGCGTGCCTCGTGAAAGAGCGCGCTACAGATCTTTTGATAGTCGATGCTCATACGGCTGCCTCCGCCTGTTCTTTCCGCAGGGCTTCGCGCATCACCTGCATCCAGTATTCGTGTTGAACCACAAAGAGACCTTCATCTTCGCTGCGCTCGCCCGAGATAAGCGGGTTCAAGCCCATGCCCTTCGCATTCGCGTCAGGTCCATGGACCCACAACGGCGCCCCGCGCGACATGTCGTTCCACATCGACGTCGTGCTGGCGTAACCTGCCTGGCACGCACGGAACTCTTCGAGGTCGTCGCTGGTGCCCATGCCCGAGACGTTGAAGAAGTCTTCGTATTGACGAATGCGGATCGCGCGGCTTTCTGCGCTTTCGCCCTTCGGTGCGAAGCAGAAGATGCTAACTTCCGTCTTGTCAACACTGATCGGACGGACGACGCGAATCTGGGTACTGAACTGATCCATCAGGAACACGTTCGGATACAAGCACAGGTTTCGTGTCTGATTCACGATGTACTTAGCCTTGTCTTCGCCGACACGAGCAGCGATTTCGTCGCGATTCTGATAGACAGGACGCACTTCAGGATTCATCGTGTTGGTCCAAAGCAGGATATGGCCATGCTCGAAGCCATACACGCCCGCAACCGACTTGCTCCAACCATTTGCATCGACGGCCTTGGTGCCTTCGACATGGCGGCGGCCCATCGTTGCGGCATAGTTCCAGTGCACGGTGCTGACGTGATAGCCGTCACAACCGTTTTCCATCTGCATCTTCCAGTTGCCGTCGTAGATGTACGAAGAGTTGCCTCGCAACACTTCGAGACCATCCGGCGCCTGCGAGACGATTTGATCAATGATGACCTTCGTCTCGCCGAGATAGTCCTCGAGCGGCATCACGTCTTCGCTCAGGCTGCCAAACAGGAAACCGCGATAGTTCTGGAAACGCGCGACCTTCTTCAGGTCGTGCGAGCCCTGCTTGTTGAACTGCACCGGATACTCGGTGGTCTTCTCGTCCTTTACCTTCAGAAGCTTGCCGGCGTTCGAGAACGTCCAGCCGTGGAACGGGCAAGTGAAGCTGCCCTTGTTGCCGTGCTTGCGACGGCACAGCATGGCGCCCTTGTGAGCACATGCGTTGATGACCGCGTGCAACTCACCGGTCTTGTCACGCGTGATGACAATCGGCTGACGACCAATCCACGTCGTGTAGTAATCGTTATTGTTCGGTACCTGGCTTTCGTGCGCGAGATAGACCCAGTTGCTCTCGAAGATGTGCTTCATCTCGAGTTCGTACAAATCGGCGTTCGTGAAGATGTCGCGGCGACAACGGAAGACGCCATTTTCCTTGTCATCCTGAACGGCGTTGCTCAGCAAGTCGTCCAGTTTCCGTGCTTTATCGATAGTTGCGGACATGAGTCGTCTCCCTATGCGAGCTTCGTGGTCAAGCCCTTTGGCCTCGGTTCAGATAGTTCGTGCGGAGAAGTCGGCGGCCTGGCGAGAGAGGCCGCCGCGTGAGAGGTTATGCCGTGGCGGATGCGCGAGGGCGATTCACAAGCTGGTTGTCCTTGCCTTGCACCAGTGGAGTCAGCTCGATGTTGAATTCGATTTCCTTGTACGCGTTGCCCTTGAGGCCGAGCGCAGCGCCGCCCGTCTTCTCGACAACGTGCGGCACAAGCTCTTCGCGAGTCGCATAAGCGAAGTCGTCCCAGATCAGCGGATCGCCTTCGATGTTGATCTGCGTCGTGAGCTTGCGAGTCTTGTCGCTCGTTACGAAGAAGTGTACGTGCGCCGGGCGGTTGCCGTGGCGGGCAATCACGTCAAGCAACTGCTGCGTGGCGCCGTGCGGCGGACAGCCGTAGCCAACGGGCATCAGCGTGCGGAACTCGTACTTGCCGTCAGGCCCGGTCTTCACCGCGCCGCGAAGGTTGAAATCGTCTTGCGCGCCGGTCGGATCAAAGTGCGAGTAAAAGCCCTTGGAGTTGGCGTGCCAGCATTCGACGACCGCATCGGCCACGGGCTTGCCGTCCGGTCCGGTCACCGTGCCACGGATGATGAGCGGACCCGCGTCTTCGTCGGCATTGAGATCAATCTTAGAGACGCCATCGCGCACCGGGGCGCCAGCAACATACAGCGGGCCTTCGATAGTGCGCGGCGTGCCACCGTGGATGTCAGCTTCACGGTCCTCTGCATCCATGCGGATGTCGAGATACTTCTCGAGACCAAGGCCAGCGGCCAAGAGGGCCGCCTCACCATCTTGTCCGAGCTTGTTGAAGTAATTCACACCGTCCCAAATCTCGTCGGGCGTCATGTCCAAGTCGTCGATGGCCTTGAAGAGGTCGCTCAGCAGACGATGAGTAATCTGCTTGGTACGAGCGTTGCCATCCTGGCTTCCCAGATTAGCAGCGGCCTTCAGCAGGTCCTGCACTTCCTTCGAGTCGAACACTTTGACACTCATGTCTGCTCCTAAACTTTCTGTGTTTTGGTGGGGTAAACCCTTGTTTCAGGCCGGTCTGAGTGTACTCAGAAGGTATAATGCGGCGACGAAACAGAGCGTGATGGCAGAATAGAGGATGGCAAACAGGTCAGTCCAACACCGTTTTAGTATCGGATCATATCTCGGAGGTATTGTATGGAGCTGCGACATCTCCGCTATTTTGTAGCGGTTGCCGAAGAGCGAAACTTCACGCGCGCAGCAAAGCGGCTCCACATTGCGCAGCCGCCGTTAAGCCGCCAAATACAGCAGCTCGAAGAATCGCTGGGGGTGCAGCTATTCGAACGAAGCTCTCGTCCGCTCAAGCTCACCGAGACAGGCAAGTTTTTTTACTCGCACGCAGTGCATCTCATTGCGCAGACGAACGAGTTGGAATCAATGACAAGGCGCGTTGGCAGCATCGAGCGCAGTCTGTCCGTCGGCTTTGTGGGGTCCACGCTCTACGGCATGCTTCCAAAGATCATTCGGCGATTCCGGGACGAGAACAAGTCGGTCGAGCTCAGCCTCCACGAGATGTCGACGATGGACCAGATTCGCGCCCTCAAGGACGGACGCATCGATGTAGGGTTTGGTCGGATTCGACACGAGGATGCGAACATCCGCCGGGTGATTCTCCGCGAGGAGAAAATGATCGTTGCACTTCCCGTCGGTCATCCGCTCTCAACGTCGAAGCCGGTGCTCGCGCTTCGGGACCTCATCTACGAAACACTCATTGTTTTCCCCAAGGCACCGAGGCCAAGCTACGCGGACCAGGTTCTGTCGGCTTTCCAGGAGCGAGCCCTTACGCCTCGGCGCATCTATGACGTGCGCGAGTTGCAGATTGCATTGGGGCTTGTCGCGGCGGGAGAAGGGATTTCAGTCGTCCCCAGCAGCGTCTATGGGCTGAAGCGCGACGACGTGAGCTACATGGAACTGGACGACCCAACCCTCACCTCGCCCATTATCATGAGTATGCGTGCGATGGATGAGTCGCGTGACATCAAGGAAATGCTGGAACTGATTTATCAACTCTACGAGGAAGAGGCGATTCCCTATGTGCCTCGCACGGACAAGGGGTCATAGAAGGGTCATACCTCCGGGAGGTATGATGGTTTTGGACTGCCAAATATTGCCGGCGCAATACTGCAACCTTCAAATTCGTCGTTCCAGGCACGAACGCCTGAATCACCTCCGTCGAAGCACAGTTCTAGTCGACTTCATGGCGACAATGCAGCAACTAACCATTGGTCAACATCCGCCTGCTTTCGAGCAACGGCTTTGAGGGCATTTGCGAAGACCGGTCGAACAGCCTTTTTAGACCGATCGCGAGGATGCACGCGCCGGCCACGTAGAGGGCCCAACTGCGTCGCTGACATGCATCCCCGGGAAAGAGCGTCACAAGTAACGCCGTTCCCGGGTAGACCAAGCCGTGATGATGAGTTGCTTCTGCCCAGCTAAGCGTCAGGTTGCGCAAAAAGTCGACCTGTTCCCTGCAAGCAGCCGTATGATGAGGCGGCATTCCTATCTGCCGCCGACCCAGAACTAGGACACTATGCTTGAGGGGGCTCCGCGTGCTGCAACACCCATTCCACCGCCGTAGAACAAAGGAAAGTCGGGTCTTCCGCAATTTGTGTGACGACGGCGAACTCGCGTGGAGGACCTTGCCGTCGTCTCCCCCGCCCCACTACCACCATTCTCCTGCTTGTGACAAACGTGGGCGAGCCCGCCAGGCTCGTCCTGGCCGTACGAGCTCACCCGCCTGCGATGGCGACCGGACTAGCGGGTCCAGCAGGACAAGGCAGGCCGGTTTAGCGGTATAGCTTGGCTTCAATACCCGCAGCCGCAGAAGCTCGATGTTCGCGCGGCCATACATCTGGCGCTTGAGGAACTTGAGCCGGTTGACGTGACCCTCGGTCTGGCCGTTGCTCCATGACAGCTTGAAGGCCGCCCGCACAGCCGGTAAGTCGGCGCGCAGGCTTTGCGCGAACCTGCGCATTTCCGCAGCGTCGCAGCGCGACAGACGCTTCAACCATCGATCGAACTGCCGCGGACTTCGCCGGTGCATGAGCCCGAGAAACTCTCGCGCGAGGCTGCGGACCTCGCCCACCACGGGTTCGATCTTGCACAGCGCCTGCACGAAGCGCTCGTGGTCCGCGCTCCTGGGTTCCTCGACGGCGAGCTTCCTCCAACCGACAAGCCATCCGAACAAGCGCCGGGCCGACGGGCACGGCATCGTCCGCACGGGTGCCTGGAGGAGCGGTACCTTGCTCTGCGGAAAGAGGAGGCGAACCACGCAATTCCGCACGGCGGCGCGACTGCCCGTATAGCCTTGCTGCTTGAGTTCTTTCCAGATCAGTTCAGGAAAGCGACAGCCTTGGGCGATTCGTTCCTCGATATAGCTGCGATAGGGATCCAAAGGCGTCGGACTCCGCGCTCTGAGTGCGCGCTCGGGGAATGCCACCGCGGTGACGAAGTTGCGCACGGTTCGTTGGTCAATTGAGAGCTCGCGCGCGATTCCTTTCATCGGGCCGCCCTGGGCGCGTAGCGCCATCACCCGCTCGTACAGCGCCAGCCGCGTGGCGCGTCGCTGATCGCTCAGGCGCTGCCATGACCACAGTGACTGCGGCTCAGCACTCGCTGCCGGCCCAGGGTCACGCCACCGACCTCGACTTGCTGCGCGGCTTGGCGCAGTTGCGGCCCGAGTCGGTATAGCAGCCTCTCGACGTTGTCGCGCTGGTTGCACAGCAGATGCCAGCGATCGGAGACTTGCTTGGCTGCCGGCAGCGCAATGTCGACCGCCTCGGAGTAGGCCCCGGACCGATCCCTGGCGACGATCTCGATCGATGGGTGCGCACGCATCCACGCGGTCACCGCAGTTGCTTCCCTGCCGGCAAACACTGCGATCGGCTCACGTCGCTCCAGGTCGACGATGATCGTTCCGTACTGGTGACCACGCGCGATCGCCCAGTCATCGATGCCGACGACCCGCGGTCGTGGTTTGCGCTTGCGCCCAGGAGCTCTTCGCAACTCCCGCAGCACGGTGTCGGCACTGGTGCGCAAGCCCAAGACGTTAGCAAGCCGGGCCGCCGCTTCACCACCGAGGGCGTGGCCCAGCGCGTGCAACGCCCGAGCCTGCGATTGCGTACGACGTTGGTGCCGACCGGCCAAGGCGTGGATGTTCTCGGCAAACGTACGACGCGGGCAGCCGGCGTTCGCACACTTGAAGCGACGCACCTCAACGGCGAGAACAACCCGCTGCTCGAGCATCTGACGTTCTTCCAGCCTGCACACATAGCTGCCGTGGCGTCGGTTACTCCAACAGCGGCAAGCAGGACAAGTTGCCGCACGAACCTTACTGCAGGCTTCGACAGTGATGGTTTCCCCTCGCGCGTCGCTGGAGACGACGCGCTTACCCACACGGGCGAGAATACGATCGATCCCACCGAGAACTTGGCTCAGGGTAACGATTAACGTAGGGCCAGATCGGCCCGAAATCAAGCCCTCGACGCGGCCGTCACACAAAGTGCTGGAGAGCCATCTTTACTACACTTCACGACAGAAGGCCAGCTCTCAGCAGCGTCCGGGACTTAATCTGCACGAGTGCGAGGCGGCACGATGGGCGGAGCGATAGGGTTGGCCGTCTGGCTGCCGTTTGCTCCGGCGACCAGAACAGGCTGTGCTGCCCTCTTCTTCCCCAATCAGCCAGACGTAGATTGTCGCCGGCACCGAAAGATCGCCGAGAGCCACGGAAAGGTTGGACTGTCTTCCATGCGGCGCTGAAATATGTCGATCTGGGCCGCGGTCGTCTTGAATCAGACTGAAATAGAGTATGCAAGTTCGCTCCAACACACGCGCCTCCAGCTTGGCCGCCGGGCGCTTGGGCGCCCTGCCAAGATGGAACGACACCAGACCGGCCAGCCCTTGCGCCTCTTACGCCGACGTCCATCGCGAGATGAATCCGTCGTTGCAAGCAAGCTTGGAGCGAGTATTACCCGGCGTTCTCCATCGGCCCAAAGCAACACACAGAGTGCGCGTCACGCAAGGGCCGCATTGCCGTGGCGCTCGCGCATGACGGCCTCCAGGTCAGTACGTTGTCCGCTCGTCCGCATCGTTGTTTGCATGCCCAAGCATGTGGTCACGATACATCCAGTGATTCAATGGACTAGAAGATGCACGCCGCCAGCGCGATGCGCCGCGCTGCCCTCCGAGGTCTTCAGCGTCGGCGTCTGCCTCCGGGCATGAAGCTTCCTTGTAAATGAGCGGTTCATTTGATGGGCGACAGCATGACTGCGCCGAATGAGACCGGCAGCAAGAAAGCCGGACGGCATGGATACCGATTTATGATCGATGGAAAACGGTTGCCGCAGTGGTATGCGTCGATGGCGGCAGCCTGCGGGGCGGGAAACTCGTCTCGGGAGGGCGGGTGGAACCCCGTGGACCGCAGTGGAACTATCCCCAGGGGATAGCCCAGGATACGCCGCAGGTGAATCGCCTCGGCCTGTGCCATGTTGCTAGCGCATTCCTTGGCGTGGCGGGCGATGCTGTGGGTCAGGCTGATCTGCATGTTCAGCGCGATGCGCTGCAGCTCCATCGCGTACAGGTCGTCGATCAGCGAGGCCGGTATTGCGGGGTGGCCGAGCAGCGATTCCCACAAGGCCACGCCCGAGGATGAGCGGTCAATATTGCGCCAGCGCAGGACGGTCGTCCCTGCGCCAGTGGTTTGCAGGGCCAGTTGCACATCGAGCAGGTTGAAGGGGTAGGCCCTCGCCTGGGGCAGCACGCGCCGCTGTGCCAGGACGATCAAGCTGTCGCGCAGCGCCAGGTACTGGCTGGCCCAATGCCTCCAGACTCCCCTTACCTTTAAAAGGTTGTAAAAGGCCTTTTAGGTAGGCTGCGTGTTCCAGTCGCTGGAAGTCCGCCTGTTCCAGCGCCGTGAAGCGTGTCGGCTGGACGGGCATGGAAGGCTTGGTGTGCCAGCTATCCCGTGGGGATAGCACGGCATTGTTCGGCTAGTTCATGTAGGGCTGTGGGCGCCATACCCTCTCGAGCTCTGTACGTGGCGGCCCGCTTACCATCCACGTTTCGGCAGCGAAGCTCGAACAGTCGAGCATCATGTACCGCCTGCCCGCTGGCTGCCGCATCCGTACTTGGCGGCAGTTGCGCGGGATGCCGTTTGGAGATTCAACTTACGGCCGCGGCAATGGGCGTCCATCCATCGTACGGCGAATCGCCAGGGCGGCTTAGAGCGGCGCTGGCAAGCGTGAATCTTGGCCCTTCAGCCTACAGACGAATATCAACGGAAGTTGGCGTGGCGAATAGCTTGGGTTCCTTGCCGAGCGGAAACCCGATCACGTACAGGACGTTAGCTGGCATTGGCCTGTCCGGGTCCGAGCCCCCCTTCAGCAGCACTTTGCGCTCGGCATAGCATAGCGAAACGCCAAGGGTCTTGAGCACATCGATGTTGGCTTGCATCGTGTCAGACGCCTCGCGCTTCTGCGCTTCGCTGTAGGCGTCCAGGCCATCCCGGTAGTTGCGGAAATATTCCATCAGCGCGGCGAAGCGTTTATCCGCTTCGCCGCCCATCTCGAAGGCCAGCTGCGACATGTCCATCGTGCTGGTCTGCGCCAGCTCCGTCAACTGCTTACCCGTGGTCAGCGGAATCGCCGCGAAGGTGACGTGCTCTTGGTCGAACTGTTCCTGCGCAGCCTTGAGTTCGTCTTCCGGTGGAATCGCGAATGGCTTGTTGAGCGCGTCGATGTCCAGGAAATCGAACGCGCTGGCCAGCGCCCGGCAGGTGTCGGGGCCGGCGGGCCAGCCTTGTTCGACGCGCTGAACGGTTCGCACGTTGAGCCCGGCGATCACGGCCAACTGCTCGTGAGTCCATTGCCGGGCGTCGCGGAACACCTTGATGCAGACAGCCAGCTCGGCGGGGGTCAGCAGGCGTACTGGTGGCGTGTTTTCCGTCGCGTTCATATCGTTTCTCCTTCGTTATCGACCGGCGTGGCCAGCTGTGCTGGCCACGCCATTGCGCATGGCATGGCCGCACCTGGCGAGGGGCCAGAGCGCAAGCGAAAACCCGAAAGCGGCCAGTACTGCCACATAGTGAGCAGGCGCCATGGTGTCGTGCTGTAGCCAGAGCGTGAGGATCATCGGCGTGAGGCCGCCAAAGACTGCGTAAGACATGTTGTAAGCAAACGAGAGACCCGTGAAGCGCACCGGTGCGGGAAAGGCGCGCACGCCGGCAATCGGCACGGTGGCGATGGTGCCGACGAACAGGCCCAGCAGCCCGTAATGCCAGAACAGCGTGGCAGGCGTGCCGGGCAGGCTGCCGTAGAAGAGGTAAGCGGTCATGAAGAGTCCGCCCCAGCCGATCAGCATGACGGCACGGATGCCGATGCGGTCGCATGCCCACCCGACAATCATGCAGCCGATGGTCAGCGTGAGGGTGGCGAACGCATTGGTCTCGAGCGCAAGCGCGGCGGGTATGTGGTGGACCTTCTGCAGGTAGGCGGGTGTATACAGCACGACCACGACGATCGAGGTGGAAAGTACCCAGGTCAGCAGTGCGACGAACAGACTGGCCGAGCGGTGATCGCGCAGCACGGTGCGGATCGGCAGTTCGCGCGCCAGATTGCTGCGCTCAGCCAACTCGCGGAACACGGGGGTCTCATGCAGGAACCGGCGCAGGTACACGGACACAAGCCCGAAGACACCGCCCAGGAGGAAGGGAATGCGCCAGGCGAAATCGCTCACCTGCTCAGGCGAGTAATGGCGATTGATGGCGACAGCAACGAGCGACCCCAGCAGGATGCCGCCCGTGATGCCAGCGGTCAGCGTGCCGATGCCGAAACCGTAATGCCGGCTCGGCACGTGTTCGCCGACAAACACCCAGGCTCCGGGCATCTCGCCACCGATGGCCGCGCCCTGCAGCACCCGCATCGCCAGCAGCAGCAGCGGCGCCGCTACGCCGATGCTGGCGTAGGTGGGCAGCAGGCCGATCATCAGCGTGGGCGCGGCCATCAGCAAGATCGAGAGCGTGAACATGCGCTTGCGGCCAAGCCGGTCACCAAAGTGCGCGATCACGATGCCGCCCAGCGGGCGTGCCAGGTAGCCCGCGGCGAAAATGCCGAAGGTCTGCAGTTGTCGCAGCCAGTCAGGCATGTTGGCCGGGAAGAATAGCGCCCCCAGCACCGTGACGAAGAAGACGTAGATGACGAAGTCGTAGAATTCGAGCGTGCCGCCAAGGGCAGCCAGGGCCAAGGTCTTGTAGTCGCGAGCAGCCAGCGTGCGTGCCGGAACGGGAAAGACGCCGCCCGGTGCGTTCAGGGGTTTCAACTGCGGTTCTTGTTGTGGATTCACGTTCAGTCCTCGTCGGGTAGTGATCAAACGGACTTCGATTAGGGCTCGCCTTCTGAGGCCAAGACCCGGACGGTCGCCCGAGAGCGATGCCGCCCCGGCATCGTCCGATGCGCCACGCCTGCATGGAAACGGCCAGCCGCTGAGTCATCAAGCCGTATCTCAGGCGGGGGCTCTTCTCACAGCAGCTCTACCAGCTCGTCAACGAGATATCGCCTAGAGGCGTCAGGCTTTGGATCTTCCGGGGCTAGAGCAAGCGCCTCAGGTCCCGCCTTATCGGTCTTTCCATGTTCTTTGCTCTGAGCAGCAGCGGCGGCCCATGGTGCAACCAATGAGGCGGCGCAGGGCCTCTCGGGCCGGCCTACCAGGGTGTGCCAGCCGGTTCGGTCAGTCGGGGATCGAACCGTCGAGCTGCGCCAGCTGCGCATACGCCGATAGCGGTCGCGTAGGCCGGAAGTACCGGTCGCGAAGAATCGGCCTTTTAAGCGGCCCAACGATGGATGCGAGGTCGGACAGCTTCACATGGCTCAGTTCGGGCATGCCGATACCCACGTCGCACAGACCGTAGGCGGTGTCACCGTCGGCCGCGTCGAGCGCGGCCAGTAGCCAGCTCGCATGCGCGTCCGGCGTGAACAGCCGCACCACCGGCAGGTGGTCGACAGCGTAGCCGTTGTGGCCGTTGGCGAGCAGCTGCACACGTTGCTCCTCGGTGATTAGGGTTGGGTTCATTGATGCTCCTGAAAAATTCACGCCACTGCCGGGGCAAGGCGATACAAGGGCTGGGCGCTCGTCACTCTGAACTTGGCGCACCGTAGTTCGCGTATAGGGACCGTGAGGGCCACGGCCGCAACAGGTTCGTTTTTTGGGTATCCTATCCCGTGGTATCGGATCCGTCAAATTGCGACCATTGGCGCATGGCGAGACCCTCACCGAAACACTCTGGCAATCCCGTGCTTGCATCCATTGGCAAGACGGTCCGTGCTATTCGGAAGGTCCAAGGGTTTTCCCAAGAGGAATTGGCGCTCGCGACAGATATGGACCGCTCTTACATCGGCGGCATTGAGCGGGGTGAACACAATCTGACAGTGCTCAACTTGGCTAGGATCGCGAGCGTGCTCGGCACATCTGCCGGAGAGCTGCTGACTCGGTCAGGCGTGTAAGGAAGAAGGCAAGCCAACCGCAATTGGGAAGGGCCCTCCACTGTTTCCCGGGAGCGTTAAAAACCTTGGGGTTGTAGCTCCGAGGTAAGGCCCAATTGCTCCAAGAACTCAATTGTTTCCCTTGTCAAGGGTTCCGTTGGTGGCTCATACCTTGAAAGTCTAAAAGTCTCTCGACGTGGTCACCGCTGATCACGCCACATCGTAACTGGGCGAGCAAATCGACACCGTTCTGCGACCAGCGCATTTGTTGACGCTTGCCCATACGCTGGTTCAGTACTTGATTGACCGCAGACCCGGAAGTGCCGACATGCCGGGAAAGGCTGCACGCGGCGCGCTGCCGGTGGGTGCTGACGGTGCTCTACCTGGGCGGCTTGCGTGCCTCCGAATTGACGGCCACCACCATGGGCGCGTTGCTCTGCCGCCGCGATGCCCTGGGGATCGAGCGCTGGTGGCTGGAGGTGACCGGCAAGGGCAACCACGAACGCCTATCTGCACAGCGAAGAGGATGCGCGACACGAGGCCACGCAGGAGCGGCACCGGATCGGCTGGACCAGTAAGTCGTAGGCGCGCTAGGGAGTCAGGTCGCAGTTCATCACCACGATGTAGGATATTGTAGAAAGCTCGACCAAGATCGCCGACAGCATCACAACGATCGAAAGCTTCGGTGGACTCGGCGAGTGTCGCGGAGTTATCGGCGTTCTGTTTGACCGTATCGCTGAGTCGCTTAAAGGCGTAAACGTGGGCCAGGCGACCGATCCATTGCCTGGCGCTCTGGCCCTACACGGCCGTTGCCGCTCGGCCTTGCCTCACTTTCGCCCCGATCAAAGGCGGTGCGGTCACGATAGACGTTAGCGCAGGCACGGCCGGCTCGAGCATGGCCAGGTCCGGCAGCGGTCGGCGCAGCGTGGGAATGCCAGCGAATGCCTGCTCCATCGCGTAGGAAATGCCGAGCGTCTCGCGATCCTTGCGGAAGCCGCCTACGATCTGCAGGCCGAACGGCATGCCCGCATGGTCTCGGCCGCACGGCAGCGACAGCGCCGGATGCGTGGTCAGCGTGACCACATAGGTCAGCGACAGCCAGCGGTAGTAGTTCTCCTGCTTCACGCCGTTGATCGATTCTGCATAGAGCGACGTCCACGGGAACGGCGACAGAGGCGTGGTCGGCGACAGGATCACGTCGTAGTCGCGATACAGTTTCTGGAAGCGCTGCAGGATGCGCGTCTGTTCGGCCTGGGCCCAGGCGCTGTCCACCAGCGACATGCGCGCGCCCATTTCGTAGTTGGCGCGCGTATTGGGGCCGAGCTTCGACGGATCGCGTTCATAGGCATCGCGCATGCCGGCAACGAAGCTCTCCGCGCGCAGCACGTCGAAGCAGCGGTGCGTATCGCCAAGATCGATGTCGATGGCATCGCAGCTGCGGAACAGGTGGCGCATTGCGGCGATCTTCTCGCGGAACGTGCGCCGGATGCCGTCGTCGACATCGCAGCAGCCGAAGTCCTCCGTATAAGCCACGCGCAGGCTGCCCAGGTCCACCGGCATCGGCGTCAGGAACGACAGCGGGTCCAGCGGGTACGTCAGCGGGTCGCCGGCCGAGACACCGGCCGATGCGGCAAGCTGCAGGCAGGCATCGGCAACCGTACGGCCCATCGGGCCAACTACCGAGATCGGCGTCCAGCCCAGGGGCTTGCGCGAACTCGGCACCACGCCTGGTGACGGGCGGAATCCCACAACGCCGCACTTGGCCGCGGGAATGCGCAGCGAACCGCCAGTATCCGATCCGGTACACACGGGCAACAGATCGGCCGCAAGCGCGGCGGCGGAGCCGCCCGACGATCCACCCGCATTGAGATTCGGGTTGAACGGATTGCCCGTGGCGCCCCAGACATCGTTGCGCGAATTGGCGCCTGCGCCCATCTCGGGGATATTGGTCTTGCCCGTGACAATGGCGCCGGCGGCGCGCAGGCGCGCCACCAGTACATTGTCTTCGTCCGGCACGTTGTCGCGATACAGCGGCGATCCGTATGTGGTCAGTAGACCGGTCGTGGCCTCGAGGTCTTTCACGCCCAATGGCAGGCCGTGCAACAGCCCGAGCGGCTGACCATCGAGCACCGCGCGTTCGGCGGCACGCGCTTCCTCGCGCGCGCGATCGAAACACGTAGCCGTGACCGCGTTCAGGAACGGATTCACCTGTTCGATCTGTGCGATGCACGCATCGAGTAGTTCAACCGGAGAGATTTCCTTGCTCCCGATCATGCGCCGCAGCTCGGTGGCCGGGCGCGCTACCAGCTTCCTTTGTTCTTCCATGCCGCTGTCTCCAGGTAAGACGATGGAAACCATTAATTCGCCGTGATGCTCGCACGCTGTGCGGTGGCGCGCATCAGCGGCAGTTCCTTGCTGATCATGGCGCTGACCTGCCCCGGGCCCGCGTAGTTCGGCTCCAGCCCGTTAGCCAGCAGCTTTTGCTGGACCTCGTGGTCTTTCATCGCCTGCGCTACCGCTTTTTCCAGCCGGGCCTTGACGTCGGCCGGCAAGCCGCGCGGCGCCGCGATGGCTACCCACGAGTCGGCGTCGAAGCCGGGATAGCCAGCTTCCGCGACAGTGGGCACGTCAGGCAGCAGCGTGGCGCGGCGGGCGCCCGTGACCGCGATCGGCTTGATCTTGCCGCTGCGGATATGGGGCAACGACGCGGCGACCGTATCGACCGAGAACGGAATCTGCCCGCCGATCAGGTCGGCCACAGCCGGCGCACTGCCCTTGTACGGGATGTGCTGCAGCTTCATGCCCGTGGCGCCCAGCAGCATCTCGCCTGCGAAATGCCCGGTGGTGCCGGTACCGAAAGACCCATAGACATACTTGCCCGGCGCAGCGTTGACCGCTGCAACCATCTGCGGCAGCGTATCCACCGGCACCGCCTTGTTCGCCAGCACAATCAGCGGTACGCGCGCCACCAGCCCGACGGGCTCGAAGCTCTTCACGGGGTCATACGGCAGGCTCGCGTTGATGGCCGGATTGACGGTGAATGTCGAGCCCGAACTGATAAGCAGCGTGTAGCCATCGGCCGCGGCCTTGGCCACGTAGCCGGCACCTACGATGGTGCCGGCACCGGCGCGGTTCTCGATCACCACCGGCTGGCCCAGCGCATCGCCGAGGCTCTTGCCGACGAGCCGGCCGATCATGTCGACCGCCCCGCCGGCCGGGAACGGCACCACGAGCGTGACGGGCCGGACCGGATACGCCGATGCCGCGTGGGCCCCGACGGCGGCAACCGCCAGCGCTGGCAGCGCCAGCGCCCGGGCCGCCACGAAGGCTCGGCGCAGGGACGAATGTAGAGTGGGATTCATCGCAGCACCTCCGTGCGTCGGTCAGCCGTTGCGGAACAGGAAGCTGTAGGCGTTCAGCGCCGGTGCGCCGCCGAGATGGGCATACAGCACGCGCGAGCCTTCGGGGAATTCGCCGCGCCGGACCATGTCGATCATGCCCTGCATCGATTTCCCCTCGTAGACCGGGTCGGTCATCATGCCTTCGTACTTGGCGCTCAGGCGGATGGCCTCGAGCGTGCCTTCGGACGGCAGGCCATATTCGGGGCCGCCATAGCGCTCGTCGAGCACCACGTCGGCGTCGACGATGTCGCGGCCCAGCTCCACCAGCCCCGCCGTGTGCTTGGCGATGCGCAGGATCTGCGCGCGGGTCTGGGCGGGCTTGGCGGAGGCATCGATGCCGATCACGCGATCAGCCCGGCCGTCGGCGGCAAACCCCACCACCATGCCCGCCTGCGTGCTGCCCGTGACCGAGCATACGACGATGTAGTCGAACTTGAAGCCCAGTTCGGCCTCCTGCGCGCGCACTTCCTCGGCAAAGCCGACGAAGCCCAGGCCGCCCAGCGGATGCTCCGAGCAGCCGGCCGGGATCGGATACGGCTTGCCACCCTCCTTGTGCACGCTCTCCATGGCCTCTTCCCAGCTCTTGCGGATGCCGATGTCGAAGCCGTCAGCCACCAGGCGCACGTCGGCGCCCATCATCCGGGACATCTGGATGTTGCCGACCCGGTCATAGACCGCATCGGAGTAATTGACCCAGTTTTCCTGGACGAGCACGCACTTGAGTCCCAGGTGCGCGGCCACGGCGGCCACCTGGCGCGTCTGGTTCGACTGGATGCCGCCGATCGAGACCAGCGTGTCGCAGCCTTGCGCGAGCGCGTCCGGGATCAGGTATTCGAGCTTGCGGGTCTTGTTGCCACCGAAGGCCAGGCCACTGTTGCAGTCCTCACGCTTGGCGTACAGCTCGACTTTGCCGCCAAGGTGGGCAGAGAGGCGCTTTAGCGGCTGGATGGGCGTGGGGCCGAATGTCAGGGGGTAACGCGCGAAACGCTTGAGATTCATGGTGGCAACTCCAGGGTTAGGGTGTTATCCCGTCATCGGTGTGCCTCTCAGCAAGGCCAAACGATGCGGCGACGGACTCTATCCTAGGAAAAAAGCCACGAAACGTGCTTGCAAAGAAGCGTGCTTTTGAACACTATTAATAAGTCTCCAAAAATGAAAGCCGTCTAAAATTCTTTCGTAGACCAAATGAAAGAAATAAAATTTCGCACCAAATCCGCCCGCGATGCACCAGTTCAGGCCGCGTCGCAAACGCTGCCATCCACACCCCATGTGGAATCGCTCGATCGCGCCGACAAGGCGATCCTGCGAGCCCTGCAGCAGGACGCATCGATCTCCAACGTGGCCTTGGCCGCAAAGGTCAACCTGAGCCCGCCCGCCTGTCTGCGGCGCGTGGAACGGCTCAAGGAATTGGGGCTGATCCGCGGCATCGTGGCGCTGCTCAACCCCTCAGCGCTGGATGCGGGAATGCTTGTGATGATCGGCGTGGTGCTGGATCGCTCCACGCCAGAATCCTTCGCGCTGTTCGAGTCTGCCGCGCAAAAGGTATCCGGCTGCATGGAGTGCCATGTCGTGACCGGCGAATTCGATTACTTCATGCTGGTGCGCACAAGAGATAGCGAGAGCTTCAACCGCCTCCACGCGGAATAATTGCTCTACCTGCCGGGTGTCAGGCAGATTGTTCATGGTGCTCAAGCAGGTGCTATCGACGACGCAGTTTCCAATCTGATGGACTTGCCGCAGCGGAGTGGCAAGTCAACGACATGTCGGTAGTCCCGCTGGCACGACCCGAGCCCGTGGTCGAAATCAAGGTCACCGCAGCCACGCGCCACGCGTAAGCCTCGCGCGTGAGCGCGAGGCCTTCCGCAACGACTGATCAAGCGGCAACGCGTTGGTCGTAGAACGGATAGTCGACATAGCCGATGTCCGTACCGCCGAAGAACGTCTCACGATCGTACGGATTCAGCGGCGCCTTGCGGCGCAGTCGTTCGGGCAGGTCAGGGTTCGAGATAAAGTCGCGGCCAAATGCAACCAGGTTGGCGTCGCCTGCCGCGATGATCGCTTCCGCGGTGTCGCCCTTGAAACCGCCTGCAGCGATGATCGTGCCGGGGTAAACCGAGCGGATCAGCTTCGCGGCCACAGGGTTCGGGTCCCTGGTGTCGTCCTCGACATTGCCCCGCACGCGCGGTTCGATCAGATGCAGGTAGGCGAGATCGAGCTTGCCCAGCTCAGTGGCAACGTAGGTGAACAGGCCTTCCGGATTGCTGTCGGCCATGTCCCCGAACGAACCGCTCGGGCCCAGGCGCACCGCAACCTTGTCGCTTCCCCAGACAGAAATCACCGCGCGTGTGGCTTCAAGCAGGAAGCGCGCGCGGTTCTCGAACGAACCTCCGTAGCTGTCCGTGCGCTTGTTGCTGCCGTCCTGCAGGAACTGGTCGAACAGGTAGCCATTGGCAGCGTGCAGTTCGACGCCGTCGAATCCGGCTGCAAGGCCACGTTCGGCGGCACGGCGGAAGCTCTCAACCAGTTCCGCGATTTCCTGGGTCTCCAGTGCGCGATTCGGCGTGTTGGCAACCCAGCCCGCCTTCGTATATGCCACACCGCCGTGGGCAATCGCCGACGGGCCTACCGGCTGGCTGCCCTCTGGCTGAACTTCCGAATTCGACTGGCGACCGGCGTGGTACAGCTGCAGGAAAATCCTGCCGCCCCTTGCATGCACGGCATCGGTGACCAGACGCCAGCCCGCGATCTGACTGTCGTCATAAAGCCCGGGTGCGCCAAGGTAGCCATTGCCATTGGGCGCAGCGATGGTGGCTTCACTGATCAGCAGCGCACCAGGCGAGGTGCGCTGTGCGTAGTACTCGGCCATCAGCGGGCCGGGGATCGCACCTTCACCGGCACGCATGCGTGTCAGCGGCGCCAGCACAACACGGTGCATGAACTCGTAGGCGCCAACCTTGATCGGTGTGAACAACGTGGACATCAATAACTCCTGCTTATGATTGAATTGACGTGCGCACCATGGAGTGCGCGACAAGGACAAGGTACGAAAGGATGGGATCGCCCGACTCCGGGCGATCCCGTGATCAACCGGCAGCCATCGAGTCGTTGAACTCGTTGACCCCGGCGTGCTCGTTTGGTCCCGGATTGGCGCGCATGTCCACGGCCGGACCCACCAGGATCTCGTTGGCGTCCGTGCCCAGTTGCTCGATCGCGCCCGCGATGAATGTTTCGAGAGGCATCGCGCGCTCCTCCTCGCTGCTGTTCAACAGCTCGGTGCGGACCCATGGTGGCGCGATCTCGAAGACGGAGACCTTGCTGTCGCGAAGCAGAAAGCGCTGGGACAGCGTGTATGAGTGCAAGGCCGCCTTGGTCGCGCTGTACACGGCCGTGATGGCCAGGGGCACGAAGCCAAGTACCGAGCTGACATTGGCCACGACGGCGCCTTCCCGCGTCTTCAGGTGCTCGATCAGCGCCGAGGTCATGCGGATCGGCCCGAGCAGATTGGTCTCGACGGTGGAGGTCAGCAGCTCGTCGTCGACCGGGCCGGCAGCGCCATCCGGCAACATGATGCCCGCGTTGTTGATCAGCACATTGAGCCCGGGATGCTCGGCAATCAGCCTGGCGGCGACCTTCTGGATATCCGCCGGATCGGTGATGTCGAGCGCTTCCGCCTGCATGCCGGGATTAGCATCGATCGTCGCTTGCAAACGCTCCGCGCGGCGGCCGGAGATGATGACCTGGTTGCCAAGCTTGTGCAGCGCTTCGGCAAGACCGCGGCCGATGCCAGAACCGCCGCCCGTGATGAATATGGTGTTACCGGTGAGTTTCATGATGACCCCGATGGAAACAAGGGGGTGGAATCAGCGCGGAAAGCTGTTACCGAACATGGGCAGGCCGCTCTGCGAATCGGCCTCGGTGGCCTCGTCCTGCAGCACGTCCCAGTGCTCGGCGAGCACGCCGTCCGCAATGCGCAGGATGTCGGCAGCGATCCATGCCGCGGGACGCCCATGGCCTGAAAAGCGCCCGTGCACGATCACGTAATCGCCATCCGCCACGATCACGCCGGGCTCATAGCGCAAGGTCGGCGGCAGCGTCTTGATGAGGTTGAACAGGCCGTCGCGCCCCGGTGCGATATGCGCGCTGTGCTGGAGGTAGTCAGGCGACCAGAAGCGCTCGGCGGCGGCGTAGTCGCGTTGATTGAAGAGCGTGTCGAACGCTTCGAGCACGAGGGTTTTGTTCGCGGCTTCGGTGGGGGTGGTCAAGTTGATGCTCTGGACGGGTGACTTCCGATGTACTTGCCTGGCTTCTGCGAGATGGGCGCGGCCAAATCACGATGGTGATTGACATTGAGTTTTGGCGATCGGCGCCGGAAAGTCAAGGTCGATCACCATCGTGTTTGCGGGGGGCAGCTATAATTGCACTGTCAACGGCTGGGAGGAGTGAGCGATGGGCGTCTCAAAGCAGCAGGCGGAAGAGAATCGGAAGGCCATCCTTGCCGCCTCGGAAAAGCTGTTCCGCGAGCACGGAATCGATGGTGTCGGGCTGAGTGCACTAATGAAGGCCGCCGGCTTTACCCAGGGTGGCTTCTATAACCATTTCGAATCGAAGGAGGCGCTCGCCGCTGAAGTCGTGGCCACCGCGATGGACAAGGTCAACCACGACCTGAAGGAAGCCATCGCGGCGCCGATTGCACCGGGTGGCAACCGCATGAAGCGGCAGGTCGACTATTACCTGTCCGGCGTGCACTGCAGCGATATCGAGCAAGGCTGCGCCGTGGCCGGCCTCACGGCGGACGTGCGGCGGCTTGGCAATGCGGCGCAGTCGCACTTCGCAAGCGGCCTGGAGGTGATGATCGAAACCCTGACAGCGCTGGTTGCGCAACAGCGCCCCGATGCCGACCAGGATGAGGCACGCCGCGCGGCAATTGCGTTCTACAACCAAATGGTGGGGGCGCTCATGCTGTCCCGGGCGATAGCCGGCGCCGATCGCCGGCTGGCGGAAGAAATCCTGGACGCGAGCCGCAAGATGCTGATCAGTAATTTCGCGCTGGACGAGGGGCCGGCGTGAAGTGTAGGCCCAGTTTTACACTTCACGCCAGGCGCACGCCCGCGAAAGTGCGCATCACCCGGTATCTGAGCCACGACCTGTGGGAGACGGTCAAGGACGCCGTCGCGGCATGCCGGCGGAGGCGGCCCGGGAATGGCTGCACGCGGCGCGCTGCCGGTGGGTGCTGACCGTGCTCTATCTGGGCGGCTTGCGGGCGTCGGAGTTGACGGCCACCACGATGGGCGCGTTCCTCTGCCGACGGGATGTCCAGGGCATCGAGCGCTGGAGGCTGGAGGTGACCGGCAAGGGCAACAAGACCCGGCTGTTGCCGGCGACCGACGAACTGATTGCCGAACTGGCGCGCTACCGCCACGCCCACGAATTGCCGCCTACCCCGCAGTTCGGGGAGACGCGTCCCCTGGTGCTGCCAGTGATTGGCAGCGAGGGTCGCGAGAAGCCGCTGTCACGCGGCGCGCTGCACCTGATCCTGAAAGAGGTGTTCGGCATGGCCGCGGCGCGCCTGCGGGGGCGCGGGCCGGAATGGGAGGCGCAAGCCGCGGTGCTGGCGAGCGCCTCGGCGCACTGGCTGCGCCACACCGCCGGCTCGCACATGACCGACCGACAGGTCGACCTGCGCTTTGTGCGCGACAACTTTGGGCACAGCTCGCTGTCGACGACAAGCGGCTATCTGCATAGCGAGGAGGATGCGCGCCACGAGGCCACCCAGGCGCGGCATCGGATCGGCTGGACCAGCAAGCCGTAGGCGCGCGGAGCATGCCAATCCATGGCCTTTGCACCCGGATATGAGCCGCACCTGCGGCTCAGCGCAGGATACGCGGTTGCTAAAATCGCTCCACGCGATCCACCACTAAATACAATGGGCTTCGAACAACTTGCGGCTCCTAGATCTCGCACACTCTCCTTCACGGTCGACGATTCGCCGAGGCGGGAGGCGACCATTCGATCGACACTTTACGCCAAGCAAGCGCACCTCCTACGACAACGACGCCAACAACTCTTCTGCCTGACGCGCATCCACGGTATCTGCCCCGTCCGTGAATGCTGCCCGGATCTCGAGGAGTAATTGCCGCGCAGCGGCATCCTTGCCTTGGCGTAGCCATAGCCGCACGAGGCTCAGCACGCATTGCAACTCGATAGACTTGGCTTCGTGGCGACGTGCGAGCGCAATGGCCGTCTGGAACCGCGCCTCGGCATTCTCGTCTACGGCGGACGCGGCCGAAGTGCCCGCATTCTGGCCAGGCAACTGCAGCATCAATTCGCCTTGTAGGCGAATCAGCGTCGCTTCATCGAAGCGCTCTTCCGTCTTGCCCACTAGCGCCAGCGCGTCATCCAGGACGCGAAGCGCGGCTTCAGGCTGCTCTGCCCTGCCATAGGCGTCGGCGAGTAGTCCCAAGAGGGATGGTCGTCCCAATGCGGCACCGGTCGCTTCATGTGCGCCAAGTCCTTGGTGGATATGTGCGATGCCCTCCGCGTGGCTGCCTTGCCTGGCCAGTGCCCAACCCCTCAGGATCGTTGCCCATGCCAAGTACATTGAGAACCCCTGCTCGCTCGATAGTTGGAGCGCGGCATTGGCGAACTCCAGCGTCGCTTCAGGCTCGCCGCGTCGCTGATGCAGTTCGGCCGCAAAGATCAGGGCTAGCGCAAGGCCGAACGGGTCGGACGCATTTCTGGCCATCTCCAGTGCCTCTTCGCTTCTGGACAGCGACTGATCGGGCAAGCCCAGATACCAGAGGACCCAGCTCAGGCTGCTACGCATATGAACCGCGGGATTTCGCACATAGCGCAGCAGATGCCCGTAAGACTGTCGCTCAGGGCGGTGCAAGGTCAGCGCCTGCTCCATGTGGGTACGGGCCTGCCGGAACTCGCCCAGGCGGAATACAGTAGAGCCAAGCACGCGGTGCGCCTCTGCAAGCTGTTCCGGATCCTGTGCATCCTGCGCGAGTCCGAGCAGCCGCTCGGCCAGCGTCTGCGCCGTCTCGAGTTCGGAGCGCAACAGATAGAACGACCACAAGCCGAGCTGTGCAGAGAAGAGCTGCGAGGTTTCCCCGCCTTGCTCGCTGAGGACTAGGGCCCGGGTATAGTTCGCTTGCACCTCCGGTGAACCATAGCCTCGCACGGCCATCCAGGCCGGACCAAGGGTCAGCCGCAACGTGAGTTCCTCGCGACTGCGTTCGGGGGTATCAGGCTGGTTTTTCAGGAGATTGAGGGCGGCGCTGAGATGTGTAATAGCCTCGGACTGGGCGGAGCGCTGCAGCGCCTGCTTTCCCGCCAGTTGCAGGTACTCGACCGCCTTCGGCACATTGCCGCTCTGACTGTAGTGGTGCGCCAGCTCGCTGCAATATTCGCTCAGCCTGTCGGGAAACAGCGCCTCAATAGCTTGGGCGGTACGCTCATGTAAAAAGCTTCGCTGTTCCGAGAGCAAGGAGTTGCTCGCTACCTCTTGGGTCAGCGCATGCTTGAACGCGTACTCCACCTCAGGGAAGGTGGGGCGCTCATAGATAAAATCGCCGATCTGTAGGTCAGCCAGCAGCGGGTGAAGCGATGCTTCAGACTGGCCCGTGACATGCCGGATCAAACTGGACGGGAACTCCGCGCCGATGACCGCCAGCGTCTGCAGCAGTTCCTTCTGTGGCAGCGGCAGCCGGTCAATACGCGCCGCCAACACGCCTTGCACGGTCGTCGGAATATGGAGTGCCAACGGCGCGTTCTCGACCCTGTAGTTTCCGGGCGGGCCGAGCAGCGCGTTTTCCTCGGCCAGGGTATGGACAACTTCCTCCATGAAGAACGGGTTCCCCTCGGTCTTTGACAGGATCAGCTGCTTCAGTGGCGCAAGGGACGGGTCTGCGCCCAGCAGTGCAGTAAGCAAGCCCTGCGCCTCCGTCTGGCCCAGCGGTTCCAGATGCAACTGGGTGTAGAAGGTGTGTTGAGCCCAGTCATGCCGGTACTCGGGGCGGTAGTTGACCAGCAGCAGGATCTTGGCGCGCGGCACCTCGGCGATGAGCACATTCAGGAAAGCTTCCGTCTCGCTATCCAGCCATTGGAGATCCTCGAATAGGACCATGAGCGGCTGGTTCTGGCTCTCGCGCACCAGCAAGCGCGCGATCGCCTCGAAGGTGCGCTGACGCCGGATGGCCGGATCCATCGTCGGCAATGCCGAGCCCGGCTCAACGATACCCAGCAGGTAGAGCAAGTAAGGCAGTTGATCCTCCAGGGCGCGGTCCAGAATTAGGAGTCTGCCAGTGGCCTTCTCGCGATAGCGGCGCTCGTCATCCTGTGCCGTAATCTGGAAATAGTTGCGCAGCAAGTCGATTAGCGGCAAGTAAGGAAACGCCTTGCCATGCGACACCGAGAAGGTCTCGAGCACCATGCAGCCTTGCTGCGCGCGTGCCTTGAATTCATGGAACAGGCGCGACTTGCCCACGCCCGCCTCGCCCACCACGCCGACGATTTGCCCCTGTCCCGCCCGGGCCAGTTCGAGCGCCTCGCCCAGGCGCTTCAGTTCGGCCTCGCGACCGACAAACCGGGCCAGGCCACGTTGCGCGCCCACCTGCAGCCGCGTGCGCAAGGCGCCCAGCCCGAGCACCTCATACACGGCCAGCGGCTCGCGCAGGCCCTTGATCTGTGTGCGCCCCAAGGCCTTGAACTCGAAATACCCCTCGGCCAGTTTGTGGGTCGATTCGCTCACGAGGATCGATGACGGGGTCGCGACCCCTTCCATCCGCGCGGCGATATGGATTGTGTGGCCGACCGGGTCGTAGTCCGTGCGCAAGTCATCCTTGCGGATCGAGCGCACCACCACTTCGCCGGTATGGACGCCAACCCGGATCTGTAGCGGGATGCCCTGCTCCAACCGGATCTTGTCGCTATGGTGGCGCATGGCCTGCTGCATGCGCAGCGCCGCAAACAGCGCCCGCAGCGCATGGTCCTCGTGGGCGATTGGCGCGCCAAACAGGGCGAGGATTCCGTCGCCGAGGGATTTGGCCACGTATCCCTCATAGTGATGCACGGCTTCCATCATCAGCGCCACGACCGGATCGATCAGGCTGCGGGCTTCCTCAGGGTCCAGGTCTTGGATCAATGCCGTCGAGCCGGCCATGTCCGCGAACAGGGCGGTGATGGTCTTGCGCTCGCCACCAGCCTCCCCGCCCTTCGCCTCCATGGCGGCCTGCTCGGCGCGGATCCGTTCGGCCAGATGGGGCGGTGTGTAGAGAATCGGTGCCGGCAAAGGCGACACCGTGGGCGACAGGCGCGGGGAGGCTGCCGCCGTGTCCGCCAGCAGCGCGCCGCACGCGCCGCAGAATTTTTCAGTGGGACTGGATGCGTGGCCGCATTGCGAGCAGATTAGCGCAAGCCTTTGCCCGCACTCCTGGCAGAACTTGGCTGCCGAGGGGTTCTCGAACTGACAATTTGTGCAGCGCATCTCGTCTCCCAACTGCCTGTGCCTGCCACGCAGCCATTACAGGCGCATTCCCGGCGGTTGGCAAGGCGGCGGGCAGCCGAAACTGCCCTCTAAGAAGATCATCACCGATTGGGGCGAATACGACACCCAGGATAGACAATACCCGCTGAATTGGCCGACGGTTCGAGCATCCCCTGGTGGCACATTCGCTTCGCTCTATGGCAACCGGCTGAGCGCTGGGTGCTGGCCGGGGACAAGAAGCTCGGACTGGCGCCCGTTTGCCGGGCCGCGCCGCTGTCACCCGGCAGCGTCCGCCAGGCGCTCGTGATCCTGAATGCATTGTTCGCCGGGTTGACGAGGCGGGCTACCTGGCCGGCAACCCGCTCGCCCGCCGCCGGCGCGCCCCCACCCAAGCGCGCATCACCCGCTATCTGAGCCACGACCTGTGGGAGACGGTCAAAGACACCGTCGCGGCAATGCCGACCGAGACGGCCCGGGAACGCCTGCATGCGGCCCGCTGCCGCTGGGTGCTGACGGTGCTCTATCTGGGCGGCTTGCGCGCCGCCGAATGGACGGCCACCACCATGGGCGCGTTTTTCTGCCGGCGCGATGCCGAAGGATCGAGCGTTGGTGGCTGGAGGTGACCGGCAAGGGCAACAAGACCCGACTGGTGCCGGCGACCGACGAACTGATTGCCGAACTGGCGCGCTCCGCCGCGCCCACGCGTTGCCCCTGGCTCGACGCCTTTGCGATCGTCGATGACTTGATCTGGAATGAGCGCGGCACTTACAACCTGCTGCCCCCGAATCCAAGGCTGGAACAGAACGGCGGCACGGTGTATCGCGCTGACACGCTCGAGGAGTTGGCCACCAAAGCGGGATTGGACCCTGCGGGCTTCGTGGCCCAGGTACAGGCGTACAACGCCGCGGTAAAGGCCGGCACGCTGTCGGACCTGGTGCCGGCGCGCTCGACGCACAAGTTCCGCGCCTATCCGATCGAGAAGCGGCCGTTCTACGTATTTCCAGCCGTGGCGGGCATCACCTACACGATGGGCGGCATTGCCATCGATGCCGACGCGCGCGTGCTCAAGCCCGATGGCGACGTCTTCCCTGGACTGTACGCGGTGGGCTGCGCAACCGGTGGACTCGAAGGGGGCCCCAACAAGGGCTACGTCGGCGGTCTGGCCAAGTCCAGCGTCAAAGGCCTGCGCGCGGCCGAAGCTATTCTGGCCTCTGCGTAGCCTGAAGCGGCGAAGCCGGTCCCGTCGGACCGGCCTTATTTGCGCTTGCACAAGGCGATACGTATTTCCGGAATCCGTTAAAAAGCCTTGGACGCCGGCGTGGGTCGGACCGTCCCGGGCTTTTTAACGGCTTACCTCAACACAAGCTGATCGAACGTAAGCGCGAAATTAAGCGCACCTACTTTTGCGGCTGAGAGTGGGCAGGCTTGCGTCCGCAACCACTATTTGCGGACGCAAGCATGATCGAAGCCGAATGTGAAGTTCCGCCGCTGAGAGTGATCCGTGTTCGCTCCAACGGGAAGCGCGACTTTGACGCCAGGGATAAGCGCCAACTGGTCGAGGCGTGTCTACGGCCAGGGGTATCGGTAGCTGGGATGGCACTTAGGGTCGGCATCAATACGAACCAGTTGCGCAAGTGGATTCGGCTGCACCAAGTGGCAACTGAAGCCGCTGCGGCCGACAGTGCGGAGCCTGCATTGCCCGCGTTCGTACCGGTCGTCGAGGTTAGCGGCGCAACGCGCGTTCCGGAATCGCCGGTGGCGCTGGAATGTCTGCCGGCCCAAGCGCCTGCTTGCACCCAACCATCGCCGCGTCCATCTCTGACGCCTGCTGTACTCACGGCGCGGTTGCCCAACGGCGTGACGGTCGAACTCAAATGCGGCGGGCAGGACGTTGCCCTGGTGAAGGCGATGATCGAAGCGTTGGGAGCGCGTTGATGTTCCGGCTCGACGCTGACCTGCGGGTCTACCTGCACCGCAACGCGGTGGATTTCCGCCTCGGGATCAATGGGTTGGTTGCCCTGGTCGAGCAGTCGATGCAGCTTGATCCGTTTGCCAGCGCCGTCTACGCCTTTCATAACCGTCGGCGCAACCGCATCAAACTGTTACTGTGGGACCGAAACGGGTTCTGGATGCTTTTGAAGCGATTGGAGGAAGACCGTTTTGTGTGGCCGCGGCGTGAGCACGCGGTGATCGAGCTCACGACCGAGCAGCTGCACTGGCTACTGGACGGTATCGACGTGGACGCCGTGAAGCGGCACCCGTCGCGCAAATATCAGCACACGGCTTGACGGTCGTTCGGTGTGACGTATACCCGATTGAGCGGTGGCTGCACTATCGTGTTCAGCATGAACGAACACGACCTCTCGCAATTGCCGCCGGCCGCCCAGGCCTATATCCGCGAACTCGAAGCGCGGGCAGCTGCCAACGCTCAGCACATTGCAGAGTTGAACGATCGCATCAAGCTCCTTGAGGAACAGTTCCGGCTTGCGCAATCCAAACGCTTCGCGCCAAGCAGCGAGAAGATCAAGGACCGCGTGTTCGACGAAGCCGAACAAATGGCCGCTGCGGAGCCGGCCAACGACGATGAGGATGAAGCGCTCGCGCCGCCGGACACGGGGCTGCCAGAGCCCGATAAGCCCGCAGGCCGCAAACGTGGCCGCAAGCCGCTGCCGGCGGAGTTGCCGCGCCAGCGCATCGAGTATGACCTGACCGAAGACCAGAAGATCTGCCCGTGCTGCCAGGGCTCGATGCACCGCTTGGGCGAGGAAGTCAGCGAGCAGTTGCACATCGAAGCAAAGGTCTCCGTACTGCAGCACGTCCGCTTCAAATACGCGTGTCGGCACTGCGAGCGCAATGCCGAACGCACGCCGGTGGTGACCGCGCCGATGCCAGCGCAACCACTGCCGGGCAGCAACGCAAGCCCGGCAATGCTGGCGACGGTGACCATCGGCAAGTACGTTGACGGCACGCCGCTGTATCGCATGGAAGATGCGCTCGGGCGCGCTGGCATTGAAGTTGGCCGTGGCACGCTGGCCAACTGGATCATCCGGCCTGCCGAGTTGCATTACAGCCGGCTGTATGAGGCGCTGCGCCGCACGCTGCTATCGCAGCCACTGATCCATGCGGACGAGACAACGGTGCAGGTGCTCAAGGAGCAGGGCAAGGCCGCGCAGAGCAAATCATATATGTGGGTCTACCGCAGCGCGGAGGACTGCGGGGAACCCGTGGTGCTGTTCGATTACCAGCCAGGGCGCGGACAGGAGTACCCGCAGGCGTTTCTCGCCGGCTACGAGGGCATGCTGATGACCGACGGCTACAGCGCGTGGCGCACGCTTGAGGGCGTGACCCACTTCGGCTGCCTGGCGCATGCGAGACGCGCGTTTGTCGATGCGCTCAAGGGGCAGAAGAAGCTTGGCGGGCACGCCGCGCAGGCGCTCGAATACTTCAAGGCCCTCTACCAGGTCGAGGCGCTCGCCAAGGCTGAGTTGCCCGAAGGACAATCGCGCGCTGACTACACGTATCGGCTGCGCCAGCAGCATAGCGTACCGCTCCTGACGGCGTTCAAGGCGTGGCTGGACGAGCAGGCCCCGCGGGTGTTGCCAGAGAGCCTGCTGGGCAAGGCGATCGTCTACACGCGGAACCAGTGGGAATACTTGAGCCGCTATGTTGTCGATGGGCGTGCGCCCGTGGACAACAACGTCATCGAACGAGACGTTAGGCCGTTTGCAACCGCGAGAAGGTCCTGGCTGTTCAGCGACACGGTCGCCGGCGCGAAGGCCAGCGCGATGGTCTATAGCCTGATGCTCACGTGCCGGGCCTGCGGCGTTGAGCCGTACGCCTATCTGCTGCACGTACTAACCGAATTGCCGCAGCGCGCCCCGGACGCGGACGTCATCGACCTGCTGCCGTTCAGCTTCGTCGCAGCGTCTGCCGCCTGAACGACGACCGACCGCACCCGAGGCGCCGATCGGCCATATGGGAGCACTCGCCCGTTACCCGGTAACTGGCAAGCCTACCGGCTCGCCTTGAAATAGTGATCCCATTGCTCCGAATCCGGATCGAGCCGACGCACGATGGCGTCGTCGGCTCGCGCGATCAGCCGCTCCAGCATCTCTCGCTTCGTTACGGCGTAACGGCGTGCCAGCCGCGCGAGCGCGAGATCCGCTTCGCTACTTACCCACATGTCCAGCCGACGTTCTCCGTTGCCGTCCTTGCCCGCCGTCGCGCGCCTTGCCCGATAGGCCGCCTGCCGCTGAGCTGTCGTCTGCGCCATCCTGCACTCCCATCGTCATGGTTACCCGGTAACGTTCCCGTCTTGCATACGTTACCGGGAAACGGTTCGACTCAACAAGGTGCGCTGAATTTAGCGCTTACGATCGAACAAGGCTGGCTGGGCCAAGACCACCGCTGGCCGGTGCAATTCCGTGCGGCATGGCACCCTCACGCACCCCGCGTCGGGCGCGGGTACGGGTGGATGTATGCCGAACACATCTTGCAAGCGAACGAAGGCTGTGATCTGGATTTTCCCTCCAGACGCAGTTTGGCGAGAGTTCTGGTGAGCCGCAGATTTCTTAAGGGCAGCAACCGGGGCCGAGAGATCCGCGAACTCTGCGAGACAAGGCCCCTCTAGCTAGCCAACTCGGCAACCGCCCGATTGAACGCGCCTGGGTTGGCAATATTCATGCCGTGAGAGGCTCCGGCAATTGTCTGACGCTTAGCTTGCACGATCCATTCTTGTAGCTTCTCGACCGTGCTACGGAACATGCGCGGACTCTTTTGCCCATCGATCAGCAACGTTCGACACTGGATTTCACCGGCAGCTTCGCGTGTATAGGCGGGCAACGGGTCACGCAGCTGCTTCGGCAGTGTGAGCGCATTATCGAGCGCCATCCTGCGGAAGCTCTGGGAACTCTTGCTCCAAAAACCAGGCATGGTTACCGAGTCTACAAACAGATTCAGACCGGCATCAAATTCGCCTTGCTCAATCAGTGCAGCGGCCTTCTCTCTCAACGCATGGGTGGCCGGCGGCAATTTGCCGGCCTCTGCTTGCGGCGTTGCCTGAAGTGGGCCGCCTGGATCAGCGAGCGTGAGCGTGTTCACCAAGTGAGGGTATTCACACGCCAGATGAAACGCAATGCAACCGCCACGCGAGTGGCCGACCAGATGGACCGGCCCCAGACCTAGCGCGTCGATGAACTCCGCAATCTCCGCGACGTGCGCCTCCCAACTGAAGTCGCCGCGTCCGAACGCACTGGTTTGCGGCCAATAGTGGCCCAGGCTCGGAGCGAAGCAGTGGAAGTTCTTCGACAGAGAAGCGAGCTGCGGCTCCCAATAGCGGTAGTCGCACAGCGACCCGTGCACGAATACCATTGGCTCGCCGCTCCCAGCTTCCACATATGGAACGGAGGTGCCGGAGGCAGTGGAAACAATAGAAGGTTGTGGCCAGGCACCGGCAAGAGCCAGCGTAGTCAGGGGCGCTCGTGCATTCATGTTTAACTCCTTGCCCAGACTTTGCTGCACCGCACTCAAAAAGAAAATCGAATAATATTGATGGAATCTTTCAGATTTTCTGATAGCTCTACATGTCGCGGGGGCACACAGTCTCATGCAAGTGCGCGTCGCCCTCTTTTTTCACAAACTCGCTCAACGAGATTTTCCCCTTGGATCGGCCAGCGACCTGTGTCATGGCCCCTGGCAGAAACCGTTTCGGGCTTGTTAACGGCTTCCGGCAACAGAAACCGAAGCCGGCGAGATCGTCGGGCACGGATGTGCTAGCATTGCAGTCAATGCAAGCATGAGGCTGAGGAGGCTGTCGTGGCAACGTTGACTATCCGCAACCTGGATGAAGAGGTGAAGGCACGGCTGCGGCTCCAGGCGGCACAGCACGGCCGCTCCATGGAAGAGGAGGTGCGCGAGATTTTGCGGCGCGCGCTCAGCAAACCGTCTGGCCGTGGCGGCCTGGGCAGCCGTTTGCAACAGCGCTTTGCCACGCTGGCCGATCCGGGGCTGGATCTGCCCTCGCGCGCCGAGCGACCGCGGTCCGCGGATTTGCCCGAATGATCGTGCTCGACACCAAAGTCTTGTCGGAGTTGATGCGGGGCCAGCCTGAGCCGGCCGTCGTCGACTGGCTCGATCGACAGGCACAGGATTCCCTGGTCATCACCGCCGTGACGGTTGCCGAGCTGTTGTATGGCATTGCCCGTCTGCCCGACGGGCGCCGCAAAACCGGGTTACAGGAAGCCGCGCTACAGATGCTCGACCAGGAATTCGAGGACCGGGTGCTGCCTTTCGACGAGGATGCCGCCGTGCACTACGCCGCGTTAGTGGCCCAGCGCGAACGCGCGGGCTGCCCGATTAGCATGGCGGACGCGCAGATTGCAGCCATCTGTCGGCACCACGCCGCCGCTCTGGCCACGCGCAACACAAAGGACTTCGAAGGGGTCGGCATCGTGTTGGCCAATCCCTGGCTGGATTGATACCCGCTGCCTTTGACAGGTATGGCGTTGTCACGCTGGCGAACCCCTCGGATCTGACATGGCGGGACAACGCGGGCCAAGGCTCATATGTTTCGGATCGGCCGGGAAGCGCTGCTGATTCGCAAATCCCAACATTGCCGAACTTGCGCGGCGGCAAAATTATGCTATTGCCACCGTTTCGCCGTTGTCCCACGCCCGCCGGCACGCAGATCGCTGCAGTCGACGATGTCAAGAACCGAGTCGCTCGGGCGCATAGGCGACCAGCCCGCGAAATTGGAAGTAAGAGGAGGGGCTGCCCCCTCTCCGGGGCGCCTTCGTGCATGTGCACTCAGAAGAAGTGGCGAATCGCTGCTCTGATAAGGAGTTGATTCCGATTCGAGGAGACATTGGCCGCCCCGGGGACAAATGCAACGTCAAGCACCGAGCCGGTGGAATCCCCGGCGACGCGTTGGTAGAGGGTCTGAATATAGACATCAGTCCTCTTGGAAAAAGCATAGTCAGCCATCATCCCGAACGAGTGGTAGACAGGATGCTGTTTTCCGGCCGTGGAGTCGAAGCGACCGCGCGTGTAGGTGTACATGGCACCAAGCCAGAATGCTGAGGTGAACTTGTACTTCCCGTTGACCTCGAAGTTCTGGAACCGGAGAGATGACAGCGTACCGGTTGGCGGCACAATCGGCCCTACGTAGCCTGAACTCTGCGGATCATTAACGTTGGTGTTCGAGTAAGTGAATCCCACATCCACCGGACCTGCTTCGTAAATGACCCCCGCGCCGAAGATTCGCAGCTTGCTGCCCAGGAGGTTCTGGTCACCACTGTTGTTGATGGCGCCATACGACGTCGACGATGGATTGTCGGCCTGCAGGTAGGCCGTCGAAACTAGGACGCTACCGGCCTTGTACTGCGCGCCGAAGCTGAACTGCCGATTCTTCGCAAAGTTCGTATCGTCGCTGAAGCTGTACGTCCCGCCAAACTTGAAGCCGCCCAGAGCGGGACTCGCATACTTCACGGTGTTGTTGACGCGGAAAGTGTTGATCAGGTTGTCATTGTCGTACGGGTGAGCAAACGCATATCCCCCCCATGTTCCCCCGACCGACGTCTGCGCCAGGAAATCAACCACCGCGTCATACTGGCGGCCCATCGTAAGCGAGCCCACTGCTTGGTCCGAGAGACCAATATACGCCTGACGTCCGAACAACAGACCGCCTTGAAACGCCCGGCCCGTATCCACGTCGAAGCCGTTCTCCAGCTGGAACAAGGCCTTGACGCCGCCGCCGAGGTCCTCCGTACCCTTCAGCCCCCAACGACTACCGTGCGGAAAACCACTCGCCATCTCGACTTGCCGGTGCCCGCCAACATTGTTGGTGTAGTTGATGCCCTCATCAAGCACGCCATACAGCGTCACCGTGCTCTGTGCAGATGCGGTACCGGACATCGCCACGAGAGCAGCCACCAGCGATAAACGAACTTTCATGTCTCTCTCCTGAATCCTTGTCGCGCTCGACCGTGGCAAGAAGGCGAGCGCGTGCCAGCTGGCCAGTCGAATCTGGCCAGGCTGACCTTTTCAGTGTTGGAATTGGAGCACTGCCGCGGGCAGCGCCGGCCTACTGTTTTTGCAAGCGCTCGTCCGGTTGAGACTGTTTCGACAATGGCGACGGTCTCGTACCCTGCCCTCGTGTTGCAAACCAGCAAAGAATGGAGCCTGCGCAAACCATGGCAGCCCCCTTCCAGAAGGCAAACGAAAGCGGTGCTTGCAGCAGCGCAGCCGCCAAGGCTGCGGAGAACACGGGAATGAAGTACGAGGCGCCCGCAAGGATAGTCACGTTCCCGTGCAGAATGCCGACATTCCATGCGGCGTAGCCGAATCCCATGGCTGCCGCCGCCATCGCGAGGTAGAAAATCCCGTGGTAGGTAACCTCTATCCCGCCGCTTTCTGTCGTGAAGTACTTCAGCCACAACGCCAGCGCCGTCAGCGCGAAAAACAGCGTGATGCCATTTTTTCCACCAGCCATCCTGCTTGTCACGGTGCAATAGGCCGCCCAGATCAGCGCACCAGAAAATGCCAGCCCATAGCTGAGGGGATTGGTCTTGATGTTCTCGACCATGCCAACGATGTCCAGCCCCTGATCTCCGCCCAGTACCAGGCAGATGCCGAGAATCGCTACAGCGAAGCCTGGCACGATCAGCCAATTGGACTTCTGTTTGTTGAACGCAATGGCGGCCAGCATCGTGAAGCTCGGCCAGAGATAGTTGACCATCCCGACCTCGATGGCTTGTCTACCGCTGTTTGCATAGCCGATAGACAGCGACAGGCAAAGCTCGTACGCAACGAAAAGGATGCTGCCCCAGAACAGATATCGCCCGGAGAATTGCCGGACCTTTGTGATTCCGACAGTGAAAGACAGCAATATGGCGCCGACTGTATAGATGAGAGCAGCACCGCCGGTAGCGCCGAAGCTTTCACTCACGCCACGAATCAAACCAACAATCGAGCTCCATAGCAGAACTGCGATCAGCCCAATCAACGTTGCTTTTCTCTTACCTTGCATGACAGCACTTACGGTTGTTCATCGAACGAGAACGCAACATCTGCTTCCTCGACGAGGATAGTTGACGACTGATTAACAAGTCTCGACCAGTATTGCGCCCTGGTTGCCCAGCGTGGCGTCGAGGGCAGCGCCATGGCATTGGTCCATAACGCCCTCCTCCGACTGCCGCCACCTACTATGCCGGCACATCGATCCAGATGGTTTTCATCTCGGTGTATTGGTCATGAGCCCAAATCGACTTGTCCCGCCCGCCGAATCCCGACTCCTTGTAGCCGCCAAAAGGCGTGGTGATATCGCCTTCCCCAAAACAGTTCACCGTTACAACGCCGGCGCGGATTTCCCGCGACAGTCGAATGGCACTGTTCAGATTGCTCGTGTAGACCGAGGCAGCCAGGCCGTAGACCGAATCGTTCGCCAGCGCAATGGCTTCCTCAGTGTTGTCAAACGTCGTCACAGACAGGATCGGCCCGAAGATTTCCTCCTTGAACAGGCGACTATCCTTGCCCACGCCATCCACCACCGTCGGCTCGACGAAGTTTCCTGCTTGCGTACTTCCGCCAAATGCAACAGACAGTTTTTCGTCTGCAGCCTGCTCGATGTAGGAGCGAACCTTCTCGAAGTGCGCTTCGCTTACCAGCGAACCGATGCGGAATTCCGGATCGAGCGGATTGCCCATCTTCCATTCGCGCATATGAACGCCAATGCGGGTCAGCAGTTCGTCCTTGATATCGGCATGAACAATCAGGCGCGAGGAAGCCGAGCAGTTCTCGCCCATGTTCCAGAACGCACCGTTGACGACATGCTGTGCCACGACATCGATGTCCTCGATGTCCTTCATCACGACCGCGGGATTCTTCCCCCCGCATTCGAGAACAATGCGCTTCAGGTTCGATTCCGCGGCATACTTGAGGAAGAGCCGGCCGGTGGCCGTCGAACCCGTAAAGCTGACCATGGAAACGTCCATGTGCATGCCCAACGGTTCCCCTACTTCCTTCCCACCGCCTGGCAGGACGTTGAACACGCCTGCAGGGACGCCAGCCTCATAGGCGAGCTCTGCCACCCGAAGGGCCGTCAACGTGGTTTCCTTGGCCGGTTTGACAACAATGGAGCATCCGGCCGCCAGGGAAGGACCAATCTTCCAGGCGAGCATCAGCAGCGGAAAATTCCACGGCAAAACGAGACCGACTACGCCAATAGGTTCGCGCACGACCAGTGACAGCGCATTCGAACCGACAGGCGCCGTGCTGTCATAGATCTTGTCGATGAGTTCGGCATGCCACCGGACGGTATGGATGGTCTCCGGGACGTCGGTGTTCTGGCACTCTCGGATCGGCTTACCACTGTCCAGGCTTTCCATGACCGCCAATTCGTGCGCGTGCGCCTCGAGCAGGTCGGCGAACCGCAGCAGCACGGCCTTGCGCTCGCCCGGCGAGCGGCGGTGCCAGCGACCATCCTCGAACGCAGCCTTGGCCTTCGCTACAGCGATGTCGACGTCGCGCGCATCGCAGGCGGAGATTTCCGTCAGGACTTCTCCGGTTGCCGGATTGGTGGTCTGGAACGTTTTACCCGACACCGAACGAACAAAGGCTCCGTCGACAAATGCCTGCGTCGGCAATTTCAACTTCTCCGCCAGCGCGGCATATTCGGAAGCAGTGAGAAGTTTTGCCATCAGAACTTCTCCCCGACGATCGCGGCGACTTGCCGCTTGAGTTCGACGACGATTGCCTGCAGCCGGCGCTTCTCGGCATCATCGAGGTCCTGCAGCGGGGCCCTCACCCCACCCGGGCGCAGGCCTGTCAGCGCGCAGCCATGCTTGATCGACTGCACGAATTTTCCACCTTCCAGGAAGTCCATGAGCGGCATCAGGGCAGACATGATGCGGCGCCCCTTGTCGAAGTTCTTTTCAATTACACAGGCTTCGTACAACGCAATATGCTCACGGGGAATGAAGTTCGAGCCGGCGCAAACCCAGCTGCTCGCGCCCCAGGCAAAGAACTCCAGAGCCTGGTCGTCCCAGCCGCACGAGATATCGATGTCGTGGAACTCCGTAGCCAGCATGTGCAGTTGCGACGTCTGGCCGGAGCTTTCCTTGATGGCCACAAAGTTCTTCGACGCAGACGTAACGGTACGGAAGTACGCGCGCCCCATCGACACGCTCATTCGCCCGGGGTAGTTGTAGAGCATGATGGGCAAACCTGCGGCTTTGTCGATAGCGAGTGCGTGGGCGGCATTCTCCGCTTCGGTAGGCAGCGCATAGGGCGGCGAGCCAACGAGAATGGCGTCGGCCTTGATGGCCTTGGCTGCGGTGGCGTATTGAATCGACTCTTCCGTACGCACAGCACCGGTCCCGACGATGAGTTGGGCCCGCGAACCGATGACCTCCTTGGCGTGCGCGGCGAGCGCCAGGCGCTCTTCCGTCGTGTGCGCATAGTACTCGCCCGTCGAGCCGGCAACGATGATGCCGTGCACGCCTGCCTCGATCAGCGATTCCAGCACTTCTGCGTAGGCAGTATGGTCGATATTGCCTTCGGAAGTCAGCGGCGCGATAGCCGGGGTGTAGATGCCTTGAAATTTCATGGTTGCTCCGTAAAACGGGAAGATGTGTGATGGAATGTTCGGACTAGCGGCTCAGGGAGGCGGCTTCCTGAAGACTCAGCGAGCGGGTCTCGGGAGCAAGTGCCACGGACACGAGCAAGCCAACCAGCGTGACGCCTGCAGCGGCGTACATCGTGAAGCCGATGCCGTAGCTTTGCAGCGCGATGGGTACCAGCCAGGTCCCGATGGCGGCGCCGATCCGAGACAGCGATGCCCCCAAACCTACGGCGGCGGAACGGATTTCAGTGGGGAAGAGTTCGTTGGGATAGACCAGTTGCAGCACCTGCGCTCCACCAATGAAGACGGCGTAGGCACCGAACAGGACCAGCACGAGCATTTCCGTGCCATCGGAGAAGGCTCCGAGCCCCAGCAGTGCCAGACCGGACCACAGGAAGCTGTGAATCAACATGCTGCGCCGGCCGATGACATTGATGAGCTTCGTAGCGATATAGCAGCCGACAACGAAGAGCATGGTGATGGCGACTGATCCGTAGGAAGCCCAGGCACCTTTGAGATGCAGCGCTGCCAGCACCGTCGGTGCGAATGCATACACCGCAAACACCGGAATCACGGAGCAGCTCCAGAAGACTGAAACGAAGAGCATGCGTTTGCCGTATCCGGAATGCAGCAGACTGAGAAGAGGTACTTTTTTCTCCGCGGGCTGCTCGGGAAGGTTCTTCAGCGAGAACGAGGACCCATAGACCTTCTTGATGACCCGCTCCGCCTCCGCAGTACGGCCCTTGCTGAGGAGCCAGCGCGGCGACTCAGGTGTACCGAGGCGAACCAAGAGCAGGACAACCCCAATGGCCGCCGGGCTAGCCAGGACCAGGCGCCAGGCGTCGGCTCGGCCGGTATCCAGAAGCGCATTACCGACAACGTAAGCCAATGCCGCTCCTGCGAACCACAAGATAGTCAGCATGGCCAGCCGAGGACCCCGATACTTCTTGGGCATGAACTCCACCAGCAGGGAGCCGGCGACGGGATATTCGAATCCCACGCCAATCCCGATCAGGAACCTAAGCGCGAAAAGCTCGATCCCGGAACTTGCCCAGAATTGCGCCAACGAGCACAGGACGAAAATCGTCGGGCCGAAGAAATACAGCTTCTGGCGTCCAAGGCGACCGGTCAGAAGCCCGCCGAGAAAGCCACCGAAGAAGATGCCGATGAGCGCTGACGCCGCAATCATGCCCTGCCAGAAACTTGTCAATTCCAGGGCGGCGGCCAGCGGCACCATGGCGACACCAATGATGCTCAGCACGTAGCCGTCCAGGACCCAACCACCGCCTGAGCGCACGCAGAGCAACTGATGAAAAGCATTGAGAGGAACGTCCTCGACCGACTGATGATTCGCCACGCTTTGTCTCCTGCTAGTGCCCGGAAATCGCGTTGCGCGCGAATCCGAGTCTCGTCAATGAAATAACTGGTTATCCGGTTCCATGAACCGAACGCTATGCGGCTTGATTTCAAGCCTAGTGAGCCTGGTGCTAGACCTCCCTCCCTGCTCGATGCTGGCCGAGCCAAAGATTGGCGTTCACCCCCAAGGAAAGGAGTGGCTCGGGAGGGTTCTTGTTAGGTTTCGGTGAGGCAAGAAGGAAGTCGATCAGCGGGTCTCGCTTCCCAGCCAGGTGGTCAGCCAGCAGCTTGCCCGTTACGGTTCCGCGGGTCACTCCCAGACCGTTGCAGCAGAGCGCGCCATAGACATTCGGGGCGAGCTGGCCAAAGTGGCCCATGTGATTGCGCGACATCGCCAGTGAACCGCCCCACGTGTACTCAAATGCGACATCCGGCAGCCTCGGAAAGCGCCGTTCAAACGAAGTCCGATGGCATTGGACAAACCGGTCCAGGTACTCCTGTTTGCTACGCCCGTCGCGATTGAAGCTGAAGCTGTTGCGGACCAGGATGCGGTTGTCGTGGGTGCGGCGCAGCGTGGTCCCGAACGGGTCGGCAGGAATCAGCCCCCAGAATTCCTTCCCCCCCAGGCGTTCCTGCTCGGCCGTCGTCAGCGGACGGGTAAGGCTGGCGTAGGTGAAGATGGGCAGCATCGTGCCCTGCAAGAAGCCGAAGCGCTGGCCAAAAGCATTGTTTGCGAGCACCAGTGTGTCAGCAATGATGCGGCCATTCGCATGGGACAGAGCGATCTTGTCGCCGTACTCCACGTCCGTGATGGGCGTGTGTTCGTACAGGCTGACATTCGGAGGCAGGCAGTTCGCCAGTCCTTTCACCAGCGCCGACGGCTGGACGAGCGCCGTTCCCGGCGTGAACAAGGCCTTCTTGTAGAACGAAATCCCAATGTGGTCGGGCAAGTCTGCGCCCTCGATCATCTCGTAGGGCTGACCCAGCTTGTCCAGGCCTCGGCGATACGCGTCCAACACCGCGATACCCCTGTCTTCGACCGCTGCCTGGTACTTGCCGGACGGCCGGAGATGGCAATCGATCTGGAATTCCTCGACCAGCGACTTCAGGATCTTCTGCCCAGTCAGATTGAGGCTCAGGCTCTTCTGCGCGGTTGCGATGTCGCCGATGTAGTCGTCAGCCCCAATGTCGTGGGGCAGGTCAATTGCAAAGCCTGCGTTTCGTCCGGACGCGCCATATCCGACCTCTTGCGCTTCCACCAGGACGATTTCGTCGTGCGGGAAGTTGAGGGCCAGCTGCCGGGCCGACGCGAGCCCCGTGAACCCTGCACCGACCACCACCCATCGCGCCTCGGTCGTCCCGGTATGGGACGGCATGGGCTTGCGCGGAGGGCTCAAATGAAACCAACCGCAGGTCGAATCGTCGGCTGGAAGGGCTGTAACTCGCATGGTCTTTCGTCTCGCTCGGATCGCCTTGATGCCCGTAGACATCCCATCGGCGGTGTGTCTATCATTTGTAGACAGAGAATAGTTCAACGATAGACCAACTCATATCCGGGTTTACGCGCGCAATCTCGCTTCAAATAGTGATGCATTAGCTACTAATTAGATGAATTGCCGGTGAATGCGTGAGGCAGCAGGCAGGTAGCGAAAAGGGCAGCAAGCGCGGCCGGCCACACGGGAGGGACACGGAAGCGGCGTATGGGCCGGGCCGGGCCGCCGCCTAGAATTTGGGTCAGGAGTTGGCCGTCACCCGAACAACCCCGGATTTTTTATATACTGTCTACGATTGATAGACATTGAGCCTCGAATGCCCAAGATCCGAGAACCCTCAGAAGGCGACCCGCAAACGGCGGATAGCTCTGTTGACCGTAAAGCGCTCCTAAGCGAAGCGCTGCGGCGGCGCATTGTCAGCATGGAGCTGGCGCCCGGCGCCGTTGTGGACGAACTGGCACTAAGCGAGGAATTCGGACTATCCAGGCCGCCGGTACGCGAACTCATGCGGCAGATGGCGGCCGAGGGATACATTGAGCTCGAAGCCAATCGGGCTGCTCGCGTGTCCTCGATGAACCATCAGTCGCTGCGGAATTTCTTTCTCGCTGCACCGCTGATCTACGTTGCGACAACGCAGCTCGCGGCCTCAAATGCCACGGCCAAGGAAATCGACGAGCTGAAAGCTATCCAGGCCAAGTTCCGCGAAGCCATTGAGAACAACGATGTCGACAATCGCGTCTTATTCAACGACCAGTTTCACCTGCAGATCGGGAAGATGGCGCACAACCCCTATCTGATGCCCAGCTTGCGCCGCGTCCTGATAGACCACGCCCGGCTGGGGAAACTCTTCTATCGGCATCCAACTTCGACAGACCTGCACCCGGAGATGAACAAGGCTGCGGACCAGCATGACGAAATCATCAGCGCCATCGAACGACATGATGCCGGGGCAGCGGGGGAAATCGTGCGAGCTCATATGGATTTGTCGCGCCGACGAATGACTGAATATGTCGCACCGCCCGCCATGGACGTACCGTTGACGGTCTAGCTCAGGTGTAGTGCTGTTGCAGATCGCCATTTCCGCCAATGGCGGTCACAATTCCCGCCAGTATCGAGATCTGAACGCTTTTACCTACCCGTTGCGCTGACGCTTGCTAATCGCACGTGAGCACCGCAGTGAGGTGGCGGCAGAACCGTAGCGTGCATGGCGGGAGCGTATTCAGTCTATGGCCAGGGACATGGCAGGCAGCCGGGAGTGTGTTAAAAACCTTGCCATCCGGAATGGCGCCTGTTTGCCGGGCCACTGTCGCCCGGCAGCGTGCGTCAGGCGATGGTGATCCTGAACGCGCTGTTCGCCTGGCTGACCGAGGCGGGCTACCTGGCCGGCTACCCACTCGCCCTCGCCCGCCGCCGGCGCGCGCGCCAAGGCGCGCATCACCCGCTATCTGAGCCACGCCCTGTGGGAGACGGTCAAGGACGGGCGATGCCGACCGAGACGGGCCGGCAAAGGCTGCACGCGGCCCGCTGCCGCTGGGTGCTGACCGTGCTCTATCTGGGCGGCCTGTGTGCCTCCGAGTCGACAGCCACCACGATAGGCGCGCTCTTCTGCCGACGCGATGCCCCCGGGCATCGAGCGCTGGTGGCTGGAGGTGACTGGCAAAGGCAACAAGACCCGGCTGGTGCCAGCGACCGACAAGCTGATTGCCGAACTCGCGCGCTACCGCCGCGCCCACGCGTTGCCGCCGACCCCGCAGTTCGGGGAGACGCGTCCACTGGTGCTGCCGGTGATTGGAAGAGAGGGCAGCGAGAAACCGCTGTCACGCTGCGCGCTGCACCTGATCCTGAAAGAGGTGTTTGGCATGGCCGCGGCGCGCCTACGGGGGCGCGGGCCGGAATGGGAGGCGCAAGCCGCGGTGCTGGCCAGCGCCTCGGCGCACTGGCTGCGCCACACCGCTGGCTCGCACATGACCGACCAGCAGGTCGACCTGCGCTTCGTGCGCGACAACTTTGAACACAGTTCGCTGTCGACGACGAGCGGCTACCTGCACAGTGAAGAGGATGCGCGGCATGGGGCCACGCAGGATCGGCACCGGATCGGCTGGACCCGCAAGACGTAAGGCGCATCAGCATGGCATTCCCGCACCAATCGAAGATCGCATCCGAGAATGGCGCACTTCCTGATCAGGCCCAACTCCCCCTACCAGGTAAGTTGTCCGCCGGCCACACCCTCGCAGATTTTAGCCGCATGGGCCGCTGCCTGTTCGAGCCAAGATGCATGCGACTTGGGAACGCCTAGCATCGTCAAACCCAGCCGTCCATTGCACGCAGGGCGTGCTCGAGATTGACGCCCTTACCGTACTCTAGTTTGGAAAGCATGCCGATGGCGACACCGCAGTGCCTCGCCGCCTGGTCAATGGGCATCCCGTCCCCTGCGCGGGTTGTGCGGTCGTCCAGTTGATGAATAGTGCGAATCGTGGCGCGCGATGGCGGCGTCGTTGATCAAAGACCTTGGAAAATGTGCCGCTTTGCAGACCTTAAGGGTTCTGCTAGCAAAATTGCTCAGCACAGACGATGGCAGAGCATATTCTCCTCAAGAGTCCCTCCAGGATGCGCGGTGTGGTTAGCCCATCCGACAAACCTGAGGCAAGGATCCTGATCGCCGACGATCTGGAGGCCGATGTCCGTTTGCTCGCGCAGATACTGCGCGGGCCGGCTACGTTTGCGTCGTCTTAAAATGGATCTGCGTGTGGTTTGCGAGCTTTGAAGCCAGAACCGCTACGATCTGATCGAGCTAGATCTCCCGATGTCCGGCAGGGATGGGGTTCAGGTGATGGAAGACTTAAAGGAAGTCGAGGCAGACCGCTACCTTGCTGTGATCGTGCTCACCGCCCTACTTGATCGCAAGTTGCCCGCACTACCAGGTGCGAAGGACATTTTCCCCTTGGTACGTCATGTCATGCCGATGCACCAGGCCCGCAAGGAATTCGTGCGGATCGTCGAACCGGCCGCCTTGGCGGTATTCCTCGCCTCCGACCACTCGGCCTCGATGACCGCGACGGCGCTGGCCATGAACGGCGGCTGGATCTGGCACTGAGGGAACGAGACATGTCTACCAACCCCGGAACACGCCACGCAGGCGGCGCCAAGGCCCCCGTAAAGCCCATCACGCTCGCATTGCAGGGCGGGGGTGCCCATGGCGCCTTTGCCTGGGGCGTACTTGACCGCCTGCTCGAGGACGAACGGCTCGCCATTGAAGGCATCAGCGCCACCAGCGCCGGTGCAATGAATGCCGCGGTACTCGCCTACGGTTTGCTCAAGGGTGGGCCGCCTTGCGCTCGCACCGCGCTGCACAACTTCTGGCGAGACGTTTCCAGCACCGCGCAGATCTGCAGCCCGTTCCGCAAACTGCCGTGGGAGACTTGGCTGCGTAGTGGTTACGGGCTCGACAGCTCGCCGATGTACCTGCTGACGGACCTGTTGCTGCGCGTACTCTCACCCTACGATTTCAATCCTTTCAACTTCAACCCACTGCGCGACGTTCTTGCCCGCCATGTCGATTTCGACGCCCTGAGCCGACATTGCCCGATCCAGCTCTATCTGTGCGCGACCAATGTCGAAACCGGCAGTTTGCGCGTGTTCTCGCGCGAGGAAGTCTGTCTGAAGGCGGTGCTGGCCTCGGCTTGCCTGCCGTCCCTGTTCCGGGCCGTGGAGATTGACGGCCAACACTATTGGGACGGGGGCTACGTCGGCAACCCCGCCATCTTCCCGCTGATCTATAACTGCGGCACGCGGGATGTGGTGATCGTCCATATCAACCCGATCGTTCGCAAGGGCGTCCCGAAGACCGCGATGGAGATTCTCAATCGCATTAACGAAGTCAGCTTCAATTCCTCGTTGATCCGCGAGCTGCGTGCGATCAGCTTCATCACCACCCTGATCCAGGACGGCAAGGTGGACATGAAGGAAATGCTTATCCATTCGATCGGCTCGGACCAGACCATGACGGCGCTCGGCGTTTCCAGCAAGTTGAATGCGGACTGGGACTTTCTCTGCTACCTACGCACCCAAGGGCGCGATCAGGCCGAGCACTGGCTGGCACAGAACTTCAGTGCGATCGGCGAACGGTGCAGCATCGATTTGCGCAAGGAATTCCTTTAACGCCGCGGTGCGCCCCTGTTCGAGCGACACTGGGCGTACGCGTGTGCCAGCACATTCTCACGATAGCATCACCGAGATTGGGTGCATTCGAGGCCCTGTTGTTCGGCAAACGAGTGTCGATAAAATTGACAATTCAATTTCCCCCACCTTTGGGCGACAAGGGTTCCAGCCGGATACCCCAGTGACAAATTTATTTTGAGATACGCCTGTACGATGGCATCCGTCTGGTATGGACCTGATGCCCCCGCGTCGTTCATCGGGAACCACAATTAGAGCGCACATCGATGTCAGGACAAGTCCTCCAACAGCTCCCTTGCCTGACGCTAATCCACGGTATCAAACCCCTCCGTGAAGGAGCCATGAATCTCGGCCAACCCCTGCCGCGCCGCGCCGCTCTTGCCTTGGCGATGACTGACCTGGCCCCTTGGTCACGGGCGAGAGCAGTTGCCTGCTGAAAACAGGCCTCGGCTTCTTTGGTCCGAGCGGACGCGCAGGCCTCCTCTCCCGGCATCTGCAGCATCAAGTCCCCCTTGAGCCGAAGCAGTCTCGGTTCATCGAACCGCTCGCCGGTACTGCTCACCAGCGCCAGCGCCTCGCTCAGCACGCGAAGCGCCGCTTCAGGTTGCCCTGCCCTGCCATAAGCGTCGGCGAGCAGCCTCAGAAGTGATGGCTGGCCCAGTACCGCTCCGGTTGCTTCGCGGGCGTCAAGACCCTGGTGCATTTGCGCGATGCCCTCCTCATGACTCCCCTGCCTGGCGAACGCCCAGCCGCGCAGAATCGTTCCCCACGCCAGATAGAGTGGGAACCCCAGGTCGCTCGAGAGTGCGATCGCAGCGTTGGCATACTCCAGCGCCGGTTGCACTTCGCACCGGCGCTGATGCAGTTCGGCCGCGAAGATCAGGGTCAGGGCAAGGCCGAACGTGTCAGAGACTTTTCTGGCCAGCTCCAGTGCCTCCTCGCAGCGGGCGCGGGACTGATCCGGCAAGCCCAGATACCAAAGGAACCAGCTCAAGGTGCTCCGCATATGAACGGCGGGGTTTCGCGCATAACGCAGAAGATGACCGTATGACTGCCGGTCGGGCCGGTGCAGCTCCAACGCCCGCTCCATGTGGGTCCGGGCCAGCCTGATCTCGCCCAGTCGGAACACCGTCGTCCCAAGAACACGGTGCGCCTCCGCGAGTTGCTCCGGGTCTTGTGTGTCCCGCGCGAGACCGAGCATCCGCTCCGCCAGGCTCAACGCTGTCTTGAGTTGGGAAAACGCAACAGGTAGAACGACCACAGGCCTAGCTGCGCGGAGAAAGACTGCGGAGTTTCCCCGCCCTGTTCGCTCAGGGCGAGGGCACGCGTGTAGGTCGCCTCCACCTCTGACGCCCCAAAACCTCGCGCAGCCATCCAGGCTGGACCAAGGGTCAGCAGCAGAGTGAGGTCCTCGCGCAGGCGCTCCGGGGTATCAGGCAGGGATTTGAGCAGATCGAGGGCTGCACTGAGATGCCCGATCGCCTCGAGCTGAGCTGAACGTTGCAGCGCCTCCGCCTGGTCCAGCGGCTCCAGGCACAAATGGGTGTAGTAGGGCCTGTGTGACCAGTCATGACGGTACTCGGAGCGGTAGTTGACGAGCAGAAGCATCCTGGCACCCGGCACGTCCTCGATGAGGACATTGAGGAAAGCCTCCGTCTCACTATCCAGCCATTGCAGGTCTTCGATCAGGAGTATGAGTGTCTGATTCTGACTCTCGCGCACAAGCAGCCGCGCGATCGCCTCAAAGGTGCGCTGACGCCGGATGGCCGGATCCATCGTCGGCAATGCCGAGCCCGGCTCAACAATACCCAGCAGGTAGAGCAAGTAGGCAGTTGATCCTCCAGGGCGCGGTCCAGAATCAGGAGTCTGCCAGTTGCCTTCTCGCGATATCGGCGCTCGTCATCCTGTGCCGTAATCTGGAAATAGTTGCGCAGCAGGTCGATTAGCGGCAAGTATGGAAACGCCTTGCCATGCGACACCGAGAAGGTCTCGAGCACCATGCAGCCTTGCTGCGTGCGTGCCTTGAATTCATGGAACAGGCGCGACTTGCCCACGCCCGCCTCGCCCACCACGCCGACGATCTGCCCCTGCCCTGCGCGGGCCAGTTCGAGCGCTTCGCCCAGGCGCTTTAGTTCGGCCTCGCGACCGACAAACCGCGCCAGGCCGCGATGCGCTCCCACCTAAAGCGCGTGCGCAAGGCGCCCAGGCCAAGCACCTCGTACACCGCCAGCGGCTCGCGCAGGCCTTTGATCCGTGTGCGCCCTTTGAACTCGAAATACCCCTCGGCCAGTTTGTGGGTCGATTCGCTAACGAGGATCGATGACGGGGTCGCGACCCCTTCCATCCGCGCGGCGATATGGATTGTGTGGCCGACCGGGTCGTAGTCCGTGCGCAAGTCATCCTTGCGGATCGAGCGCACCACCACTTCGCCGGTATGGACGCCAACCCGGATCTGTAGCGGAATGCCCTGCTCCAACCGGACCTTGTCGCTATGGTGGCGCATGACCTGCTGCATGCGCAGCGCCGCAAACAGCGCCCGCAGCGCATGGTCCTCGTGGGCGATTGGCGCGCCAAACAGGGCGAGGATTCCGTCGCCGAGGGATTTGGCCACGTATCCCTCGTAGTGATGCACGGCTTCCATCATCAGCGCCACGACCGGATCGATCAGGCTGCGGGCTTCCTCGGGGTCCAGGTCTTGGATCAATGCCGTCGAGCCGGCCATGTCCGCGAACAGGGCGGTGATGGTCTTGCGCTCGCCACCAGCCTCCCCGCCCTTCGCCTCCATGGCGGACTGCTCGGCGCGGATCCGTTCGGCCAGATGGGGCGGTGTGTAGAGAATCGGTGCCGGCGAAGGTGGCCCAACAACGCGCCGCCGGGCCTGAGCCCTGACATCGTCAAGAAGGCCAACGGCGCCCTGAATACGGCGCTGAAGGACCTGAGCGTCGTCAAGAGCATCGTCGATCGTGGCGACGAGCCCGGCGGCGGCACGCCCGAGCAGTTCGCAACGCTGACCCGCACCCACTACAAGATGTGGGGCGATGTGGTGAAGGCAAACAACACACGGCTGATTAAGACAGCAAAGGCGCTGCACCTCCACGTGGCCAGGAAAATCGGTTTGCCCGGCCACGTGACGCGCCTTGTCCAGCCAGCCTACTTGACGCACGCGAGGTTGACGGCGAGTCCGCCCCAGTCGGTGGCCTGGTTGCTGTCCACCTGGACCTGCAGCTTGTCGTTGTGGAGAATGGTTCCGGAAGGCACCTCACGGGTGCAGTTCTGCAGACCGTTGGTCACCTTGCAGCCCAGGCTGCCGACCTCCGCCAGCTTCACCGCTGCGCCCGCCCCTGTCACCTTGTACACCGAGATGTCCAGCGATCCGTGCACCTTGCCGAGCGTGCTGGCCGTGAGCTTGACGCTGCTGCAGTCATAGGGAATCACGACACCGAAATCCGACGGCAGAGGCACCGCGCCGCCCGAGCCGGTCATGGCATAGTGGCCGCGGCTAAGCGTATCCGGCACGTTGAAGTTGCCGTTGTAGACCGTCGCAGTCGTCATTTTCGCGCCGGAGGTTGGCCACTTGCCGTCCTGCTTCGGGCCGTACAGCGTCGATGTCGAGGTATCGAAATAGAAATCGCCATCGACACCGATGCTGTCCGTCGGCGCGCCGCTGCCGTACAGGATGTGGCCGCCATTCCCAACCGTGCTCCCACCGGTCCCACCGGTCCCGCCGGTACCACCAGTGCCACCCGTACCGCCTGTACCGCCAGTGCCGCCAGTCCCGGACTGGCCGGCCAGCGAGACCCCCTGCGGCCACTGGTCGTTGGCCTTGGGCCCGTACAGCGTCCAGGTGTTAGTATCCAGGTAGTAATCGCCGTTGTTTCCGACGCTGTTGTCCGGCGCGCCCGCGCCCGTCAGCACGGTGCCGCCGCCGGGGCCCGACGAGCCGGACCCGCCACCCAACGGGACACCCGGCGGCCAGGTGCCATCCGCCTTGGGCCCGAACAGTGTCGAGGTGGTGGTGTTGATGTAGTAGTCGCCGTTGTTGCCGACGCCGCTGGTCGGATCGCCCGAGCCGGACAGCATGGTGCTACCGGCCAGACCCGTATTGCCGCCGGCCCCGGTGTTGCCTTGGGTGCCGCTCCCGCCCACCGGCCCTGCTATCGACACCCCAGCCGGCCACACGCCGTTTGCCTTGGGCCCGAAGAGCATCCAGGTCGCGGTATTGAGGTAGAAATCCCCGTCCTTGCCGATATCGGGCCCCGGGTCACTGGTACCGGACAGCATGGTGCTGCCAGCCGTGGCGGGAGTTGGCGCCGTCGTGGATGTGGACGTGGCCGATCCCGGGTTACCTGTCGTATCCGATCCCGGGTTGCCTGTCGTGGTCGCGGCTGACGTGGCGCTGGCAGGCGCCGAGTCGCCTCCGCCTCCCCCGCAACCGGCGACCGTGACGATCAGACAGGCGAGCGGCACGGCAGCCAGCCTCATGTGGATGCGTTTCATAGAGTCCCCCCTTTCCCGGCTTTTTTAGCCACTTTGAAATCCGATGGCTTGCGCTAGCGCCAACGATGCGTTCAATCTAGGTGGCGGGATTGGAAAGAAAAATCGCCTCTATGGACGAGCGCCGGGTATGCGGCAAGCGCGATCGGACGCCAAAAGGATGTTTAAGAAATGAAACATCGGGCCATCAAAGCGGCGCCCCTCTTGCCATGCATTTACCCCAGCAGAGATGTCAACTGCCCGCAGCCGCCATGCACACGTTAAATGCGCCCGCTTGCAGTGAAGGCCAGCCGACGCACACGACCCTGGCAGTTGTTTCAAAGTCGAATCAGCCTGCATTCCCCTGTTTGAAGGTAGGCGGTCGCCGCCTTACTTTCGAATCTGGACGTCGGCTACGGACTGGGGCAGCTTCGCGATATCACGCTCGATGTCAGCGTCGAGTTGCTTTCCGATAGCGCGAATGGCGACCAAGGGGCTGCCGGCCAACACCTTCAAGGAATTGCTCGCCCTCGCGACCCGCAGCTTGAATTGCGTATCAACACCAGCGTGCAGCCCGTGGACTTCGAGTCCGAGGATGTCGACATCGGGATGCAGCGTTCGGCGCAGCCGGATCCAGGGCTGCATGCCATCTCCGTCATGGATGAAACCGGAATCCTGGTTTGCTCGCCAAGGCTATGGGGCAAGCGCAAACCGCGGCTGGCCGAACTGGAGTCGATGACCCTGCTTCACAGCGCCAACCGTCCTGAGGACTGGCCGCTCTGGCTCAAGCTCATGGAGGTGCCGGACTTGCAGCCAGCAAACCAGATCGAATTCAGTTTCTCGCTGTTGATGTACCAAGCCGCACTCGAGGGTCTGGGTGTCTGCATTGCGCAGCCGGAATTCGTGGGAGAAGATCTCGCGTCGGGCCGACTCATCGCACCGTTCCCAGAGATCGTTTCGACGGGAAGAAAGCACTTCCTCGCCTGTCCGGAGCGGCGACGTCACGATCCCGCTGTCGCGCGCTTTTTCTCCTGGATACAGTCGGGTGCAGAGGCCCAGCCGGCGGGACGTGTGCGCTGACCGCATCCGAGCGTTATGAGCACCATTACAATTGACGCGATGATCGCTGCCGGCGCACCTGGACTGGTCGAAATTGGGCATCATCACGAAATCTATTTGAGTGACCCGCGCAAGATTGCTGCCGAGAAGCTTAAGACGATTTTGCGTAAGCCCGTGCGCGACGAAGAGACACCTCGCGAGCTTAGCGATGTTTATCGCATGGGCCGCTGCCTGTTCGAGCAACGGCCCATACGCCTTAAGAACGACCCATCGTCAAACCCGTAAGGAGTCAGCTGGACCCGCTGCGCGAATCGTCGCTGACTCATCCACTAGCGTTGGAACGGATCGAGGTTGAGGAACGGCTTAAGGCCGGTGCTCGCGCCCCCCGCTCCCACCGCACTAATGCATTCCGTGTTGTCCACGCCGTTCCCGGTGCTTCCGTCCTGCAGCAAGGCTCCGGAAGAGCTGACCTTATGCCCCTGGGGGAAGCAGAGCGAGGGGTGATCGAACGGCGCTTTGCGATAGCGCACGCGGTCATCACTCAGGGCAAGCATGAAAGCCACCAGGTCTTGCTTGTCCGACTCCGTCAGGCCGAGCGGCGCAATGCCCCGATCCAGATTCGCCCTGTTGACGTCCGCAAAATCCCCGCCACGGTTATAGAAGTCCACCACCTGCATCAGGGTAGATTTTCCGCCGTTATGGAAATACGGGCCGGTAAACTCCAGATTGCGCAGACTTGGTGTCTTGAAGGCACCGTCAACCGCCACACGCTGGGTCTCGCCAACTGCCGTCTCCTTGGTGGTATCGAAGCCGTTGCCCAGCAACTGGGTCTTGCCCTGCTGCGCCATCCGCGTTTCGGAGAACGGATTGCCGAACGGATCGATGCCGCCGACGCCGAGATCCTCTGCGGTCGGTTGCACGCCGATGTTGTAGAAGCCGTTGTCATAGACAGCTTCCAGCCCATCTCCCATTGGCATCCGCCTGAGCCGCTGCGCGGTCACGCTGGAGAATGAGGCGGCGGTCAGCTCAGCGCCTGAGTGACAGCGGCTGCAACGCCCGGTCCCGGTGAAGATTCTGGCGCCGCGTAACTGCTGCTCATTCAAGGCTCCGGTCTGGCCCTCGAGGTAACGGTCGACCGGCGTGTCATTGGCAATCAGGGTGGACTCGTAAAGCTGAACGGCGAGGCCGAAGAAGAGCGCGAAGTTGGCCTCCATCTGGCTTACCTCGAACTTCTCGTTGCTGCGCTTGAACTGGCGGGCGGGCAGCAAATCCATCGAGCCGACTTTCGCCTCATCCGCAGCCGACATGCGCATCAGTGTCGGTGAGGCCCAATACTCGGGGCGGAATGCCTTCTTGACCAGCTCAGAGTAAGTCGGTAGCTGATCGTTGTTGCGCAGTAACTCCAAGGGGCCAAGTACGCTGTCGTCCGCAGCGATGGTCTGGCCGGCCAACGGCCGCTGGCCAAGCAGCTTCTTGCCGAGCTTCATGAATGACCGGCCCGCGCAACTCATCTCGACCGCGCTCAGGGGCGGCCCGTCACTCTGCGACGCCAGGGAGGCGCCTGGAATGGCCACCTGGATTTGCCTGAGCACGCCACCCTCGTGCTTCCACACAAGGGCATTGGGATTCCTCATGCCAAACGGATCGCCGCCGTTGTACATGTTGTTGGCGCGCCCATCCCAGAAGTTGCGGAAATTGAATACCGCATTGATCACGGACGGCGTATTGCGTCCGGTCACTTGCCGCGTGTTGACGCCGTTGAGGTTGAAGCCTGTACCGCCGTGGAAGATGTCGTCGGAAACCGTGGCGCAGACATCGCCTGTCTTGCCCGTGCCGAATTCAACGAAGTTGCGGGTGAATACCCCCTGCGAGCCGGCAACCTCATTGACGTTCGAGAGTTGCGGCTGCGCCTGGTTCACGTCCACGTGCTTGGTGAACGCAAAGTCTTCCGGCTTCAGGGTGTAGTTAGGCCGGCCCAGCTGGAAGGTCTTATCGCCGCCCAGCAGGCCTGGAGAGAGCTGGTTCGTGATGCGGTTGTCGACACCGGCATGGAAGTGGCAACTTGCACAGGCGGTCTTGTTGTCGCTGCCCACTTTCATGTCCCAGAACAGCGCCTTGCCGAGCTGGATGGCGGCCGCCTTGTCCTTGACAAACTGATCGAGAACTTCGGCAGGCGGACCGGGAACCACAGCGGTCTTGAGCGACTTCAGCCCCGCCAGGGGATCTACCACTTGCGCCTGCAGTAAGCGCCACATCAGAACTGGTGTCCCCAACAAGATGGCGACCATGAGCATCGCCTTAAGCGGTGCCTGACCGCGTTGCCTTTGGCGGCGCAATTTTCCAGCGCCCGGGGACGAGGAGCCGGCGCCGTCGATGCGTGACGGCAGGCAATCACCGGACCCGGGCGCATGAGCCCGGGATCGCGACTGCGCCGGGTCGGGGTTGGTATCACAAGCGTGGCTATTGCTGTTGTTGTTGGGCATATCTTTCACCTGGACCGTAGACGCTACAGCACATGAGTTTGAGCGGCGTTGTCGTGGTTCCCGTCGCCAAGGCATCGCCTCGCGCCAGGACTGCGCTCGGCCTCCTCACGCGTTGGCTGCTGCCTTGCAGGAGGACCCGCAGGAACCACGTCCAATCATATGTAGCTGCGACAGGGTGCAACGTGAGCCGTCTATGTGCGTTACCGCACAGACATTGCCGGTCACGCCACGGCACCAGAGCGTCGAGCAGGTCAGCTGCCTGGCCAAACGGGTCCTGCCGTGGAGCATCGCCTTAGCAACAATGAGACGGGGAGCCGCCCTGCGAGACACGATCGTTCTCGAGTTCGACGACGGCGATGGAATCGCGGTCAAGCGGATCGAGGTAATGCGGTTTCACCGCCTCGCTGGGAGTCACGCCTCGGGGAGGTCGGATTGTCCTTGGCTGAAGGTAAGGTCACTGATCAATTGCACCCAGCGGGAATTTATCGTCGAGCAACTCGATCGCTTTCGCCCGTCGCAGAGAGCATGCAAGGCATGCGGCGTGCACCGTCGCCTGCACGACGGTCATTGCTTCGAGCTGAAGGCCACACTCGGGAGGGTCTTTTACCGCCATAGACCAAATCGCGGTAGGAATACCAGTTGCCCGGTACCCCGCGCACATAGATCCCGGCGTGCTCCATTCGGGCACCGTATGTGCTTACCCACATACGGTGCCAGGAACTCGCGCGCAGTCATCCGGACTGGCGCCCGTTTGCCGGGCCGCTGTCACCCGCCAGCGTGCGCCACGCGATGGTGATCCTGAACGCGCTCTTCGCCTGGCTGACCGAGGCCGGCTACCTGGCCGGCAACCCGCTCGCGCTCGCGCGGCGCCGGCGTGCCCCGCCCCGGCCGCGCATCACGCGCTATCTGAGCCACCAGCTGTGGGCGACCGTCAAGGAAACCGTCGAGGCGATGCCGGTCGGCACCGTGCGCGAGCGCCTGCATGCGGCACGCTGCCGCTGGGTGCTGACGGCACTCTATCTGGGTGGGTTGCGCGCGTCGGAAGTCGCGAGCACGCCCATGGGAGCGTTCTTCTGCCGGCGCGACGCCCAGGGCATCGAGCGCTGGTGGCTGGAGGTAACCGGCAAGGGGCAACAAGACCCGGCAGGTACCGGCCACCGATGAACTGATCGCCGAACTGGCGCGCCCACGGACTGCCATCTAGCCCGCAGCATGGGAAACGCGCCCGCTGGTGCTGCCCGTTATCGGCCGTGAGACGGGTATCTTGGCCCTGGCAGAGACCGTCCCGGGCCATTTAACGGCTTCCGTCAACATCTGGCATGCGATGCAGCCGGTCCCGAAGGTGTCCCGGCGCGGGCCGGTTAAACCGCTACGCGCCGGCGCGTGAACTGCCGGGCTCAGCCCGAATCGAGGCCAGTTTCACGTATAACGTACTCCTCGAAATACCCAGTGTCCGGGCGGCCATAGACATGTTTCCATGGGCATTCGCGATCGCGTCGAGTATCGCTTGCCTCTCCATTTCCTCAAGACGACCAAATGAAACAGGTACTGACGTCGAGGTTGATACGGAAAGGGAGTCCTTTGGCGTCTGTGCGATGCTCGGGGGGAGCAGAGAAGTATCGATGATGTTGCCTTCGCTGAGCGCGAACATCACCTCGAAGACATTCTGCAGTTCACGTATGTTACCCGGCCAGCGATGGCTCAGAAGCGCCTGGCGCACGGCGGGTTCAAGCTGCTTGGGCGCACAGCTATACTTGCGTGCCAGTTTGCTGTTGAGATGCTCGATGATTGCCGCGATATCGCCCGGCCGGTCGCGCAGCGGCGGTAGCGGCAGGCTGACCACGCAGAGGCGGTGGTACAGGTCTTCGCGGAAGCGCCCGGCGGCGATCTCCTTCTGCAGATCACGGTTCGTGGCTGCGACGACGCGCACCGAAACGCGCCGCTCGCGGGTATCGCCCAGGCGGACCACAACGCCATCCTGCAGCACGCGCAACAGGTGGGGCTGCATGTCTAGCGGCAGCTCCCCAAGCTCGTCCAGGAAGAGCGTGCCGCCGTCGGCCTGCTCAAACTTCCCCGGAAGGCCACCACGACGGGCACCTGTAAAGGCTCCCTCGGTATAGCCAAAGAGTTCGCTGGCCAGGAGCTCACGGGTAAAAGCGCCGCAATTGACGGCAATGAATGGACCCTCGGGGCGCTTACCCGCCCGATGCAGCGCCCGGGCAAAGAGTTCTTTCCCTGCTCCGGTCTCGCCGAGGAGCAGTACGGGCAGATCCAGAGGGGCGATACGACGGGCGCGTGCCTTGGTCGCCTCCAGCACCTCACTTCCCCCGATGATCTCGCCAAACGCATCGTTTCCGGCCATTGTCGCCGTGACAGTGGCCGTAGCCGTGGACAGCGATACAGCGCTTCGGTTCTGGCGCGTCCCGAGCGGGATCACCAGCATCGTACCCAGCATCCCGTCATGGTCCTTCACCGGGTGCAGCCATTCGGGGCGCAGCCATTCCGGGCGTTGGCAGGACCGATCGATCTGGGGCAGTGCAAGGTTGAGTCCCGGCACCTGGCCGCCGACTTCCAACGGCAGCCGCACGTCATAGCTCTCCCGCGCCACCTGTGCATTTCCGTTAGCACGGACAATGCGTCCACGGCTGTCGACAAGCACAACATAATCGCTCGCGTAACGGATGAAATGGTCGATGGCTCGGGTCAGCAATCGCTCGTGGAGTGCAACTTCGCGACGTGCCAGTTCGCTTTCGATCTGCCTGGCTGCAGCCACCACCAGCCCCAAGGTGTGCCCATGGAAGGTTTCCTTGACGCCAGAAACATCCACGACTCCCAGCAGGGTGCGACTAAACGGGTCAAGAATGGGAGCCGCGGCGCAGGTCCAGCGCTTGACGTCCAGGCAGAAATGCTCGTCGGCATGGATCTGAACTGGAGCGGCGGTGGCGATCGCGGTGCCAATGGCATTGGTGCCGATGACATCCTCATTCCAGCAGCCACCGGTGGCCAGGTTGATCCCCTCGCCGATGCTCCGGGCCCTGGTCTCGCCATTGAGGTGGAGAACGGTGCCGCCCGGGTCACAGAGCATGATGAGGGTGCCGCATTCCCGCAGGATATCGCGCAGGCCCTCGAGTGCCGGACGCGCGGCCTCGCAGAGCTCCCGGTTCTGCCGCTGCAACTGACGGACACGTTCGGTGGCAGCTCCCGGTGCGGAGTGCCTGGCAGGGTCAACGGCCTCGGAACGACACCGCTGCCACGACGCCAGGACGACGCTGCGCACACCTGCCACTTCCAGGGGCTGGTCCTGCACAAATCGCTCCCAGGCGGAGGCCACGACGGGTTCGTCGCCGAGGCGGGGGATCAGGGTGCCGCAACGAGAAAACGGCATGGGACGATCGCTCTCAATTGACTGGAGTAACCGTATCCGCGTGCCATCGCCAAGTCAATAAATCTCTTTTCAAATCAATAATTTGTGCTTTGCAGCATACCAACGGAAGGTGTCCGGTTTCCGGCCATCGCAGCCAAAAGTGTACGGAAACCGGACAGCGACAGCAGCGCTCTCAGACAAGCGCGGTAGCGGCGACCGCAGCCGCCACGAACGGCCGCCCGTATGCACGGCGGCCGCTGAGGCGTAAGCCAGCATGCCCTGGTCTTTCCCGATGCGACACAGGCACGGGCTCACGATAACGATTGCGTTGAATTCGCGAACGTCCCGCCCTTGAATCCGACTCGGGAAACCGCTCGCAGCACGGACACACTTCGCAAGGCCGTGACCGTGAGCCGCCCGACAGCTTTGCACCCGCCAGCCAGCACAGCGCTTGCCCAAGACTTCCATACGTCGACCTGATCACTGCGGCTCTCGCCATATAGGCACCACATACAGAAGTGCTCACAGTTGTTGGAAATCAGGCGATAGCGGTCCTCGCCGATGCGGGAGTAGGCGCGTTGGACAGCTTCCACACCGGCGAACCTGGCACCGGGGCTTTGCCGGACCCAGACCGGATGCCCATGCGCGAATTCTGCGAGCGTGACTTCGAGCACCGGGGCGCGACGCAGTGACAGCGACAGCCCAGCGTAATGCACGACCTTGCCGGCCCCCGCATAGACGCCATGATGCGTGTACCAGAGTCGATCGGTGACGAGATGGGTTCCGATCGCCAGGTTCGTGTCGGCAGCCGCTTCGAAAGCTTCGACAATCAGGCGCCTTGACCTCATTGAATTCTTCATGGGCTTCACCACGTTCCGCTGCCATTCGTGTGAAGCCAGCGCATAGCGCGTGCCAGCGCTACAGCGATCTGCGCGGCGGAGCCCAGGAACGTCAGGGTCCATCGGCGTCCATCGCGGCAGCGACAGGGCAGACCTCCATGCCGCCCACGCCTGGCGCGATCCGCGTTGGGCAATCGTCAATGCTCCAACAGCTAAATGCCGGGGCTTGCCGAAGGCAATCGCATCGATCGCTGGCCAGAGAGCGTCCGATTCCCGGACACCGCTGCGCAGGGCGTCGTGAATCCGGACACCGACGCCAGGCATGCCGCGACCAGCGACGTGGTCAGGCAATGCCGGCAACTCGTTGATTTCAATCGCTTGCCGGGGTTGCTCCCTGGTGCCAGCCAGGCCTGGCACAAGCTTTGCCATGGATGAGTCGTGGGAGATCCCACCATGACTACACCAACGACAGGAGGCAGTATGCAACCGCAGTCCACCGTACAGGTGATGGGCATCGATGCTGGTGGCACGATGACCGACACATTCTTCGTTCGCTCGGATGGCCGCTTCGTGGTCGGTAAGGCGCATGGCCTGGCCGAGTACGCCAACTTGCAAACGATCCGCAGCAAGCCATTGGCGGCCTGATGCGGTCCGCTTCATTCGGCAAACCACGATAAGCATTGGAACCTGGGAGTCAGAACTAATGGAGAAGACAACACTGCGGACTGTCATGGCCGCTGTCGTGCGGGAAAAATCGGGGCCGTTCCTGCTTGAGGAGATTGGGCTGGAGGAGCCCCGCGACAACGAGGTGCTGGTCAGGATTCTTGGCACCGGCGTCTGCCACACCGACATGGTGGTGCGCGACCAGTATTTCCCGACCCCATTGCCAGCCGTGCTGGGCCACGAGGGTGCCGGCGTCGTGGAAAGGGTCGGCGCTACTGTCACCAAGGTCGCGCCCGGTGACCATGTCGTGCTGACCTACGCGAGCTGTGGCATCTGCGCGAATTGTCAGAAGGGACTTTATGGGTACTGCCTTGACCTGTATGGCAGGAACTTCTCGGGTGCGCGCCCGGATGGTTCCTCGCCGTGCTGCTCGGCGCATGGCGGGCGCCTGAGCGGATATTTCTTCGGCCAGTCGTCGTTTGCGGAATACGCGGTGGCGACGGAGCGCAACGTGGTCAAGGTGCGCAAGGACGTGCCGATCGAGTTGATGGGGCCGCTTGGCTGCGGCATCCAGACCGGAGCCGGTGCGGTGATCAATGCGCTGAAGCCTGGCGCAGGCTCAAGCATCGCCGTGTTCGGTGCAGGCTCGGTTGGACTGGCGGCAGTCATGGCCGCGCGCGTGGTCGGCTGCACCACCATTATCGCCGTCGACATCGTGCCTGAGCGGCTTTCCCTGGCTCAGGAACTGGGCGCCACGCATGTGATCAACAGCGCCGATGGCGATACGATCGCGCAGATTGCGGCAATCAGCGGTGGTGAAGGGGTTCAGTACTCGCTGGAATGCACGGGGATTCCGCGTGTGGTACGCCTGGCAGTGGACTGCTTAAGGCTGACGGGTACCTGCGGATTGATCGGGGTCGCCCCACTAGGTACCGAGATCGCACTGGATCTCAACACGATCCTCTTTGGCCGTTCGGTAAGGGGCATTATCGAAGGGGACAGCATCCCTGACATCTTTATTCCCCAACTGATCGAACTCTGGCGCCAGGGACGTTTCCCGTTTGACAGGCTGCTGCGCAAATACCATCTGTCTGAGATAAACGAGGCGGTAAAAGCAAGCGAACGGGGGGAAGTCCTGAAGGCCATCGTTACTCCCTAAGTGGTTGTCCAGTTCCTGAGCACGCTGCCCTGCGTGCTCGGGTCGATACCTCTACCCTCCCCTTAAATCTTATGAACGTTACCGATATCGCCACCCGATGGCTTGACCAACTCCAGCAACCTGATTCGGTTGCGTTTGCTAACCTTTTCACCGAGGATGGCCTGTATGTCGATCCTTCCTGGGGGCTGGCGCGGCAGGGGCGCGAGTTCGTCCGGCTGCATCACCGCAAATGGCACGCTGCAGTCCCCGACTTCAAAGCCGAGCTCGAGCGGGTGCTTGTCGACGACATGACGGCAACTCTTCTCTACGAAGGGACTGGGACATTCGATGGAGAGTCGCTTGGAGCAGGCGAGAACCTGATGCAGCCAACTCATCGCGCTTTCAAAGCCCGCGCTGTCATTATTCTCGACCTTGACGAAAACGGGCTCGTCAAATGCTGCACCGAATATTATGACCGGTCCATCATGCCAATGGGTGTGAAAACACCTTATGCCGACGATCCACGCGGACTGCAATAGCTATCTTTATCGGGCGCCGCCGTTTTCCCTTTGACAGCATGCTGCGCAAACACGCGATGTTGGGGATAGGGGACTTTGCCGTGTATGACTGTACGCGCCCCTATGAGCTGCATTTCGAAGCCGCCCATGCCATGCGTGACTGAGGATAGCCATGCAGCAGCAATGGGGGGCCACTACCGCCGCCAGGGCGTCAATCGTGACGCCATGGCCAGGAAGGCGCTGGCGGCGCCCTGCCTACCGCGGCCGCGACGTCAGCCAATCCTGGGCGCTGGCCTCGGCCTCGTTGAAGGCTTCGGCGTTCAGGTGCCCCGCTCAGGCATCAACGGGCCGGGCACTGCCGGGCCTGTTGTAGCCACTGTGCGCGCTCCGGCTCCGTCAGCGCATTGAACCACGCCATGCCGGCGTGCGGATCGGCGTCGGCCTCGGCGGCAAAGACGCCGCCGCCGACCTCCTCGCCGTTCTCGAGCAGGCGCAGCCGCCAGCCGCCACCCAGTGCGGCCGGGCGCGGGTCGATTCGTAACGATAGTTGGTCATGGTGGATCCTCGCGGCTCACCGCGCGGCCTCGAACGGGTTCAGCAGGGCGACGCCGAAGTGCGCGAAATCACTGACATTGCGCGTCACGACGGTGAGATGGTTCTGCTTGGCCGTCGCCGCGATCATCGCGTCCTCGTACAAGGTGTCGGAGCGCCGATGCATCAGGCGCGCCCACAGGCGAAAGGTCTCAGCGTCCATCGGCAGCACATTGTAGGTGTCCGCAACCAGATCCACCCACTGCTCGATCTCGTCCGCTTTAGCGCCATCCTGATCCCGCGTAAGCTCGATGCCCGCCTGGATCTCACCCAGGGTCACGGCTGACAGGAACAAGTCGGCGTCCGCGACCGACTGCAGCCAAGCGACCACCGCGCCATGGGGACGCGGCTGGCGCAACTCGGAGATGACATTGGTATCCAACAGGTACATGGCGGTTAGCTGATGGGCTCAATAGGGCGGCGGCGCGCCCCGCCACGGGGCAGCACCAGGAACTCCGTTCGGGCCGTATCAGCGAGCAACAGTTCCTTCAGCGACGGCCTGGCCGCCGCATGCAATCGGCGCCATTCTGCCGCGGACACCAGCACAGCCGCCTCCGCCCCGCGCTTGGTGACCATCTGCGGCCCGTCGGACAGGCAGGCATCGAGAAATTCGCTGAAACGCGCTTTAGCGTCTTGGACTGGCCATGCTTTCATGTTCGCCCCAAGAGAGACTAGTTACCTGACTAGTCTAGACGAATTGGAACGCCATGCCAAGTCCAGCATGTGCAGGCTGCGCCCTAGGTCTGCTCTGTTTTTGTGAGAAGTGACGCCGCCGCGCAACCATCGCCAGTAACATCCGGCGCGCCGGTCAGGGCATCGGTGATCCTCGCCGATCTTGACCGCATGAGCCGCTGACTGGTCGAGCCAAGACGCATGGGCCTTGGGAACGACAAGTTCAAACCCAGTCCGTCCATCACACGCAGGGCGTGCTCGAGATTGACGCCCTTGCCGTTCTCCAGCGCGGACAGCATACAGAGGGGGACACCGCAATGCTGCGGATCGTGCGCAATGCTCGCTGATGTTCAATCCGCTGGGTAACCGCAAGTTCACCTCGTCGTGCGATACGGCCAAGCAGGCCCTGGCCAGCACTGGCGCAAGCTACCAGATCGTCGACGCCGTGCCTGGCACGACCGCGCGAATCCGGATCGGCAACGACATCGTGAATGCCTACGATGCCGGCGGCATCGCACCGGAACAGGCGAAAGCCCAGTCGAATCAGCTGGCGCAGGCACTGCGCACGGCGCTGCACGGGAACGGCTATCCGGCAACGAGCGATCCGAACGCGTTCGACGCGCCGAAGGTCCTGCTCCTGCTGGTACTGTTCTTCGCCAGTTCGATCCTGACGGTGATGACGATCGGGCCTGCCCTGGCCGAGATGTTCCCGACACGCATCCGCTATACCTCAATGGGCGTGCCTTACAACCTGGCTACCGGCTGGGTCGGCGGACTCCTGCCAACCTTTGTGTTCGCCATCTCGGCGCAGACGGGGAATGTCTTCTCCGGGCTGTGGTATCCGCTGGGCTGGACTATCGTGTCGCTGGTCGCTGGCTTTTCCGCGAGACCCGCGACGTCGATATCACGGCTGACGCCTGACGCGTCCTCAAGCCATCCCATGCAGGTTGCGCCTCCTTGCCGGCCTGTCAGGTACTGAACGCCAGGAGCTGGGCACCCTCTGTCACCTGCTCGCCGATGCCGTACAGCACTTCACTGACGACGCCGTCGGCCGGCGCGCAGATGGTGTGCTCCATTGTCATCGCCTCCATCACCAGCAACGGTGCCCCGCGCGTCACGGTGCTGCCGGCCTCGCCCCTCACGGCGATGATCTTCCCAGGCTGGCGCGGTGAGCTTGCTCCGTTGCCCCCCGACATCCCGGGCTTCTTAACGGCTTCCCTCAACAGCAAAAGCCGTGCTCTCCCGCGTATGCATGAGTTTCGTCAGACCGAAGGGTCCTTTTCTGAATCGTGAATTCCAATGCCGGCGCGCTCCACTTACCGTATCGTGGCGCGGCAACAGAGCGAACGAACAAGAACGGTGCACGCCACGGCGTGGCCAACAAGGAGACGACGATGAAACTGGCCCTCGACAGGCTGCGGCTGCTGGGCGGCAAGCTGGCAATGGTGGCGACCGGCCTGGCGGGCGCGGTTGGCGTGGCGGCAATGGCGGCACCGGGCGCCGCGCTGGCCGCATACCCCGACAAGCCGATCCGGCTGATCGTGCCGGCTGCCGCGGGCGGCACCACGGATATCGCGTCGCGCCTGGTCGGCAAACGCCTGGGCGAGCTGCTAGGCCAGCCGGTGGTGGTGGAAAACCGCGCCGGCGGCGCCGGCATTATCGGCGCGCAGGCGCTCAGGCAGTCTGCCGCCGACGGCTACACCCTGATGATGGGCAATATCGGCCCCAATGCGATCAACTATAGCCTGTACCGGCAGCTGCCCTACCGCGCGGAGGACTTTGCGCCGGTCACCATGGTGGTGTCGGTGCCCAATGTCCTGGTGGTCAATGCCAAGGTGCCGGCGCGTACGGTAGCCGAGCTGGTGGGGCTGGCCAGGGCCCAGCCCGGCAAGCTTTCCTTTGCCTCGTCGGGCACTGGCCAGTCGGTCCATCTGTCCGGCGAGCTGTTCCGCAAGCGCACTGGCACTGACATCATCCATGTGCCCTACAAGGGCGCGGCACCGGCCGTGGCCGACCTGGTCGCCGGCCAGGTCACCATGATGGTGGACAACCTGCCCAGCTCGCTGCCGCATATCCAGTCGGGCAAGCTGCACGCGCTGGCCGTAACCAGTGCCACCCGTGTGCCCGAACTGCCCGATGTGCCCACCATGAAGGAAGCCGGCCTGGACGACTTCCAGGTGACCGCATGGTTCGGCCTGGTGGCTCCAGCCGGCACGCCGTCGGCCGTGATCGACCGGCTGCAGAAGACCGTGTCGGGCATCCTGGCCGAGCCCGAGGTCAAATCGCGCCTGGCGGAGCTGGGCGGCGTGCCCGGCGGCGATACGCCCGCGCACTTCGGCAACTTCATCAAGAGCGAGCGCGAGCGCTGGGCACGCGTGGTCAAGGACACCGGCATTCCGCTGCAATAGCCCACCGGCCCGCCGACTATTCGGACCGCCACGAGACGCGCGACATGATCGACAAGACTGTGACATCACTGGAGCAGGCAGTGGCTTGCATCCCCGACGGCGCCACCGTGCTGGTGAGCGGCTTCGGCGGCTCTGGCATTCCCGGCGCACTGCTCGACGCACTGCTCGCCCAAGGCGCGTGCGAACTCACCATCGTCAACAACAATGCCGGCAACGGCGACACGGGCATCGCGGCGCTGATCCGCGCCGGGCGCGTACGCAAGGTGGTCTGCTCCCATCCGCGTTCGAGCAATGCCGAAGCCTTCATCGAAGCCTACCGCGCCGGCAAGGTTGCACTGGAATGCGTGCCGCAGGGCACGCTGGTGGAGCGCATGCGCGCCGCCGGCGCCGGACTCGGGCCGTTCTTCACGCCAACCGCCTATGGCACGGCACTGGCCGATGGCAAGGAAACGCGTGAGATCGATGGCGTGGGCTACGTGCTGGAGCAGCCCCTGCGCGGCGACTTCGCGCTGGTCAAGGCGCATCGCGCGGATCGCTGGGGCAACCTCACCTACCGCTATGCGGGCCGCAACTTCGGGCCTGTGATGTGCACCGCAGCCCGCCACACCATCGTCCAGGTCGACCAGATCGTGCCGCTGGGCACGCTGCTGCCGGAACAAGTGATGACGCCTGGCATCTTCGTCGAGGCTGTGGTGCAGACCGGAGAACGCCATGCCGCGTGAGATGCCGCCGATCCAGCAGTTCCGACTCAGCCGCCATGCCATGGCGCGCATCGTGGCCGCCGATATCCCGGACGGCAGCTGCGTCAATCTCGGCATCGGCATGCCGACGCTGGTGTCTGACCAGTTGCCGCCGGACCGGGAGATCATCCTGCACAGCGAGAACGGCATCCTCGGCATGGGTCCGATGATCCGCGAGGGCGCAACCGATCCTGACCTGATCAACGCCAGCAAGGCGCCGATCGGGCTGCTGGCGGGCGCTTCCATCTCCGACCATGCTGTGTCCTTCGCGATGATGCGCGGCGGCCATATCGACATCACGGTGCTGGGCGGCTTCCAGGTCTCCGCCACGGGCGACCTGGCCAACTGGTCGACCGGCGGCCCCGATGCGATTCCCGCAGTAGGCGGTGCCATGGACCTGGTGGTAGGGGCGCCGAGGCTTTTCGTGATGATGGAGCACGTTACCCACGACGGCCAGCCTAAGATCGTTGATCGCTGCAGTTATCCGCTCACCGGCATCGGCGTGGTGCATCGCATCTACACCGATCTGGCGGTGATCGACGTGCAGCCCGGCGGAGGGTTGCTGGTCACTGGCCTGGCCGAGGGAGTGCCCTTCGACACGGTGGCGGCGCTGAGCGCGGCACCGCTCGTACTGGCGGCGCAGTGCCGGGTGTTGTGCTAATGGCCAACACCCGACCGCCCATCGCTGGGCGCTGAAGCTACTGCCGGCACGGCACAAAGTGTGTTCGTCGTCGCAAGTGCCCAGTGGGAAGGAGCTGGCGCATGGACGAGACCTACATGTACGACATCAACACCAAACGGGAAACGCCCATCGTCGTTCTCCGGGTCAAGTACCTGAACGACATCGTCGAGCAGGACGATGGGCGACGCAGGCCGCAGTGCTGGCCAGTGCCTCGAACCACTGGCGGCGCCACACCGCCGGCTCGCACGTGACCGACCAGCGGGTTGACCTGCGTTTTGTGCTCGACAACGTTGGACGTGCCTCGATCGCTACCAGCGCTTACCTGCACAACGAAGCGGATGGGCGGCACGAGGCCACCCAAGAGCGACTTCGTACACGGTGGATCCACAGGACGTAGGCTCTCCGCTTCGTCTGTGCCGTTTGCGTGGCCTGACTATCGCAAATGACAGAACCTGCACCGTCAAACTGGTCCCATCGATAGGACCACCCGGTTCCATTGAGTCGCACAGCGGCGAGGCATAGAGTCCCACTGACTCCTTCGGGAGAAGAAACAGCCGTGGAGACAGACATGCCCTTCAGCAGAAGAAAGATTCTCGCCAGCACTGCGCTGGCCGCCCTGGCCGTGATGGCCCCCGTGGCGCAGGCCGCGGCGGACAAGCCGATCACAATCGTGGTCGGCAGCCCCGCCGGCGGCACCACCGATGCACTGGCGCGCCTGATCGCCCGTTCGATGGGCGAGACGCTGCAGCGTACCGTTGTCGTCGACAACAAGCCCGGCGCCGGCGGCAATATCGCCGCGCAATTCGTGGCGCGCAGCACCCCGGACGGCAGCACGCTGCTAATGAGCTTCACCGGCCATACCATCAACGCGTCGCTTTACAAGAACCTGCCGTTCGACGCGGTCAAGGACTTCACGCCGATCTCGATGGTCGCGCGCGTGCCGAGCGTGCTGGTGGCGCGCAAGAACGTGCCGTTCTACACCACCGCAGGCCTGATCGACTACGCGAAGCGCAATCCGGGCAAGCTTAGCTTTGCCATCGGTGCGCAGGGGTCGTCGCTGCACCTGGCCAGCGAGCAGTTCAAGCTGCAGACCGGCACCGACATCCTCAACATTCCCTACAAAGGCACGAACCCCGCACTGACCGACCTGCTCGGCGGCACTGTGGACCTGATGTTCGCCAGCACCGTCAACGTGCTGCCACATGCCAGGACCGGCGCACTCAAGATCCTCGGCGTCAGCAGCAAGGAGCCGTTGCCACAGTTTCAGGGCGTGCCGGCCGTCGGCAGCACCGTGAAGGGCTTCGAGTCGTCGGCATGGTTTGGCCTGTTCGGCCCCGCCAGGCTGCCGCAGGCGGTCACCGACCAGATCTATCGTGCCGTGAAGATCGCCGTGGAAGATCCCGCCTACAAGCAGCGGATGGAAACCGAGGCCGCCACCGCGGTGAGCATGACGCCGCAGGCGTTCGCGCAGTTCGTGCGCAAGGATATCCAGCACTGGGCCAAGGTCATCCAGGCATCGGGCACGCGGGTGGAATGATGGCGCAGAAGCTGGCACAGACGTCGGCACAGACACTGGCGCAGAAGCTGCTGGCCCGCGCGGCCGGCCGCGACCAGGTCACGCCGGGCGAGATCATCAATTGTCGCGTGGACCTGGCGATGATGCACGATTCGGGCGGCCCGCGCCGCGTGCAGCCGCTGCTGCAAAAAATCGGCGCCAAAGTATGGGATCCGGCCAAGGTCGTGGTGGTGACCGATCACTACGTGCCGGCCCATGACCAGGACAGCCGCAAGATCGTCCAGATCGCGCGCGACTGGGTCAGGGACACCGGCGTGGCGCGCTTCCACGACATGGAAGGCATCTGCCACGTGGTGGTGCCGCAGAAAGGCTACCTGCGTCCCGGCATGTTCGCCGTGGGCGGCGACAGCCATTCGTCGACGGGCGGCGCGTTCGGCGTCTACATGTTTGGCATCGGCGCCACCGAGATGCTAGGCGTGCTGGTGACCGGCGAGATCTGGGTGCGGGTGCCGCAGACCATCCGCATGCAATGGCACGGCCAACTGCGCGCCGGCGTGTCGGCCAAGGACATGATGCCGCGTATGTGCACGCAGTTCGGCATGGACGGCGGCCAGTACCAGGCCGTGGAGTACACGGGTGCCGCGGTGTCGGCATTGTCGATGCAGGAACGGATGACGCTGGCGAACATGACCGCCGAGCTGGGCGCGCAGGTCGGACTGGTCCCTCCTGACTCGGTCACACGCGACTGGCTGCTGGCAGCGGGCGTCGACGCAGCGTCCATCGATATCGATGCCTGGCAGTCCGATGCCGATGCCGCCTGCCTCGCCACGCACGACTTCGACGCCGCGTCGCTGGCGCCGCAGGTGTCGCGGCCCGGTACGCCTGCCGATGCCTGCGACGTCGATACCCTCGGCAACGTGGCGGTCGATATCGCCTATATCGGCGCCTGCACGGGCGCCAAGCTCGAAGACCTGCGCATGGCGGCCGAGGTGTTGCGCGGCCAGCGCGTGGCACGCAATACCCGGCTGCTGGTGGCGCCGGCAAGCGCCGCTGACCAGGCGCAAGCCGCGCAGGAAGGCACGCTCGGCGCACTGCTGGACGCCGGGGCCGAACTGCTGCCGAACGCGTGCGGCGCCTGCGCCGGTTACGGCGAACACCGCTTTGGCGAAGACACCGTGGTGATCAGCGCCACGGCACGCAATTTCAAGGGGCGCATGGGCGCCGCATCGTCGCAGGTCTACCTGGGCTCGCCCTACACGGCGGCCGCGTCGGCGATTGCGGGCCGAATCGCCGATCCACGGGAGAGGCTGGCGTGAATCAACGCACTGCGCAATATACCGGTCGCGCCTGGGTATTTGGCGACGACATCAATACCGACCTGCTCGCGCCAGGCGCCTACATGAAGTTCGGCATCGACGAGATCGCCCGCCATTGCATGGAACAGGTCGATCCCTCCTTCGCCACCGCGGTGCAGCCCGGCGACATCGTGTTCGGCGGGCGCAACTTTGGCGCGGGATCCTCGCGCGAGCAGGCCGTGGAGGTGCTGCGCCATCTCGGCGTTGCCGCCGTCGTGGCGCCCTCGTTCGCCGGCCTGTTTTATCGCAATGGCTTCAACCTGGGCCTGCCCCTGCTAACGTGCCCCGCGCTGCCGCGGATGGCCACCGGCCGGCGCGTCGGCTGCGACATCGGCACAGCGCAGGTCATCGTCGAAGACCATTCGCCGCTACAATGCGAGCCGATTCCGCCACACCTGGTGGCTATGATCCGCGACGGCGGACTCGTGCCGCACCTGATGCGCAAGATCGCGACAGGCCAACTCTCCGTGACCGAAACCACATCATGACGCTGAAGCAACGCCTGCAACAACCCGGCATCGTTACCGCACCGGGCGTCTACGACGCCTTTTCGGCCCTGCTGGTCGAGCAGGCCGGATTCCAGGCCGCCTACCTGTCGGGCGCCAGCCTCGCCTATACGCGCTTCGGTCGGCCGGACATCGGCTTCCTGTCGCTCGACGACGTGGCGTCCGTCACCCGCAATATCCGTGAACGCGTGGCGCTGCCGTTGATCGTCGATGCCGATACCGGTTTCGGCAACGCGCTCAACGTGATGCAGACCGTACGCGTGCTGGAGCGCGCCGGGGCATCGGCAATCCAGCTCGAAGACCAGGCGATGCCGAAGCGCTGCGGGCACCTCGACGGCAAGTCAGTGATTGCCGCAACCGAGATGGCGGGCAAGATCCGCGCAGCCTGCGACGCTCGCCGTGATGCGAACACACTGGTCATCGCACGCACCGACGCCGTGGCCGTGGAGGGTATGGAGGCGGCGCTCGAACGCGCCGAGCGCTATGCCGAGGCCGGCGCCGACGTTTTGTTTGTGGAAGCACTGCGCAGCCGCGATGACATGAGCGCCGCCATCGCGCGGCTGGGCGGCCGCGCGCCGCTGCTGGCCAATATGGTCGAAGGGGGCAAGACGCCCGTGCTGCCCGCGCCGGAGCTGGAGGAAATCGGCTTCCGCATCGTGATCTTCCCCGGCGGGACCGTGCGGGCCCTGAGCTTCGCGCTGCGTGACTACCTGCAAAGCCTGGCCTCGCACGGCACCACCACGCCGTACCTGGATCGGATGCTGTCATTCCAGGCGCTCAACGAGATGATCGGCACGCCGCAGATGCTGGCGCTGGGCAAGCGATACGAATAGGCCGCCTGAACTCGGCCCCGGTAGCACTTGTCGCCGAGGCACCGAGGGCGTACCGTGGCGGCATGGCCGCCCAAGGCCGCCCAAGGCCGCACAAGGCCTCAGGTCGCCCCATCCGCCCATGTCACTCGACGCCAATCCCGACCTGCCCCGCTTCCAGCAGGTCCGCCTGATCCTGCGCGACCGCATCCGGAGCGGCTTCTACGAAATGGGGATGCCCTTGCCCGGGGAGCGGCAACTTGCCGAAGAATTCGGCGTGGCGCGCGTGACGGTACGCTCGGCGCTGGCGCGATTGCAGGAGGAGGGCCTGGTCGCCCGGCTGCGGGGCAAGGGCACGGTGCCGACCTTCCGGCACGATGCACCGGCCGCCTCCGTGCGCAGCGGACTGCTCGACAACATCGTCAGTGTCAGCATGCGCACGCGCGTGACCGTGCTCGAATGGAAGCGAATGCCGGCGCCGCCGGCCGTCAGTGCAGCGCTGGGCCTGGCCCCCGGGGCGCCCGTGCTCAAGGTGGTGCGCGTGCGCAAGTTCAAGGCGCAGCCGATTGCCTAAACCGAGGTGTTCGTTCCCGGCGAGCTGGCCGGCGCGCTCGATCGCCATACTTTGCAGGACACGCCAATGCTCGTGGCGCTGGAGCGGCATGGGGTGGAAGTTGTCTCTGCCGACCAGACCCTCGGTGCCGCCGTGGCCGACCTCGACGTGGCGCGCATCCTGCGCATCGCCCCCGGCGTGCCGCTGTTGCGTGTGTCGCGCGTCGTCTCGGACCGGCATGGCAGGCCCGTGCAGTTCCTGGTCGGCCTCTATCACCCGGAGCGTTACACGTACCAGATGCGCTTGTCGCGCGTGGGCGCGTCCACGCGCGTCTGGATCGATGCCGATGCTTCCAATACGACCGAGCCGGGCGCCTGACGCTGCTGGCGCCCGGGCGGTTCTCGATCACGACCGGCTGGCCGAGCTGCTCCTGCAGCTGGGGTCCGAGGGTGCGCGCGACGGTGTCGACGGATCCGCCTGGCGGAAACGGCACCACCAGCCTGATCGGTCCCGACGGGTAAGTGCCCGTGGCCCTTGACGCGAACGGTACGGCACCGGCCGCCAGCGCCAGGGCGCCGCCGCACAGCGCCAGGGCCTGACGCCGGCTGATCTCGCGGGGCCCCGCTTGCGGGGCTTCGCCTTGCTTGGTCTTCATGGGGGTTCTCCTTGCGGCGGGGGTCAGGTGCGGATCGCGAAGGGATCGCGCACCTCGTCGGAGAAATCGATCATCACATTGCGGGTGGTCAGGTATTCGCGCAAGCCGGCCTCGCCGCGTTCACGGCCGTTGCCGGACTCCTTGAAGCCCCCGAAGGGTGCCTGGGCGGCGATGGCGCGATAGGTGTTGACCCAGACCGAGCCGCATTGCAGCTGCCGCGACACGCGCATGACGCACGAGAGATCGCGCGACCACAGGCCGGCGGCGAGCCCGTAGCGGCTGTCATTGGCCAACTGTACGGCCTCGTCTTCGGTATCGAACGGGATGATCGCCAGCACGGGGCCCGAAGATCTCTTCCTGTGCGAGTTGGCTGCCGTTGTCGACGTCGGTAAAAATGGTCGGCTCGATGAAATAGCCCTGCCCCAGCCCGGCGCCTTCGGCACGGCGCCCGCCGGTGACCAGCCGCGCACCGGCCTCCCTGGCCTGCTCGATGGCGGCCAGGATGCGGCGGAACTGCGGTTCGTTGGCGACGGTGCCCATTTCGGTGGCGGGATCGAGCGGATCGCCCATACGGATATTGCGCGCGCGCTCCGCCAGGCGCGGCACCACCTGGTCCAGCACCCCCCGCTGCACCAGCAGCCGCGAACCGGCGACGCAGGTCTGGCCGGTGGCGCCAAAGATGCCGGCCAGTGCGCCGACCACGGCCTTGTCCAGGTCGGCATCGTCAAAGATGATGTTCGGCGACTTGCCGCCAAGCTCCAGCTTGACGGGCACCAGCCGGCGCCCGGCCATGGCGGCAATCTCGCGCCCGACCTGCGGGCTGCCGGTAAAGCTCACCAGCGCGACGCCGGGATCCTCCACCAGCGCCCGCCCGGTTTCGGCGCCGCCGGTCACTACGTTGAACACGCCCGGCGGGAAGCCGGCTTCCTCCACCAGCGCGGCAAACTCCAGCGTCGATGCCGACGCATGCTCGGACGGCTTGACCACCACGCAGTTGCCGGCGGCAAGCGGCGGGGCGAGCTTGTTGGCCAGCAACGCCAGCGGCGAATTCCACGCCGTGATCAGCGCCACCACGCCAAAGGGCTCGAGCGAGAGGTAGTCAAGCGTGTTCGGCTGATCTAGCGGCACATGCTGGCCGAATAGCTTGTCGGCATAGCCCGCGAAGTAGCGCAACTGGCGGCCGACCCACAGCATCTGCGGGCGGGTTTCCCGCACGATCTTGCCGTTGTCGGTGCTTTCGATGCGCGACAAGCGGGCTGCCTGGCTTTCGATCAGCGTGGCCAGCTTCAGCATCATCTCGGCGCGCCGGACGCCCGGCGTATCCCGCCAGACTTCACGGAAGGCGCGATTGGCGGCTGCCACCGCGGCGGCTACGTCTTCGGCACTGGCATCGGGGATCTCGGCCCAGACCTGGGACGTGAAAGGATTGGTGCTTTGCAGCATACGGCCGCTGGCCGGTGGGATGCGACGCCCGGCCACATTCAAGTGATACGTCTGGACCACTGTTGTCTCCTCGTTATCTTGTATTTGTCGGCGAGGCCGGGCGTTCTGCATAGCGTACCGGCGTCGCTTGCGTCATGGCAAATCAGTGGAGGGAGTATAGGGACGCGGTTTTCCCGGCGTCTAATACCGTTTTGCTCATTCAGTTATCTGAAGACGTCGTATTTCGCTGCGTGGCGGCGCCAACACCCGTTGGCAAGAAAAATGGCCCGCCCGGGAATCGCCGGGCGGGCCAAGCCATGCTTCTTGTTGTCCGTATTCAGGCGCTCAGTTCTGGCGCTCAGCTCCGCGGCTTGGGGGTGGGTAATCGTCCGCATTGGGTCCACTGAGTGGTGGAGGTCGCGCCGTCACATTAATACCCGCCAAGTACGCGCCAGGCGCATCGGGATCGACCACCCGAAGATGGATCCGGAAATCCGCCGTTGACACTCGAGGAGCGCGAACGCGCGGCCCTCGAAGGATGGATACTTGGCGTTTCGTAACACGCTCAGGGTAGGCTCTCCCAATTGCACCGTACCGCGGTTTGAGATAGTCCTAATGACCGAGGGTTCAGTCGAGTCGACGGCACATGTAATGCGTCCTCGCACCAAAGCGTCGAAGGAATTCCATCGACAACTGCATTTCCTGTGGCATGTCGTTCAAGGCCGTAAGCGTAAAGCCGAAGCGGGCGAAGAACGTGGGATGGTCGGACGTGAGCACTGCAGCCCTGGTGCAGCCACTGGCGCGGGCACGCATCAAGATGGCCCCGAGAAGATGGGTGGCTACCTGGTGGCCTCGGTACTCACTTAGAACCGCAACGGCCTGGATGATGATCATCTCGCCATATTTTTCGCCGCAGGCGCAGCCGATTACCTTCTCACCTAGGAGACCCAGACTGTAGAGACGGGCCGAGGGGTCCACATCGCTGCCGGGCAAACCGCAGGAACGGAGCACCTGTGAGATGGCTTGGATGTCTGACGCCCCGGCCGCGCGGAGTCTCATATCCTTTATCATTTTCTTTTTCTCGACTCCCGACGCACGTGCAACGATGTTCTACAAGCAGTGTGTCGCAAGAATTCGAGGCATACCATCGGCTAACGCACCTCATTACACACAAGTCATGCCCCATGGGGTGCCGCGAAAAGTCGTTTACGGTCAATGACATAGCGGGTGGGGTTGTAAACTCCTTCGGATTGTCGTTCACTCTTGCATTTTGGGCGGCACATGCAGCGAGAGGCAACGAGTTGGGCAGCGGCAGAATTCAAGGACATTGACTTGGGCGACCAGCGCCTGAACAAACGGGCGGTGCTGCTAGCGGAGCGGCTCGCAGAGAAGCCGACGGCAAGCATACCCAGCGCATGCGGCGGGTGGGCGGAAACGGCTGCGGCGTACCGCTTCCTGGCTCAGGATGAACTGGACTGGCGCGATATTTTGGCGCCCCACTGGCAGAGTTCGGCCGAGCGGATGCGAGCTTGCGAAGTGGTGCTATGCATCCAAGACACCACGGAGTTGGACTTTAACGGCCAGACCATCACAGGCTTGGGGCCGCTGTCGTATGAGGCGCAACGCGGGCTGTATCTGCACCCGACTTACGCGGTAACGCCATCGCGCGAACCGCTGGGCGTGCTTGACGCCTACATGTGGGCGCGCGAGCCAAAGGGTGCGGATGGCGTGCGCCCCGGCATCAAGGAAAGTACCCGCTGGACCGAAGGATATGAGCGAGTCGCCGAACAGGCGGCCGCACTGCCTGCCACGCGACTCGTCTATGTGGCTGACCGGGAGTCGGACATCATGGCGCTGATGGTCAAAGCGAAGGAGTTGGGCCACCCGGCGGATTGGCTACTGCGCTCGCAGCACAATCGCACCTTGCCTGGCGGCGGCAAGCTGTGGGACCAAGTAACTGCGGGTGAGCCAGTGGGCAGGATTCACTTTACGCTGGCAGCCCGTCAGGCTCAGCCAGCGCGCGCGGTACGGCAGCAGGTGTGGGCACAACGTGTCGCGTTGCCTGATGCTGCAGGCGGCGTGGTGAGTGCCACGTGTATCGTAGCCCGGGAGGTCGACCCGCCGGCCGGCGTCAAACCGATTGAATGGCGACTGCTGAGTAATCGCGAGGTGGACGACCTTGACGAAGCAGCACAGCTTATTGACTGGTACCGCGCGCGCTGGGAAGTGGAACTATTCTTTCACGTGCTCAAGAACGGCTGTCGGGTCGAGGCGCTGCAACTCGCATCGATGGCACGGCTTGAGCGTGCCTTGGCGCTGTTCATGGTGGTGGCATGGCGCATCGCTCGGTTGATGCGACTGGGCCGAACTTGCCCGGACCTGGATGCAGGGCTGTTGTTCGAGCGCGATGAATGGCGCGCGGCATTCATTCTCAACAAGAAGAAGCCGCCGAAGACGTCACCGCGTCTGAACGAGGTCGTGCGCTTGGTCGCTATGCTCGGCGGCTTCCTGGCGCGCAAAGGCGACGGCGAACCCGGAGTCAAGACCATCTGGCAAGGCCTGCAGCGAGTGGTGGATTTCGCCGCAGGCCTCAGGTACGCCCGTGAACTTGACGACTGAGATGTGTGTAATCAAATGCGGCTAACGGTATGAGTGGCACCATTTCAAACATAATGCCTGCCTTCACTATTCCGTGCGCCGTGCCCAGTGCCAGGCAATATCGAGTGATTTAATTCTGATGTGAAAATTTTTAATTTCACCTGAGGCAGTCATGCGAAGTTCTTGGTCCAGCACAAACATGGCTGAATGAGTGGCGGCTATCAGACCCCACCAGCATCCCGCCCTCGCGACTCGCTGCCCATCGCCAAAGGTAAACCCTAGCGAGGGGTTGCTTGGCGTCAGGGAGACGGCGCGATATGCTAACGGCACGAGCAGCTACCGGCAGCGAAGCTTGCACCGGGGCTCAGCGAGTCTTGACAATTTTTCCTTGCATGCAAGTCTGCATGCTTTTGGCTTCGAGGATGAGATGGCAACAGGTATCGTGAAGTGGTTTAACAATGAGAAGGGCTATGGCTTTATTACGCCGGATGACGGCGGCAAAGACCTGTTCGCGCATCACTCGGAAATCCAAGGTACCGGGTTCAAGTCGCTCGAGGAAGGTGCGAAAGTAGAGTTCGAAGCCACGCAAGGCCAGAAAGGCCCACAAGCATCGAAGATTCGCAAGCTATAGGCCATCGCGGCTCCAGTAGTACAAATACAAAGGCCCTTCGTCACGGCGAAGGGCTATGTTGTTTCCGGCTCGCCGCTTCCTCCGCTTCCCACTAGACCTTGGGAACAGTCGTTGGCGCTGTCCAGCGTTCTTTTTAGTCACGAAGGCGATTCTTTCTCGCCTCCGTTTGGCCTCCCAGGCCGATGCAAAAAGGGACCGTTCGCTTACGTCCCTCGCACCTGCCTCGCCCGACACCGTGGTTCCTCCGGATCATGCCGGCAGGGCGGCCGTCGCGGGTGCGCGAACCCGAATGAGCCGGGGCGCGCTCTATTCACCCACATTCAGTCGCTCGCAGTAAACCCGGACGCCTCGACCACAGGTCTCCATTGCGCACGCTGGTCCAGGATGAGCTTGCGCAGCGCTGCGCCGGACTGGCCGTTCATTTCCATCCCTAGCGCGGCCATCTTGTCGCGCACCACTGGGTCTTTGATCGCCTCCAACATGGCCTTCTCGATCCTGGCGACGGTGGCGGGCGGCGTACCGGCCGGCAAAAATGCCGAATACCAGCCCGATGCGGTCTCGAAGCCCGGTGCGCCGGCCTCAGCAAGCGTCGGCACTTCCGGCAGCAGTGCGCTGCGCCGGGTACCGGTCACGCCGAGGAAGCGGATCTTGCCTGCCCGGTACAGTTCCATCTGACCCGCCACCGCATCGATGCCGAGCGGCAGCGTGCCACCGATCTCGTCGGTCAGCATCATCACGGCGCCTCGATAGGCGGTAGGCAACAGCGGCACGCCGATAGCCTTGCTGAGCGACAACACGCCGAAATGGATACTGCCGCCCAAGGTGACCAGCCCAACGCCGCCCTTGCCGGGCTCGCGCTTCACCCAGGCCAGGTATTCCTGCATGGTCCGGTATGGCTGGTTGACGCTGGTGGAAGCCACCAGCGGCACATCGGCCAGGTAGGCAACGGGAACGAAGTCCTTATCCGGGTCGTAAGGCAGGCGCTTATAGGTGAGCGGAAAGATGGTGAACGGCGGTGCCGGCGAGATCAGCACCGTCCTGCCGTCCGGCGCAGCGCGCCTGACGTTCTCCAGCGCCAGACGCGCCGAAGCCCCGGGCCGGTTCTCGACCAGGACCGGCGTGCCAAGCGATACGCGCAGCTTCTCGCCAAGCGTGCGCGCAAAAATATCCAGCGCGCCACCGGGCGCAAATCCGATAACGATGCGCGTGGGCGTCTCCGCGGTTGTAGCAGCGGTGGCATGCAAGGAGGCGCCGCCGCAGGCAAGCGCCAGCGCGGTTGCCAACCGCCTCAAGGTGGTTTGATATGGCATGGGGTGTCTCCGTGGGTGGCGTGGCGATACGTTCACGCGTGCTTCGCGGTGGTATGCGGCTCCAGCGGGTAGATCGGACGGCGCAAGTTGCGGAACGGGAACTGGCTGTAGTCCGAGCTGCAGACCCCGGGGCCGGCCACCAGGACGATCTCCTTGGCGATCGGCTCGAATCCGGCGCGAAAGTGCTGGCGCGACTTGATCAGGATGTACTTGCGGCGCGATAGATCAATGCCCGCGTGCGTGAACACGCCGCTATCGAACGGCTCCTGTGGCTTCTCGCAGACCACGACCAGCGTACCCCCAACATCCAGCACGACGGTGCGGCCCAGGCTCAGCTTCATGCCCGTGAACATCGGGCCGGTCACCTGGTAGTTGCCGTCGGTGATGCACTTTACGCAGCCCGTAAGCCGCAGCGGCGTGCCCTTGAGGCCGAGCGCCGGCATGTCGGTCTTACCACCGACATCCAGCGTGACGGTCTGGCCAACGCCCGCGGCTACCAGTTCCGCCACGGCCGCCGGATCCCAGAACGGGCCGGCGACCACCCCGTCGAGCCCCTGGCGCAGCACCTCTTTCAGCACTGTCATCTCGTCGGTCGGCCCACCCGCGCCGCAGTTGTCGCCGTGGTCGACCAGCACCACCGGCCAGTGCGCGAGCTCCCGGGCTCGAGCGACGGACGTTTGCATGGATTCGAACGGAAAGACAAAGTCGGCGCGGCGCTCCCAGGCCATACCACAGAGTTCGTCGAGCAGGCGCTGGCCAGTGTCCATCCGGTCCCCATCAGCCACGATCACCACGGCCAGGCCCGTATGTGGAATATCGGCCAGCGGAAAGCCGCCGAACACCGAAGCATTGAGTACCTCGCCATCGCGCTCGGCCGCCATCGCGCGATCCATGATGTCCTTCATCGGTTGCGCGCGCGGGGTCTGGCGCAGCATGTGGGTAAGCATCGGCAGCGTCCGCCAAAGCAGTACCGGCTTGGCTTCGCCGCGCAGCGCCGCCATTAACGTGCGGGCCGCGCGCGCTCCGGTCTCGTAGACGTCCACGTGCGGATAGGTGCAATAGCCGGCAATCACGGTGGCGTTGCCAACCAGGGCATCGCTGAAGTTGGCGTGGAAATCCAGCGCCACCGCGATCGGCACCTGCGGGGCGACGGCGCGGATGCGCGCCAGCAGTTCACCTTCCGCATCGGGGAAGCCCTCGGCCACCATGGCACCGTGGAGGTCGAGCATGACCGCATCGCAACCGGCGCGCACCGCCTCGACGATGGTGCCGGCCATCGACTCGAACGCCTCCGCGGTCACGATGCCGCTGGGGACGGCGTTAGCCATCAGCGGCATGACGGACTCATCGCCCTGGCGCTGCGCGATATCTATGAAGGCCGCGGCGGCGCTGTTGGTCCCCTGGCATGCACGCACCGCGTCGTCGCCATAGAGCGGGCCATCGGTGCTGCTGCCGCGGTTGAAGGCGCGCAACGGCGTGGCAATTGGCGAGAAAGTATTGGTTTCATGCCGCATCAGGGCAATGACAAAACGCATGGACAAGCTCCGGCGTAAGAATCAGTTGGCTTCGAGGTCGACCGCGCGCGCAATGGCGCCGTAGCGGGTCGTCTCCGTATGCAGGAAGCGGCGCGCCTGCGCCGGCGGGGTCAATACCGGCTCATAGGCAAGCGCCTGCAGGCGGGCGATGAAATCCGGTTCCTGCACGCTGGCCTTTACCTCTCTGTAGAGCCGCTCGATGATTGCGTCCGGCGTGCCGGCCTTGACTACCAGCGCGAGATTGGCCCGCACCTGCAGCGCGTCCGCGCCACCCGCCTTCTGCGTTTCGAGATTCGGGAGCTGGGCCACTGGCTCTGCCTGCAGCGTGGCCAGCGGCTTGGCCTTGCCGTCCTTGACGTAGGTGACGGAGGAGCCGATCACGTCGACGTGCGCATAGGTCTGGCCGCCGATCAGGTCCGACATTGCCGGGGGCGAGCCGCGGTAAGGCACGATGGTGAAGTCGAGCCGGTTGCGGCGTTTCCAGTCGGCCAGGCCGAGGTGGGCGGCACCGGCCACCGCGTTGACGCTGATCGAGACTTTGCCCGGGTTGCGCTGGATATGCGCCTTGAGTTCGGCGAGAGTCGCCTCCTTGCGATCGGCGCGAGTGATGATCCAGTGCGGCACGGTATTGACGATGGTGACCGGCACCAGGTCGGTATCGGGGTCGTAGCGCAGGCCCTTGATCGTGTGCGGATTGATGTTGAGCGTGCCGTCGCTGGCAAGCAGCAGCGTGTTGCCGTCAGGCTTATCCTTCAGCACGGACGACACGCCCGCCACGGTTGCGCCGCCGGCGATGTTCTCCACCACCACGGACTGCCCCAGCCGCTGCTCCAGCTTGCGTGCCAGGGCGCGGCCGACGATGTCGTACGAGCCGCCGGCAGGGAATGGCACCACCAGGCGCAGCGGCCGGTCCGGCCACGCGGCAGCCGCGTTGGCACCGGTAGCCGTCACCTGCAATGCGCCGGCAAGCGCGCCGCGCAGCACCGCGGCAAATCCGCTCATTGTCATCATCGATATCTCTCCTCCGAGGTCTGCTTGCCTCGTGTTTGCATATGGAATGGCAGGTGATGCGCCGACTATAGGGGAACTGCATTGATACCAAAAGCGAATTTAAATCTTAAATAGTTGAGCAAATGGTTAACTTGTAGAATGGGCATCTCCCCACCGCATGACCGCAACGCCATGACCTCCGCAGATCCTGCGCACACCTTGCTGAGCCGCCTCAAGCTGCGCCACTTGCGCATCATCCTGGCGCTGAGCGAAATGCAGACCGCCGCAGCCGTCGCCGCGCGCTTCCACGTCAGTCCAGCGGCAGTGTCCAAGACGCTGGCGGAGATCGAGGACATCGTCGGCATGCCCCTGTTCGAGCGCGGCCGCCGCGGCCATCTCCTGACCGAGTCCGGCCAGGAGATGGCCGCACACGCCGGGGTCTTGCTGGCGCAGCTTGAGCGGCTGGCCGAGTCGCTGCACGCCGTGCGCACCGGCAGCAAGGGCCAGTTGCGCATCGCGTTCCGGACCATGTCCGTGCAACCCTTCCTGGCGCAGGCGATGAGCGACTTCTACCGTGACCATCCGCGCGTGGAGATCAGCGTGATCGAAGGCGGCATCGCCGACCTGACCGAGCAACTGGTCGACGGTTCGCTGGACCTGCTGTTTGCCTATGACGATCCGCGCCTGTCGCTGCGCACGCTGCGCACGGCGCCGGTGGTGGCGGCCCAGAAAGTGGTGATCGTCTGCAGCCCGGACCATCCGCTGCTGGCCCGTCGCAAAATCACTGCGCAGGAGCTGTCGATTCAGCAGTGGTGTATTCCAGCGACCGGCTCGCGCATGCTGCATCTGCTTCATACGGCATTTCATGCCCTGGGCGCCGCGCCGCCGGAAGGCGGCATCCGCACCAGCGACGTGGCGGCGACGGCCAGCCTGCTGCAGGCGGGACATTTCCTCGCCGTGTTTCCCGAGCGCATCGCCGCACAGCTCACGCTCGCCAAGGTGGCAAAGGTGCTTCGCTTTGAACTGGAAAGCCACGTGGAGCCGGTGGTCACCGTTTGGAACAGTGAACTCACGCCGCGCACGCCGGCGCGCCTGTTCCGGGATTTCGTCATGCGCCGTGCAGGCGACAGCGCCGTGAACGCGCCCGTTCCACTGCTGGCCGCGCGCGCTGTGGCCGCCGCGGGCATCGGAAAGCCCTGAGCGAGCAGCCTGGCCGCTGGCACAGCGGCTAGCTAGCGAACCGCGAGGTGCTGCCCAAATCGATCTCGACGCACCGCCGAAGCTCAGGCAGGCCGCGTTGCCGGAACGCGGGCTTCGACCTGCTGGCGCAGCGTGATATGCGCCTCCGGCAGAAGCCACGCCTGCAACGCGAAGTGCGCCGACACAAGCGCGGTTTCAGGCGAAGTACGGTTGCCCCATAGGTTCGTGTAGGCTGTGAGGTAGCCGTGCTCAACAGCAGCCGGCATCAAGTCGCGGCGCAGGAACTCGGTCTTGCCCATCCCTCGGAGAGCGAACAATCCGCGAGCTGCGGATAGCTTCAAATCGAATGCACGCAGATACGCGTTCGCCAGTTCCGGACGGGCAAAGTGCCAAAGATCTGGCAACCTCTTCTCATCAGTTCTCATGGATCCTGAGAATTCTCAAATCTCTTGAGAAGTTTTGATTCAAGTCATTCAGTTCTTCGTAAAGAACTCGTGCGGACGCGGCAGCGTGACGTTGCTGGCGCTGAACAATGCGCAGTTCGCCAAGCTCTGCCACGCGCTGGACCGTGCCGACTGGCTGGAAGACCCGCGCTTTGCCGACAATGCCGCGCGCATGGCCCACGCCGCGCTGCTGAACCAGCAGGTGACGGAGAAGATCGCCACGCGCACAACCGCGCAATGGCAGGACATCCTGAGCCGGCATGACGTGCTGCATGCCCCGGTGCGTAGCCCCTGGATGGGCTTGTGCCCGACTGCATAGGCATGCGCATGGGTATGAGGCGTCTTCGGCCAAATTAGCTCGGAAGCGACCACCGGAATCCATCGCGTACCACCTAGCTGCCGCAGCGCCTTGATGTAGCCCGCATCAATCTGTAGCGCAACAGACGGACCAGTCAGAAGCGGACTTCGCGGTGGCGCGGTCACGCGCCGTAACCACCATCGTGCGGACAGCAAACTCGACTATCGCTATTTTTTCCGCGAACGTTTTTGCGCGGGTCGGCCGTAGGAGGCAACCAACAAATCGTGGAATGCCTGTGCGGCAGGCGCCAGCGGCCGGCCACGAAGCCTGGTGATACCTATGGTGCGAACAATCTCTGGCTCGACCAGCGGGACGCCGACCAAACCGGCCGGATGGTTGCCAGGCACCGCGTAAGCGGGCACGGCGCCGATACCAATGCCCGCTTCGATCAGGCTCACCAGCGCCGGTACATGGCGGACTTCGCAGGTCCACGCCGGACGCGCTGCGATGGCCGATAAGCCCTGATCGATCAGCATGCGATTGCCGCTGCCCGGCGCAAGCGTCACGCATTCATACTCGGCCAGCTCGGCCCAGGTGACCTGACGCCTCTGCGCCAGAGGATGGTCCGGCCGGCACGCCAGGACGAATGGCTGCTCAAGCAGCGGCTCGAACTCCAGATCCGGCTCCTGTGTTCCCAGGTAACTGACGCCAAAGTCCGCCTCCGAGCGCCCCACGGCCAGCAGGATCTCGGAGGCGGTCTCGTCCAGCAATCGGACGTGGATACGCGGGTACGCATGGTGAAACTTCCTGACGACATCCGCCAAAAAATTACCGATGGCGGAAGGAATGCAGGCCACGGAAACCTGTCCACGAAGGCGGTCAGACAAGTCAGTCATGCCAAGCAACGCGCTCTCAAGCTCGTTCAGGACGTGCCGGGCCTTGGGGATAAAGTTTCTGCCCATGGCGTTGAGCTCCACCTTGCGCGTGGTGCGCTCAAGCAAGCGAAACCCCAGCGCTTGCTCCAGCTTGTCCACCCTGCGTGAGAGTGCCGGCTGGGAAATATGCAGCGTCGCCGAGGCCGTCCCGGAAGCTGCCAAGGTCCGCAACAGTCACGAATGCACGTAAGTCTGCGAGATCAAAATTCATTCAATTTCGGCATCAATCGATAGGATATTTGCACTTTACAGCAAATTCCGTCCACCCGATCATTGCCGCTCAGGCAGGCGTGCGGCCCGCCGGAATACCCGCGCTGCCACGCTACCCGTGGAAACGATCCATGGCCGGCACGCAACCAAAATAACGGAGACACACGCATGTCCATATCCATTCGTGGTGCGCTGGCCGCGCTGGCGGCATTCCCGCTGCTGGCGGGGGCCGAGCCCGCCTACCCTTCCCGGCCGATTACACTGGTCGTCCCATTCGCGGCAGGCGGCGGCACCGACAGCATCGCGCGTGACATCGCAAAGAACATGTCGGATCGCCTTCACCAGCCGGTGGTCATCGATAACCGTGGCGGCGCTGGCGGTGCGCTGGGTGCTGACATCGTGGCCAAGGCCAAACCGGACGGCTACACGCTGCTGTTCGCCACGTCGACCTTCGCCACCAACGCTGCCGTCGAAGCCAGGCTCCCGTATGACCCGGTCAAGTCCTTCACCCCGGTCGCCATGATCGGCCGCGGGCCGCTACTGGTCGTGACCTCCAAACAACTTGGCGTGCAGAACGTGGCGCAGTTGATTTCGGCTGCGAATGCACGACCCGATGGCCTGAATTTCTGCTCGGCTGGCAATGGCAGCATTAACCACCTGGCAGGCGAAATGTTCCGTCAGAAGGCCAGCCTTACGATGACGCATGTGCCCTTCAAGGGCAGTGGTCCGGCAACGGTCGAATTGCTGGCCGGGCGCATCGATCTTTTCTTCGCCACCGTGCCGACCATCCTGCCCTACGTACGGGGTGGCAAGGTGTCAGTGCTGGCGGTCACCAGCACGAAGCGCTCGCCGCTGTTCCCCCATGTGCCGACGATCGCCGAGGCTGGCGTCCCGGGTCTCGACATCACCACCTGGTGGGGCGTGCTTGCGCCAGCCCGAACACCGGCACCCGTCATCGACGCACTCAATCGCGCGGTCAATGAAGCCGCCGCTGCCGATCCGGTCAAGGCGCGACCGGTGCAGGAAGGGGCCGATTCTGTCCGGCTCACGCCAGCCGCCTTCGGTCAGGCGTTGAACAAGGAACTCGCATTGTGGCGCGGCGTGGCAAGCCACCCGGGCATCCAATTGCAATGACGAGGCTCCCCGCTTCGGTTCGATCAAGGAGACATGGATTGGAAACCGCCACCACAGACGCCCGGGCGTTCACGGACCGCCGGGGACTCCTGCGCGCGGGCGTTGCTGCGGCAGCCTGCGGAATCCTCGGCAACGCGTGGGCAAGCAAGGACTATCCGGCAAAACCCATCACCGTCATCGTGCCCTATGCCCCGGGCGGGCAAGGCGATGTCTTTGCCCGGCTGATCGGTGAACGACTCTCCCGGGTACTAGGGCAACCGGTGGTTGTCGACAACCGGCCCGGCGCAAGCGGGGCACTGGGTAGCCGGCTCGTGACCAGGGCGCGGGGCGACGGCTATACGCTGCTGTTGGGGCAAACCGGTGAGATTGCGATCAACGGATCCGCGATGAAAGCGCCCGGCTATGACACGCTGAAGGACTTCCGGGCCGTAGCCCTGGTGGGCAACGCCCCGCTGGTGCTGGCCGCACCCGCAAGCGCGCCTTTCAGCAGCCTGCGCGAGTTGCTGCAGACGGCGCGCAGCAAACCAGGCAGCGTGTCCTACGCGTCGTCCGGCACGGCCACGCCGGGCCACCTCGCAGCAGCCGCCCTGGCAATCGGAACCCGGACTCAGATGGTCCATATTCCGTACAAGGGTGCCGGACAGGCAATCACGGACCTGATAGGTGGGCAGGTGCAGTTCTTCTTTTCCAGCGCCTCCGCCATCATGCCTCACCTCAAGGGTGGCAAGCTCAAGCCACCGGCCGTATCCACGCCCCGCCGGGTGCCAGCGCTGCCCCAAGTGCCTACGGTCGCGGAACTGGCCTTGCCGGGCTTCGATTTCAGTCTCTGGGGTGGCTACTTTGCGCCACGCGAAACTTCCGAGGCCATCGTCACGCTGCTCAATGCCGCGATCAACAGGATCATTGCCGAGCCCGCGATCCGCACGCGCTTCGAGGCGGACGGCAGCGCCGTCGAGCCCGTCACGCCAGCGCGATTCGATGCGTTCGTGCGCGTCCGAACGCCAAAAGTTCGCGCAACTCGTCAAGGCAGCGGGTGCTTACGTCGAATGACCGGGCCCGCGTATCGCTTTGCCCCTTCCCCTCGCACAATCAAGGACCAAACTTGACATCCTCTCCTCCCTAAAGCTTGCCTTTACCCACAACTTCCGGCGGCTTACTCGTTTTTCTGGAAGATCCGATACATTTCGGTGATTTCGTGCAAAACGAGGAAGCCGCGCCAGAGGACAGTAGCACCGGGGGGATCGTCGTTTTTGCGACCCAGGTAGCCACCGAGCTTGGCGACCCAAAGGACCGCTTCGCTGAGTTTGGGTGCCTGCTCTGGTGGCTTGGTTGTGCCGTGCGTGCGGCAGTACAAGGCCTGCCATTCGAGCGATTGCAGTAGCACCGAGCAAGGGATATCGGCTTCGAGCCGGCCCAGCATAGTTGCGTACAAGATGCGCCAGCCGATTACGGCGAACAGCGCCGTGGCCCGCAGGAACCGCTCCAGCGTCCCGAACTGTCGGGCTTCGATCTGGCAGCCACTTTTCAGGACACGATGCCAGGATTCAATGGTCCAGCGACGGGCGTACCAGCTCAGCCGTTCGAGCACATCTTCCAGCGTTTGGGTGGGCATTGAACTGAGCAACATCCATTCGAGCGGCTCAACGCCTTGGGGCGGCTCGATCTCCAGCGCGTGAATGGCAAACACTTCGAGACTCGGTAGATCCTCTGCACCGCGGCTGCGCGGCGGTCGCAGTTGGACGGGCACACAGCGCAAAGCCAGTCGGGCGCTACGCGCCTGCCTGGCGCCGCTCCTGGGCACGTGCAGTACGGTCTCCCCAAGTACAGGAGCCGCAGCAACCGTCTCCCACAGATACTTCTCTGGGTGGTCCACGCCTCGATTCCAGGCGGCCCGCACCAACCAGTCCACCCCCGCTGGGCGCGGCGCCAGGAACACGTCATACACATCGCCCTCGCGATCGCTGACGGCAACAAGGTGCGTGTCCGGACACTGCATCTTGAGCGGCTCAAGGCATTCCAGCCCCTCCAGCCACTTCACGCTTTCCTTGTCACGAATGGACAGCGCCCGGCGCTGCCTGGCCTTGCCCGATGCTTGCGGCGCACGCACCCACGTCTTCATGCTCAACACGCCCAGTGGCAGGCCCTCAGGCGTCACCGCCAGCACGCTGTGCAACATGAATCCGCGCAAATTGCCGCCCGTGCCGTGACCAAGTCCCTCAGTCGCGGGCAAATTTGCCAGATTGAATTCCGTGGTGTCCTGCACCGCCAATACGACAGGTACCTGCTGCATGCGACCCACGGTTTGAGTGACGTGGCTCGCCAGTATTCCGTCCGGGTCGACCGCCTCATTATCAAAGAAGCGATATGCCGCCTTGAGTTGGGCACCACTCAAGGCCTGCGGGAACGAAACATGGGCTTTTTGCGCCAGTCCGCGCGCCAATGCCACAAGGCGCTGCGTGCGACGTGCATCGCCCAACTGAGCGCCACCGAATTCGTCGCTGGCCCAGTCTTCCAGATCTTCCGTATCAGGCAAAATTGCCACCACTGATTGTCAACTTCACCCGAAGTTAACACCGTCCAATCCGGTTTACAACCTTTCCTATCGAGATGTGGGTAAAGGCAAGCCCTGAAGAGGCCGTCGCAAAACGTTTCTGCTGTGCGTCCAATTCAAGTCCGAGCGTGGATGTGATTGCTTTGGCGCGAGCCAACAAATCGAAGAATCTGTCCCAAAAAACAGTGCGCAACCTCGTGGAGGCCGCGTAGAACCGCATACAAAAGGGTAAATAATGCCCTCGACAGGGCAACTGCCCGGGACAGGTTGTGCGCCAGGACATGCAAGGCGAATTCCCGCTTGACCGCCTGGAGCCCACTGCGCCGAAAGCGATTCAGCCCCTGCTGGGAACGCAAGCTGCTGAACACAGGTTCTACGATCGCCTTGCGCTGGCTGAAAATGCGTCGCGCCTGAGGATGCTGCATCACGAGGCGAAGCGCCTCGCGATGCTCATCCTCGGGGTAGCGTTTGATGCGTCGTCCCTGCGCCGCTTTCGTACAGTTCGCGCGTAAGTGGCATCCCTCGCAGCTCGTAGACCCATACACACGATGCTCTCGGCTTCGCAGTGTTTGTTCGCACTTGCTCAGCAGGATCAGCGTTTGCCCGGCGGGGCAATGATAGGTGTCAGTTTGCGGGTAATAGTCAAAGGCGCTTTTATGGAACAGTCCTTCTTCCCGCGTCTTTGCAGGCCACTGCCCATCCGGGCATAACAGGCTGACATCACGCGCAAGCGTCGCTTCGATGACCTCATCGTCGAAGTATCCTGCATCGAGCAACACTTCTTCTGCCTGCGCACCCGTCACTCGTGCGCTTTGATCCAGCATTGGCGCGATTACCTGTGTTTCACTCGACGCGTCCAGCGCGAGGGCCGTGATGATCCGATCTTCGTTGGCCAGAACCGACGGTTTGTACGATGCCGCGAACCCACGTCCGCGCTTCAGGCGCTGCACCATGGCCTCCGGCTCGCTGGCGCTGATGCGCAAGGTCTCGCTGCTCTTGCCATGGCTGTGGCGAGCGGCTTGACGCTGCTCGAAGATGTCCTGGCATTGTTTGCTGCGTTGCAGCTCCTGTTGCACGGCCTGATCATCGGGGGCCCGCTCAACCGCTTCGATAGCGGCTTCTGCGCGCGCCTTGACGGCCTCTTCTTTGAGCAAATTGTAGTGCGAGCAAGCCGCTTCAATGACGGTGCCGTCGCCGGCTAAACGCGTGCTGCGGGAACCACTGGCTTTCAATATCGCGCGCGTGAGCGATTCAAAAAACCCCTGGGTCAGCGAGTCCTCGTGCAATACGATGAAGCGACCAATATTGGCATGATCCGGCGCGATACCCCCTGTCACCCACATGCATCCCAAGTCCAGCCGCGCCAGTCGCTCCAGCTCACGCAGCGAATGAACACCCTGCATGACGCCATACAGGATCAGACCCATCATCAGGCGCGGCGCGTAAGGAGCGCGCCCGGTGGCTGCATAGCGCTGCTCGAACGGTAGCCAGTCCTGCTGTCCGAGCAAATGCGCTACGACAAATGGTGCACGTTGACCGGCCTGCTTCAGATAGTCCTCCAGGCGCGTCGTGCCCAAGACAATCTCATGCGGGTTGCCTGTTACAAACCGGCGCCCCGTATCCGACGCGTTTGGCCTGGGTCTGACATCTTGAGCCGGCACTCCACCAAACAGATCGTGTTGCTTACTGTCCGGTGATGGTACTTTGCGAGCCGTGCTCATCGCTCATCTCTTCATCAGGGTTGCGTCACCGGATTTTATCGGCAATGGGCTTTCGCGACAGCCTCTGAAGGGCGGGGTTTCTCGAAGCAAGTCTGATGAAAATCGTCGTGCTTCCCGGTGATGGCATCGGCCCCGAAACGATAGCTGCCACGCTCGAGGTGCTGCGAGCCGTATCGTCGCGCTTCCGGCTCGACCTTGAATTCGACCTGGACATAGCCGGCCATGAGAGCCTGCGCCGACACGGGGCCACCGTGACGCCGGCCTTGCTGCAGAAAGTGAAGTCCGCCGATGGCCTGATGCTCGGACCGATGGCCACCTATGACTTCAAGGATGAGGCCAAGGGCGAGATCAATCCCTCGAAATTCTTCCGCAAGGAACTGGACCTGTACGCCAATATCAGGCCATCCCGCACCTATCCGGGCCTGCAGCACCGGGCTGGCGAGTTCGACCTCGTCGTCGTGCGCGAGAATACCGAGGGTTTCTATGCCGACCGCAATATCGAGTCCGGCGGAAGCGAGATGCTGATCACGCCGGATGTTGTCGTCTCGTTGCGTCGCATTACGCGCCAATGCTGCGAGCGTATTGCGCGCTCAGCGTTCGAGCTGGCCATGACACGCCGCAGGCATGTCAGCATCGTGCACAAGGCCAATGTGCTGAAAATCGGCGATGGCATGTTCATCGACATCTGCCACCAGGTGGCGCGCGAATTCCCGGAAGTACAGGTCGACGACTTCATTGTCGACGCAATGATGGCACACGTGGTGCGCGCCCCGCAGCGATTCGACGTCATCGTCACGACCAACATGTTCGGCGACATCCTGTCCGACCTGACCGCTGAATTGTCCGGCAGCCTGGGCCTGGGCGGCTCGCTGAACGCCGGCAAGGACCATGCAATGGGCCAGGCGGCACACGGATCGGCGCCGGACATTTCCGGCCAGGACATTGCCAATCCTTTCTCGCTGATCGTGTCCGCCGGACAACTGCTTGGCTGGCATGGCCAGCGCAGAAACCTGCCTGCCTTCCTGGCTGCTGCGCGCGCCATCGACGAAGCGATGATCGCCGCGATCCAGGCGGGCGAGGCCACGCGCGACGTCGGTGGCCGCCTGGGCACCGCTGAAACGGGCCGCGCCTTCGCCCGACGCCTGCTGGAAGGGTGACGACATGCGCGACGTTCCTGAGCTACCGGCAGGCGCCTGGGACTGCCACACCCACGTCATCGGCGCGCGCAGCGACTATCCCATGGTCGCGGAGCGGCACTATACGCCAGGACCGGCATCGCATGAGGACCTGCTTGCCCACCTGTCGCGGCAGGGTCTGCAACGCGTAGTGATCGTGCAGCCCAGCGTCTATGGCACGGACAACCGATGCATGCTCAACAGCCTCGACCGCCTACAGGGCGCGGGCCGCGGTGTGGCTGTGCTGGACGAGGACGTGGACAACAAGACGTTGCGCGAAATGCACGCACGCGGCGTGCGTGGGCTGCGCCTCAACCTGGAAAGCAGCGGCCTGCGCGACGCTGGCGCCGCGCAGGCGGCGCTCGCACGTCGGGCCGACCGCATCGCCATGCTCGGCTGGCACCTGCAGCTCTATGCCAGCCTGGATGTCATCGTGGCCATGGCTGGCCACCTCGCGAATCTGCCCGTTCCGGTCGTGCTGGACCATTTCGCCATGGTGCCAACCACACTGGCCCATGACGACACGCGCGCGATCGCCTTGCAGCCGCTGCTGCGCTCCGGCAACGTTCTACATCAAACTCTCCGCGCCGTACCGGCTCGCGTCTGCAGGCATGCCGCCAGACGACGCGGCCAGCGCGTGGGCTGCGACCTTCCTGCGAACCGCGCCGCGACACGTGCTGTGGGGCAGCGACTGGCCCCACACCGCACGGGATCCGGGCAAGGCAAGGCACGACGTCTCCGCCTACCGAACGCTACCAGAGGCAGCGCTCGCGCGCTCCATCCGGGACTGGCTTCCCTCGCAGGAGCTCAAGCAGCAGGTCCTGGTGGAAAATCCAGCTCGCCTCTACGCACCTTAAAGAGAAAGCGGTGAAGCTTGGCAAGCGCCGGTGTGAGACGGACGTGAACCGGGCACTGCGTTGCGAAAAAGGCCGACGAGCGGTATCCCCCAGCTCGTCGGTTGAGGACAGCTCGCCTCTCTGCTGCAAGGGTGCAGATAGGCCCCACCGGGGAGCAAATGGAGAGTCAGCGGAGTGAGAAGCGCTCCGCCTTGCACCATAGAGACCGGACAAGTATCAGACAGCGAGTGAAATCGCGTGCGTTTGTCCGTTTACCGCATATTCGCCGTCAACCGACCCGCGCCACTGCATGAGCGAGCCGTGACACGCCATCGCCAATCTGCGCGGGGTCGGCGCCAGCGAACGACAGCCGGAATGTGGGCCGTGCGCGCCGCTCGGCATAGAATCCGGCGCCCGGGACGAACAGCACCTTCTCGGCAATCGCGAGCGGCAGCAGCGTGGCCGCGTCATCAATGCCGTCGATGGACGCCCACAGGAACATGCCTCCCCCCGGCTCGGCAAACCGGATGCGCGCGCCGAACACCTCACGCAGCGCCCGCGCCAACCGGTCGCGCTTGTCGCGATAGACGGCCACCTCGCGCGCGACCTGCGCGGGCAGCCCGCCTGCCTCCAGATAGTACGCGGCGGTCAGCTGGATCCACGGCGGCGTGCACAGGTCCGACACCTGCTTGGCAATGACCGCACGGCGCACGATCTCCGGCGCCGCTACCATCCAGCCGAGCCGCAGCCCGGGTGTCAGCGTCTTCGACAGGCTCGCCAGATGCACGAGCCATGGGCGCGCGTCGGGCACCTGTGTGCACAGGGCGAGCAGCGAGGGCGGCGGCGCGCCGTCGAAGCTCAGCGCGCCGTAGGGATCGTCCTCGACCAGCACCACGCGATGCCGCGCCACCAGTTCCAGCAGCCGCAAGCGGCGCGCGGGCGACAGCGTCGCGCCGGTCGGGTTGGCGAAAGTCGGCACCGTGTAGATCAGGCGCGGACGCACCGACGGGTCGGCGAGCATGGCCTCCAGGGCGTCCACGTCCATGCCGTCATGATCGGACGGCACGCCGCGCACATCGGCCCCGGCCAGCCGCAGCGCCTGCAGCGTCGCCGAATAGGTTGGCTCTTCGACCAGCACCATGCTGCCGGGCTCGACCAACGCTCGCACGAGAAAGTCGAAACCTTGTTGCGAGCCGCTGGTGACGAGCAACTCATCCTGCGCCACGACAGCTCCGCGCCCGGCCATCAGCGCCGCCAGCGCGCGGCGCAGCGAGGGCGTCCCCTCCGTCGCGCCGTACTGCAGGCACTCGGCGGGACGTTCGCGCAGCGCCTGTGCGGACGCGGCGCCGATACCCTCCGCATCGAACAGTGCGGCGGACGGATAGCCGCCCGCGAACGAGATCATCTGTGGGTCGGACAGGTACTTGAACAGCTCCCGGATCGGCGAGCCCTCCGGCTCGCGCAGTGCGAAAACGAATGGATAGTGGACTGTCATGGCGCGCTCGTCTTTAGCAGGCCGCGGCGGTCATCTTGAAGATGCCCTGCGCGTTGCCCGCGTCGAAGCCCAGGTCGGTGCGCGTGACGGCCTGCGCCTCGTCCACATAGCGGTCGCGCGTGATGAACTCGTAGAACGAGCCCGGCACCTCGCGCACGACCTCGGCGCCGTCCGCGCCGACGAACGCGCGCCGCACGGGATCGGCGCGGAACGCAGTCTGGCGCACGCGACCGCTCTGTGAAACCTCGACCTTCTCCTTCATCGGGCGGCCAATGCGCTTCTGCTGATCGGCGAGCGCGAACACATCTTCGACGCGGTCGGTGGCATGGTTGAACGCGTTGCCTTCGGTGGAGAGCCACGCCATCTCGGCCGACTCGGCCAGCAGGCGCTCATAGTCTTCCAGCCGCGGCGTCGCGTGCTGGCGCTCGAAACAGCGTGCGAGCACGCCGATCAGCTCCCCCGCGTCATCCAGCGGCAGCGCGCCGTCACGTTCGAGTTCCCACAGCAGCGCCTGCGCTCTGGGCGTCAGCGGATCGGCAGAGGTGCCGGTCACGCGACTGACGGCCTGCCGGAAGCCCTCGCTGTAGCGCTCCGGGTGGAACTCGCTGACGAAGAACTGTGCGATCTCCTCCGGAGCATCTTCATGCGCATAGGAGCGGCCCGTCATGCCGATACGGTCAAGTGGATAGGTACCGTTGAGCCGGTAGCCGAGCGGGCGCAGGATACGCGTGAAGGCGGCCTCGCCGGCAGGCAGTGCACCGTTGTCCTGCCAGCGTACGGTGCGAAGCGCGCCATGGTCGAAGTGCACCTTGCCGCCGGCGGCAGCCACGTCTTCGGTATAGGCCTTTCCGGTCGGCACGCGCTCGAGGATGCCGGAAAACAGCACCAGGTTCAGCGCATGGGCAATCTCGGCGCGCGCGGGGCGGCCGGGCTCGCCGGCAGGCAGCCGGGTGGGCGTCGCGACCAGATGCGTGAGGCGCTCGGCGGCCTCTGTGCCGAGGTCGATGGAAACGAGACGGGTGACGTTGGAGCTCATGATGGGATGCAACCTGGAAACAAATGGGAAAATTGTGGCGGCCTTCAGTCCACCGAGGCACCGGACAGGCGGACGATCTCGCCCCACTTCTGACGGTCCTTCTTCAGCACGTCGGCGAAGGCCTCGGGCGTGCTCGGCGCGGGCTCCGCACCGAGGTCGCGCATCTTGGCCTGCACGGCGGGTTCGCCGAGCACGCGTGTGAGGTCCTGGCTGATCTTCTGCGCCACCGCGGCGGGTGTGCCGCGTGGCGCGAGCAGGCCGAACCACGGGCTCGCATCGAAACCCGGCACCGGGCCTGCGGCGGCGACCGTCGGTACATTGGGCAGAGCCGACGAGCGGGCCGGCGTGGTCACCGCCAATGGCTTGAGCTTGCCCGAGCGGATGAACGGCAGCGATGCCGGCAGGTTGTCGAACATCACATCGACGCTGCCGCCCATCAGGTCGGCGATGGCCGGGCTGCTGCCCTTGTAGGCCACATGGCTCATCTCGGTGGACGTCATGCGCTGGAACATTTCGCCCGCAAGGTGCGTGGAGGTGCCATTGCCGGCCGAAGCCATGTTCACGCGCTTCGGGTTGGCTTTCAGGTAGGCGATGAACTCGGCCAGCGTCTGCACCCGGGCGCGCTCCGCGAAGGCGGGCGACAGCACGACCACGTTGGGTACCCGCGCGACCATCGTGACGGGCACGAAGTCGGCCGCCGCGTCATAGGGCAGCTTCTTGTACAGCGTGGGGTTGATGCCGAATTCGCCCACCGAGCCCATCAGCAGGGTGTAGCCGTCCGCCGTGGACTTGGCGGCCGTGCCGGTGCCAACGATACCGCCGGCGCCGGGCCGGTTGTCAACGATCACCGACTGCTTCCATTGCGCGGTGAGTTGCTCGCCGATCAGACGCGCCACCATATCGGTGGTGCCGCCCGGCGGATACGGCACGATGATGCGCACCGGCTTGGTCGGGAACTCCTGGGCGCCGGCGATGCCGGGAATCGTCATGCCGAATGCGAGGCCGCTGGCGGCGAGGACGCTGAACAAGCGCTTCATGTTGTCTACCTATCTTCTGGTTGTTGTTCGTTGTGGGCATGCACCGCGAGGGGGCGGCGGGACAAGGTCGCATCATTTCTCATCAAGTCGAGGCTTTCAAGCGAGATTTCGGTATAGGATGATGACTTTTAGTCATCAACTCCGCCTCCCCCATGCGGCAACGCCTTCCGAGCCTCTCCAGCCTGCGCGCCTTCGAGTCCGCCGCGCTGCACCTGAATCTGCGCCGCGCGGCAGCGGACCTGTTCATCACCGAAAGCGCGGTGTCGCGCCAGATCGCGTCGCTGGAAAGCCTGCTCGGGGTGCAGCTCTTTCACCGCGCCAATCAGCGCATCACGCTGACGGCGGCCGGCGCGCTCTATAGCGGCCAGGTGCGCGAGATGCTGCGCAAGCTGCAGCGCGACACGCTGGACATCATGGCGCACGAGGGCGCGGGCGGCACCGTCGAACTGGCCTGCGTGCCGACGCTGGCCGTCGAGTGGCTGATCCCGCGGCTGCCGGATTTCTACGCGCGCCACCCCAAGGTGGTCATCAACATTAGCGCGCAGTCGGACGTGTTCCTGTTTGACGGCACGCCCTACGACGCGGCGATCCACTTCGGCGAGGCGGTCTATCCCGGTGCGCGCGCGGACCCGCTGTTCGGCGAGGAATCGGTGGCCATCTGCCATCCGGACTTCTTCAGCGGCAGGAAGCGGATCGGCGCGCATGACATCGCGCGTGCGCCGCTGCTGCACCTCGCCACGCGCAGTTTCGGCTGGAAGCAGTGGATGGAGGCTGCCGGCATCGACGACGTCAACGCGATGCGCGGCGCGCGCTACGACCACCACAGCATGGTCATCGCCGCCGCGCGCGCCGGGCTCGGCATTGGCCTCGTGCCGCGTTTCCTCGTCGAGGAATACCTCGCGAGCCGGCAGCTGGTGATACCCGTCGCCCGCGCGCTGCGGGCCACGAGCGCCTACTACCTGGTTTCGCCCGACACGCGGCCGATGAGCGACGCGATGCAACGGCTACGCGACTGGCTGCTGGAGGCTGCGGGGGAGTTTGCCGGGCAATCCACCCAGGATAAGCCTCCACAAGACTTATAAGCCGCATTGTCGATAAGCTTTATGGGGAGGCGGACGGGACGTGGTGTTGAGGATCGTTTCGCTAATGAAGACCACCAATTCTCTTCTGGGTAACGCCACATCGGAATGGGATTGACCTGACTTCACGCTTCCCGCCGGCCGTGGCCGTCACATACCGACAGCCAACGTGTCAGTCGTCCGTATCGAATCAGCCGGGGCCGCTCTATGCAAGCGGGTCCAAATGCTTACCTGACCGGCCGGGCTAGCAACCCTTGCGATTGACCAAGTTGCCAAAGGCAATGCCAACAAGTGGAAGTGCCACGGCAGCGGAACAGAACAACGACGTCTCTCCGAAGGCGTCGATCATTACCGCTGCCAACTCCATCCCAAGGGCCTGACCGAAGAACAGACTCGCCGCAAATAGTCCCACCGCGGTGCCTCTTGCCTGTGGCGCCATCTGCGTTGCCTCGGTCTGCAAGGTGTTGTGAAGCATGTAAAAGCCAAGTCCGCCAAGGAAGCATCCCAGCACGCTCCATTCCCAGCGCGACCCGCCAGCGACGATTGCGAATGCCGCTCCAAGTAAAGCGCCACCGAGTCTTGCGAGACTGCCAGGAGAAAAGCGCCTGATCAATACGCTGGACAGGGTCACGTAAGCCAGGCCGCCCCCTCCGTACATCGCCATCACAGCCCCTGCCGCACCGATACCAATGCCGAAACGCCTGTGCAGATAGGCCGGCACAAAGGCAAACCCCGCGAGGGTGAACAGGCCTTCTATCGCAGTAACCAGCAGGATCAGCCGCGCCCATCGCTCACTGAGGACGGCCCTGACTTGATTGGCAAAACCCTGACTGCTGCTAAAGTCCGGCGCGGCGCATGATGCCTGCGCTCGCACCAGAAAGGCAGCCACGCCAAAAGCCGTTGCGAGCACGCAAAAGACAACTCGCCAGTTGAGCACATCGGCGAGGAATCCGGATAGCCACTGACCGCCGATCAGCCCACCGACCGTCGCAAACATGAAGCGAGCAAGCGCCTGCTGGCGCTTCTCGATCGGCACCGTATCGCCAATTCTTGCCATGCTCAAGGGAATGATGCCTGCCGCCGCGGCACCCGATAGGCCGCGCGCCAGTGCAAGGAACGTCATGGACGGAGCCATTGCCGCCATGACGTTCGCCATCGAGCAAGCCGCCAGCGCTGCCGATATGACACGAAGCCTCCCAAAGCGGTCGCCCAGCGGCCCATATAAGAGTTGCAGGAAACCATAGGCCAACACAAAGGCAGATACGGACTGTGCTGCTACGCCGACAGGTACGGCGAAGTCCGACGACAGCGCGGGAAGGAGGGCATCGCAGGCGCGCATCGACGCCATGCTCAGGGCCGCGGCTATCCCAAGGGCGCCGGACGTGGCCCCATTTTCACGAAGTCTGCCCGGCGGCGCAGTCATTGGCGCATTCTCCCTCATGCCCCGCTACGTTGACTGCGCATGTCGATACGTCACTCCGCCGCCCTGCTGACCCGATAGTCATGCTGCGGATTCGCGATCAGGAAGACGGCACAGGCCGCGGCCAGCGCCGGCACCGCCAGCAAGCCGAATACATCGCCGAAGTTCCAGCCAAAGCCCAATAGCGCGGCGCCAATGAATGAGCCGGTGACACCGCCGATCCGCCCGATCCCTTGCATCCATGCGACGCCGGTATTACGCGCCTCGGTCGGATAAAGGCTCGCGGCATAGGTGGACATTGACGTCGCGGCGCTGGTGACAAGGGTTCCGCACAGGAATAGCGATACCCCAAGGAATCCCGGATGGTCGACGCAGCGCCCGACTGCGACGACGAGAACGCCTGCCAGCAAGTACGCAAAGACAATGGTGCGATTGGCGTCGAAGCGATCCATCAGCCAACCGGCGACCAGGTTGCCGAGCAGACCGCCAAGGGGAAACAGCGAGGCCAGCAAGGCACCGTGCTCGATACTGAATCCTGCTTCGCGGAACAGCGTCGGCATCCAGTTCGTCATGAGGTAGTAGATCACCAACCCCATGAAGCACGACAACCAAAGCAATAGCGTGCGGCGCCGATATCCTTCCGACAGGACGAGTGCCAGTGCAGAGCTTTTTCGCTTCGACCCGGGTAGCGCCATTGGTGCGACGAACGTGCAGTCATCCAGCCGCTGTTGCGGCGCAATGCGCTTCAGGATTCGTGCTATCTGCTTGCGGGTGCCGGAGCGCACCGCAAGGAACTGGGGCGACTCAGGAAGCAAGACAAAAAGCAGCACGGCAAGCGCCAGGGGCCCGATGCCGCCGGCCGTCAGGACGCTGCGCCAGCCGAAATGGGGAATCAACCACGCTGACGCCGCGCCGCCCGCCACTAGCCCGCCCGAGAATCCACAGTACATGGCGTTCACGGTAAAGGCGCGAAGCCGCGCTGGTGCGTACTCCGACATCAGGGTGATGGTCGTCGGCATCGCTGCACCAAGGCCGAGCCCCGTCAGAAAACGTAGCACCGTCAGTGCGGTAATGGTCTGCGCATGCGCCGCTACCAGCGTCCACGCGCCAAAGCACGTCACCGCCACCACCAGCACTGCCTTCCGGCCGATGCGATCTGCGACAGGGCCCGCGAAAATGGCGCCCAGACTGAGGCCGACGAGTGCCGCACTCATGACCACACCCAGTTCGCCGCGGGCGATGCCCCAGTCGTGGACGAGGGATGGTGCGATGAAGCCGATCGCGGCGGTGTCATAGCCATCGGCCGCTACGACCAGGAAGCAGAAAATAAGAACCAGCCATTGACAGGGGGAAAAGCGTTCGGCGTCGATGAATGACTGCACATCGACGGTACGGGATACCTGCTTCATTGGTTGTCTCCTTGATAGTGGGCAAGCGCTGTTTGCGCTTGCATCCTTTATGCATTTCAGGCAGCCAGGTAACCGCCGTCTACGGGCAAGATCACGCCGGTCACGTATGTCGACATCGACGACGCGAGGAACAGCACCGCTCCGACCAGTTCCTCCGGTTTGCCAACCCGGTTCATCGGAATGCGGGCCATGAATCGTTCCAGCTTCGCCGGATCGGAGCGCGTCGATACGGTCATCGGTGTTTCGATGACGCCCGGCGCGATGGCATTGACGCGGATGCCGTCGCGCGCCAGATCGGCGGCAAGCGACTGGGTCAGCATCTTCACGGCACCCTTGGATGCGGAATAGCCGAGCGTGTTGGGCTGGCCCGAGAAGGACGCGATGGAGGCGACATTGACTATGGCGCCCCTGGTCCGGCGCATGGCGGGCAGCCAGGCGTGGCAGACATTGAAAGTGCCTTCATGGTTGACCTTCATGACCTGCTGCAAGTTATGTCGGGCATTGGGGCTGTCGATGCCCTCGCGGATGAGAATGCCGGCGTTGTTCACCAGCACATCGACGGGGCCGACACTGGCTTCGACCTCCCCGGCAACGGCGTGGCATTGGCCGGCGTCGGTCACATCCAGCGAGCAGGACCGTGCCGCGTGGCCTCGGGCGTTGATCATGTCGGCCGTCTGCCGGGCATTGGCCTCGTTCATGTCGGTGACGACAACAAGCGCGCCGGCTTCGGCCAGGCCAATGGCAATGGCGCGGCCATTGCCCTGCCCTGCGCCGGTAATAAACGCGACCTTCCCGGTCAGCAGATTGGGAATCATCATGGTGTGTTGCGAGAGAAGAGAAAGAAGCTGCCACGGCGACAGCGCGCGCAGCGCGGCCGCCTGACGACTGAGCCGGTTCCGGCCGTCAGTCCATCGTTGCCAGTGCCTGTCGCGCCGGCGACGCAAGGCGCTGCAGAGGCGAAACCCTTGTCTGGTCGGCGATGTGGTTGCCTGCCACGTATCCGAAGGTCAGGCCCGGGCCGAGCGTAATCCCCGCCCCGCTGTACTCGCCGCCCATAATGCTGGCGGCGTCATTGCCGGCGGCATACAGGCCGGGGATCGGCATCCCGTGGGCATTGATCACCTGGGCGTGCTCGTTGGTCCTGATCCCCATAAAGGAGCCCAGATCACCCGGCACGAGCTTGAGGGCATAGAACGGCCCGGTGCGCAGCGGCGCGACGCACGGGTTGGGGCTGTGCAGGGCATCGCCCTGGTAACGGTTGTAGGCCTTGCTGCCGCGCCCGAACTCGGGATCATGTCCGTGCTGCGCGGTCTCGTTGTACTGCCGGATGGTGTTCTCCAGCGTCGGCGCATCGATGCCGAGCTGCCGGGCCAGGTCGGCAGCGGTCTTGCCCCGCTTCAGGTAGCCGTTGCGCAGGTGGTTGCAGAGTGGCATCGGGAAGGGCTTGACGAAGCCGAGGCCATATCGCCGCAGCGCTGCATGGTCGGCGACCAGCCAGCAGGCGGTTTCCGACTTCCCCTTCGAGGCGGCGATCATCGCCTGCACGAGGTCGTGGTACGAGTTGGCCTCGTTGGCAAAGCGGCGCCCGTCCAGGCTGACGGCGATCACGCCCGGTTTGGCCCGGTCGATGAAGTGGGGCATGATGCCCGTCGAGCCATCCTTGCGCGGCACCAGCGACATGGGCGTCCAGGCGGCGGCATTCGACAGGCTCTGGTCGAAGACACCGCCTACTGCCTCGGCCATGCGGACGCCATCGCCCACGTTCGTTTGCGGTGTGGGCGAATAGTGACCATGCCCGGCCTTGACATGCGGGTAGGTCTGCTTGCGGCGCTCGAGGTTGTGCGGGAATCCGCCGCTGGCCAGGACGACGCCGTGGCGCGCCTTCACAGCGACCTTTTTGCCGTCGCGCTCCACCACCGCCCCCGTGATCCGATCACCATCCTGCAGTAGCTGGATGGCCGGGGCAGAGAGCCAGACCGGAATCGACAGATCAGCTGCGGATTTTGCCAGACGCGCGGCCAGCGCGTTACCGTTGGTCAGCGTCATCCCGCGCCCATACTTGCGCACCTCGAGGAAATGTTTCGCCAGGCGTTTGGTGACATACCAGGCGGATGCCAGCGACCGCGTGACACGCATGAAGTGGACGATCTCCTTGCCCGAGCCGATCGTGACGCCGAACACGGTCAGTTCCGGCAATACCGGTCCCAGCGTCTTGAGCAGCGGGCCCAGCTCGCGAGCGTCGTAGGGCCGCGTCACCATCGAGCGCCCGCCTTGCGCGGCACCGGGGGCCTCCGCATGGTAGTCGGGGAAGGTCAGCGGCATGTCGAACTGGACCGCGGTGTTCGACATAAAGAACTCGATGGCTTTCGGCCCGTGCGCGAGGAAGGCGCGCACGCGCGCTTCGTCGAATCCCGCGCCGGCCTGGTTCCGGATATAGGCGAGCGCCTGGTCGGGCAGCTCATGATGGCCATACGCCCTGGCCAGATGGGTGTTCGGAATCCATAGCCATCCGCCGGAGCGCGCGGTCGTCCCGCCGTAGTAGCTGGCCTTCTCGGCCACGATCACCCTCAAACCACGGCTGGCAGCAGTAATGGCCGCCGACATGCCGGCGACGCCTGATCCAATGATCAGGACATCACATTTTTCCTCATACGTTGTAGACATCGAGTTCTCCCTTCAAGAACGCCGGGGCGAGCAACGCCGCACAACCCCGTCAATGTCGCTAGATTAGAACTAGCGCGCTTGAAATGATCTACTCGTTAACCCTACGCAATAGCGTTAGATAATATCTAGTGCTACACTCACGGCATCATCCATCTCTTCGCAGGAACGTACGTGGATCACACCGAGCCGGTGCCTGAGCGCGAGCGCCGTGGCATACAGTCGATTGAAGTCGGGGGGGAAATTCTCAAGGTGCTGGCATCCGAGGCCAGACCGATGGCGCTTCGCGACCTGGTGAAGGCGGCCAATATGCCGTCAGGGAAAATCCACCCTTACCTGGTCAGCTTTGGAAAGATTGGCCTGGTCGCCCAGGACCCGGTCACGGGCCACTACCTGCTGGGGCCCATGGCTATCCAGTTGGGACTGACAAGCCTGCAGACGCTGAACCCGATCCGCGAGGCCACACCGTTTGCGGAATCGCTGTCTGAAGAAACCTCGCACGCCGTCGCGCTTGCCGTATGGGGAAACCTGGGGCCGGTCATCGTGCGCCTGATCGATGCGACATATCCCATCCATACGAACATCCGCACCGGGACAGTCATGTCGCTCGCCAATACGGCGACGGGCCGGGTCTTCTCGGCGTTCCTGTCGCCCAAGTTCACCGAGAAGCTGTTGTTGGACGATCGCATACGCCTCGGCCCCGACATCGCGCATCCGCTCGACGCAAAGGTGGTGGAGGGCATGATCGAGGAGACGCGCACGCGCGGGATGTCTCGAAGCGTCAACCATCCGACGCCTGGTATCGTCGCTTTCTCAGCGCCGGTGTTCGATTATTCCGGCAATATCGCCTTGGCCATCACGATCATGGGGCCGACTGGTACCCTCGACACAGATTGGGACGGCCCGGTTGCCAGAGCCTTGCACGGATGTGTGGAGGCCGTTTCGAAGCGCCTGGGCTACCGACACTCCCTCTGATTTCCCAGCGGCTCAGGCTTGCCCCAGCAGGCTCTGGGGCGCCGACCCAACTGCTGCCAAGCGCAGGCCGCCCGCTGCTGGCCATTTTTCGATCGCTGGCGCCTCCCATTGCCATGGCCCAAAAATCGGCTCTGAAGTCGTTCGCATCTGCCGGCGTGCGCAATCCCCCGGTGGAGCAGGCTTCAGCGATATCTACCAGTTTCAGTCACTCGGCTTCGCCCTGCTGAACCAGCAAGCCAGGTAGTCGTTCTAACAAAGTCTCTTTATCGCGGCGGACAACGTTTGACGCGTTGTCCAATAATCCGCCCAAGGGTCTGCGCGCTGAAAGCTGAGGTATTCACGCGCGTCTCTGATGGTCCAGTGAGCACCGCTCTTCAGCTTCGGAAGGTCGTCCCAGGAGACCGGCATCGAGACGCCCATACCCGGCCTGGCGCGCGCTGAGAACGCTGCTGCTGTTGTCTGCCCATGGCCGTTTCTCAGGTAGTCCACGAATATCTTGCCTTTCCGGTTGGGCGGCCCGGACTTCGCGATGAAGCGCTGCGGTAGCGTCGCGGCCAGATGCTGCACGGCGGCGCGCGAAAAGTCCTTTACGACCTCGTAGTTCTGTCTCCCGCTAAGTGGAACAACGACATGCAGGCCTTTGCCGCCGCTTGTCTTCAACCAGGATCGCAGGCCCACTTCGTCGAGAAGTGTCCTCACGAGTAGCGCTCCCTCCTGCAGCTTCGACCACTCAAGTCCTTCGCCGGGGTCAAGATCGAGAATGAAGCGGTCGGGTGTATCGATGCGACGCTCTATTGAATTCCACGTATGGAACTCTACGACATTCATTTGGGCCGCCGCGACGATTGCCTCGACAGAGTTGGCCACAAGCAAGGGCGCGTGGCCTGGCCAGCGGCCCCTCGGCAGTTCCGTCAATCCTGGTATCGATGTCTCGGTATGCTTCTGGAAAAACATGGTACCGGCAATGCCTTCAGGCGCCCGCACAAGTGACAGCGGCCTGTCCTTCAGGTGCGGAAGCATCAGGCTCGCCACGCTTTCGTAGTAGCGAACCAGATCCAGCTTGGTGATGCCTGTCGTCGGGTCAATGACCCTGTCAGGGTTCGTCACCTTCACGCTCGACACGCCCTGGGGCGCGACGGACGCCCGTATGGCCTCCTTTCGCACGGACTTAGCTTGGAGATCCGAACGCAGCCCCTTGAAAATGGCATGGCGCACATGTCCTTCAGCTGTCCATTCGGAAAACTCCACCTCAGCAACAAGCGACGGCTTCACCCACCGAGCCGTTTCGGAACCGCCCCTGCCCCAGCGCCGGGCCTTTGTGTACTGATCGAAGGGCATGGATTCGATTTCCAACGACACAAGCTTTCGCATGAGAGCTGCCGCGGTCGAGCTGTCCCACCCCGTACCGACACCGCCGGTATAGCGCAGCGCACCATCCTCATACACGCCAAGGTACAACCTCCCTACCTCTTGCCTCGACCCGGTGCGAAGGGAGAAGCCACCGACGACAAACTCCTGCCGAAGCTTGCATTTGGCTTTGAGCCATGTCGGCGTCCTGGCGGAAACGTATGGTGCATCCGCCCGCTTGAACATCAAGCCTTCCAATCCGAGGCCGCATGCCGCCTTGAAGAGCTTGGCTGGTGGCGCATCGAAAGCTTCGCTGAGCCGGACTCGTTCCGAAGCGCTCCCCAGGATTCCCGCGAGGAGTTCTTTCCGTTGGGAAAGGCGGAATGCCCGCAAGTCCCGCCCGTTCAGGTAGGGAACATCAAACGCGAAGTACACGATTTCATCGTCTTGACGTGCAGCAATCGCGCTTTGCAATGCATTGAAATCGGGCACATCGTTGCGAAGGACGACTATCTCACCATCTATCCAGGCTTCATCCGCATCCAGTGATTCCAGCTCAGAAGCAAGAGAGGGAAACTTTGCGGTCCAGTCGTGCCCTGCCCGGGTGAACAGCCTTACGGTGCCATTTGCTATGCGCGCCAGCAAGCGATATCCATCGAACTTCGTCTCAATGATCCACCCTTCTCCCGTTGGAACCGTTGGAGAAAGGGACGCGAGCTGTGGCGCGAGCTTCGCGGGCAATGATGCCCTCGGTGCGCGATCTATCGACAAGCTCGCGGAAGCGAGATCCTCGTCGGGTAAGGATTCATCCTGGCTTGTTTGCGGTGTTGACGTGACGCTGTCTGGGAGCGCCGTCAGGACATCGAACTCGGCTAGGGGCCGTGCCCATGCGTCGGGCTTCTTAAACAGGATCCATTGCTCTGACTTGTCACCGGGCTTTGCGATGCGCACCAACTCCCACCGCCCTTCCAGTTTTACCCCGTGAAGGTCGAACAGGATCTTTCCCTCCGCCATGCCTTTACGCGGGTCGCCCACCGGATCCCAGGTACCCCGGTCCCAAACGATGACTGAGCCGGCGCCGTACTGTCCCCGTGGGATATCTCCTTCGAAGTTGGCATACTCCAGGGGATGGTCCTCGACATGCACAGCGATTCGCTTCTCCTTGGGATCGTAGCTCGGCCCCTTTGGCACCGCCCAACTCAAGAGCACACCATCAAGCTCAAGGCGAAAATCGTAATGCAGTCGCCGTGCCCAGTGCTTTTGAATCACGAAGGACAGCTTGCTCCTGGCTTTGCGGGCATTCGTGGCGCGCCCTGACGGTTCAGGCGTGATGGCGAAATCGCGCTTTTTCTCGTAGCGCTTCAGGTCGGCGTTGGTCTTCATGCCGGAAGAGCACCGGATCAGCGAGTCAGCATGCGATACTGGTTGTAGTGCCGCAGCGCGTCCTTGATTCGACCGGCGCTGTCATACAACCTCCCGATGTTGAAATGCGCGTCCGCGTTGTCAGGCTCAAGGTCCAGGCATTGCTGGTAGGCTCTCAACGCATCCCGGAAATCCCCGGTATCCTCAAACGCAAGGGCTTGGTTAAACAGCAACTCGGTGCTCGTCGGGAAGCGCCTGCGCGCCTCAGCAAGGACCTTCAACGCCTTTGTGCAACTCCCTCGGTCACACAGCAACGCGCTAAGGTTGACCCACGCTTCATACAAGCAGGGATCCCACTCCACCGCTTGCCGATAGGCTGCTTCTGCTTCGTCATCCAGGCGTTGGCGCTCGTATTCCTTCCCTAGCTCGTATGAACGCCGTGCGTCGTCACTGACCGCCCCCACATGCGGCACTACGACGGTGTTGTCGGCGTACCGCGTCAGATCGAAGCGCATTTGCCCAGAGTCAGCATTCCACTCAGCGCCATTGGCACTGGCGATGACGTCATTGCCCTCCGCACGCAAGGACGTGGCGGACGGATGACGGTCACGCGACAGCGACTTCGTGCGAAGCATCGACCTGCGGATGCGCCCGGAAGAGATGTTGGAAAGCCGCAGCGCATTGGCCGTGCGCAGCACGACGAGATCTCGAAAGCTGAAGCGATACTCGCCCCGTTCGCCTCGGCTTGGCGCAACCACTCCGGCTGCGACGAGCGACATGACTGCGGGGCGCGGTATGCCGACGATTTCCATGACGTCGCGCATCGTGTAAGAACGCATCAGGCCTGCTTCTTGGCTCGCTTAGTCGGGATTGTCGCGGTTGTCGGCGTTTCGGCACGTTTCGCTGCACGGCGCGCCGGCGCCTTGGCGCCTTTCCCGGCTTTCGCCGCGGCGGCAGCAGACTTTGGCGCCCCAATACTCTTCCTGAGAGCATCCATCAAATCGATGACTTCTGCGCCACCCTCAGCCGCCGCAGTCTCGGGGGAAACTGTGATGGCCTTGCCCTCTATCTTCTTGTCTATCTGGGCCAGGATTCGCTGCTTTTCTTCGTCTGTGTACTCCGTCGGGTCATAACCATCGACCGAGTTCTGGTCGATGAGCTGCTCCGCCAGGGAAAGCTCTGCCTTGGACACATCGACAGTCTCCACGTGCAGATCCGCCATCGAGCGAACCTCGTCTGCGTAGAGCAGCTGCTGGAGGATGAGCCCGTCGTCGCCGACCCGTATTTGCACCATATATTGCTTGCCCTTCCACGACCATTTTGCGAGCGCACATTTGTCCGTGGCTCGCATCGCCTCCGAAAGCAGGCTGTATGGCTTTGCGCCGCGCTTGTCAGGTCCCAGGTAGTAGGCCTTGTCGTAGTAGATTGGGTCGATGGCCTTCACGGGCATGAAGGCAACGATGTCGATGGTCTGTTGAGCCGCCTCCTCCAGCGCCTTGAGCTCATCCGGAGTGAAGACAACGTATTTGTCCTTTTCAAACTCGTAGCCCTTGACCATCTCTGAACGGTCGACTACCACCCCTTCCCTCTGGCAAATGTATTGTTGTCGCAGTCGTGAACCACACCCCTTATGGAGCAGGTTGAAACCCACAGCGGACGTGCTCTCCGTGGCGGAGAAGACCTTCACAGGGATAGAGACAAGCCCGAAGCTGATGGACAGCGAGGCGATAGAGCGCGCAGCCATTTTGGCACTCCTGGTGAGGGGGACATACGCTAGCAGCGTAGTAAATGGCGGGCCGTTGCGCCGTAGGTAAAAGTCGCATTCCACGAGCGGTGCTGACCGACGCGAGCGAGTTCGCCTGGCTGGAGAATTGCGAGTCGACTTGACGCCCCTTGGTGGGGCGCTGGGATAAGCAATCCAGCCCTGCAGGGCTGCTCGAGGCCAAGGCGCCGGCATGGTGTCATGCCCTTCACATTGCGGGATCATTCCCGAAGGGATTACGCATCCGTATTTGCCCGTCACCGACGTGAACCAAGAGATCGACACGCCTCTCTCCATCCCAGCGCAATCGCTTCGTCCTGGGTTCCGAAGAGCATGCCTGCGCCAGGGTCGCTCTCCATGTGAATCATTCTCGCCGCTTGTAACGCCTCCCGACAGAAAAACGTCCTTTTCCCGCACTATTTTGCGCGTGCGCTTTTGCTGGACTGGAAATCCGTATGCCGCGCCAGGGGATGGGTGATGGATCAAATACCATGCCGCGGCGCCTCGTTCTGCGCTTCTTGCAGTTCGCGCCACTGGATCTTTCCGATGGCCGACTTCGGCAGCGCCTCGACGAACTCGACCACGCGGGGGACCTTGTAGGCGGCCAGGCGCTCGCGGCACCACTGCATGATCTGTTCGGCGCCGGCCTCCTCGCGCCCCTGCATGCCCGCCTTGAGGACGATGACAGCCTTCACGGTCTCGCCGCGCCGCTCGTCGCGGGCGGCGATCACGCAGGCCTCATGGATGGCCGGATGGCCATAGAGCAGGTTCTCCACCTCGGCCGGCCAGATCTTGAAGCCGGATGCGTTGATCATGCGCTTGAGGCGGTCGCGCATGAAGAAATAGCCGTCATCGTCGACGAAGCCAAGGTCGCCCGTGCGCAGGAAGCGCTTGCTGTCGATCTCGATAAAGCTCTCGGCATCGGCCTGCGGATTGCGCCAGTAACCTCGCATCACCTGGGCGCCGCTGGCGATGATCTCACCCAGCTCGCCCCGCGGCAGCTCCACGCCGCTCTGCGGGTCAATCACGCGCGCGTCGACCCCGAAGGTGGCGATGCCGAGACACTCGCGCTTGGGCTGGTGGCGTGGGTTGGACAGCAGGAAGGCGGCCGTCTCGGTCATGCCGTAGGCCTCGATATAGACCAGGCCGAAGCGCTCCTGCAGCAGGTTGGCCACCGCATCGGGCATGGGCGCGCCACCGCCGCCCAGGAAGGCCAGGCAGGAGAGGTCGCGCTCAAGAATACCCGGCTGGGAAAAGAAATCCACCAGCATCGCCGGCGCCGCGCCCCAGTTCGAGACCCGGTAGCGCTCGATCAGGTCGGCTGCCAGCACGCGATCCCATCTCGGCAGCAATACGATGGTGGCACCCAGGTAGAGCGGTGCGTGAATGCCGTTCTGCATGCCGAGCAAGTGGAACATCGGCGCTACCGACAGGAACACCGCATCGGGCGTGTTGCCGCGCCAGATCTGCGAGCCTGCCGCGGCGCTCATCAGCGTGCCGTGGGTATGCATGCAGCCCTTGGGATGGCCCGTCGTGCCGGAGGTGTAGGCCAGCATGCACAGCGTGTCGTAACCGGCTGCGTGGGGCATCGGCACCAGGCCGGCCGCATCCGCGTCCTGCCAGCGCACCAAGGTGCCGCCAGCCGGAGCCTGCCCCGGCAGCGGGCTGCGCGCGCGCAGCCAGGCCGGCACGGCCGGCTCGCCATCGGATTCCGCCTCGCCGGGCAACATGTCGGCGTAGTCATGGACGACCACATGCGGCAGCACGTCGCCGTGCAGCGGCGCCAGCCGCTCGTAGAGCTCGGCCGCGGCAAAGGCCACGCGCGCGCCGCTGTCGGCGGCCACATGCTCCAGCTCGGCGGTCAGCCACATGGGGTTGGCCGGTAACACCACGGCTTCGGCACGCAAGATGGCGTAGTAGGCGATGATGAACTGCGGGCAATTCTGGCTGTACAGCAGCACGCGGTCGCCGGGCGCGACGCCGCATTTGCGCTGCAGGTAGCCGGCCATGCGCTCGATCTGCCCGAGCAGCGCGGCATAGGAAATCGCGCTGCCGAAGTACTGGATGGCGGTCTTGTCCGGGTAGCGGTGCGCGGCCATCTCGACGTTATAGACCAGGCTGGTGCGAGGTATGCTGGCCTCGGCAGGCAGGCCCGGCGGCCAGAACGGGGAGCGACGGATGGGGGCGGGCGCACGCGATGGCGATGCGCCAGAGGTTGGAGACTGCGTCATGTTGTCGTTCTGCAAGTCTTCTCTTATTGCGATCGCTTCAGCGAAACCGTTCGCGGCACCGTATATTCCAGCAGCCCTTCGACGCCGTTCTCGATGCCCACGCCCGATTGCTTGTGGCCGGCCATGGGCTTGTGGGGCCCAAGGGTGTGAATCTGGTTGACCCAGACGGTACCGGTGTTGAGCCGCAACGCGACTTGCATGGCGGCCTCCGCGTCGCGGCCCCAGACCGAACCTCCCAGTCCATATTCGCTGTCATTCGCGCGCGCGATGGCATCGTCCACGTCGCGGAACTTCAGCAAGGGCAGGATTGGGCCGAATGGTTCTTCGCGGACCACGCGTGCGCTGTCCGGCGGGTTGTCCACCAGCGTGACAGGGAAGAAATAGCCACGTCCCTCCGCCACTTCGCCACCGGCAAGGATGCGGTAGCCGGCGCTGCGTGTATCCTCCAGCAGCGCCTTGAGTCGCTCGAACTGGCGGCGGTTCTGCACCGGGCCAAGCTGAACGCCTTCCATGTCACCCCGGCCAACGCGCGTCTCCTGCGCCAGCCTGACCAACGCCTGCGCCAGCCGGTCGTAAACATCCTCATGGATATACAGCCGCTTGATCGCCAGGCAGTACTGCGCGTTGTTGGCAAACGCGCCCCAGAAGATCGCAGGCGCGATGGCCTCGACATCGGCATCGGGCAGGACAATGGCGGCGTCATTGCCACCCAGCTCCAGTGTCAGCCGTTTCAGGTTGACCGCAGCGGAGGCCATCACTGCGCGGCCGGTCTGGGTAGAGCCCGTAAAGCTCAGCTTGTCGATGCCCGGGTGGGCCGACATCAACGGGCCGAGGGCATCGCCGCCACTGATGACATTGAGCACGCCAGCCGGCAGGACATCGCGCAGCAGTTCGCCGAGCTTCAGCGTCGTCAGTGGCGTGAATGGCGATGGCTTGAGCACCATCGTATTGCCGGTAAGCAAGGCCGGCGCCACCTTCCACATCGCCAGCGCCAGCGGAAAGTTCCAGGGCACGATGCCGCCAACGACGCCTAGCGGCACGCGCAGGACACACACCTGCTCGGTGGCAGACTCGCTGACCGTCTCCACCGGGAGTTCGAGCCTGGCCATCTCGGTGCACCAGAACGCCGCTTTTTGCACCTCCTGCCGCGCCTGGGCAAGGGGCTTGCCCTGCTCCCGCGTCAACAGGTGCGCCAGTTCCTCCAGGTTGGTGGTGATGGTCTCACCGATCCTGACGACATATAGCTGGCGCGCCTGCAGCGGCAAGCCGGCCCAGGCCGGCGCGGCGCGGCGCGCGCTGGCAACGGCCTCGTCCAATTGTGCGGGGGGCGCGTCGGGTGCTGCGGCAATGACGCGTTCCGTTGCGGGGTTGAGTACATCAAATCCGGCCAGCGTGGGCGCGGCTTTGCCATCGATGGTCATGCTGAATCCAGCGGTGTCACCCATGATGATTGGGACCTCTTTTTAACCAAACGGATTTCGACAGGCCACACCGACGACACGCGGCTGTCCGAAGCCGAGCCTGCGTCGCCGGGTAGCGGATTGGCGCTTCAAAGATCGAGGACAAGCCACGAAGATTTCGCGCGCGAGCAACAGGGCGTGAACTGGTTGCCACAAGCGTGTTCTTCATCAGTCAGGAAGACGTCCCGATGATCGGCCTCGCCCTCCAGCAGACGCGTCACGCACGTCCCGCACGTGCCCTCCTCGCACGAGGTGTAGATGTCGATGCCAGCTTCGAGCAGCACCGAAGTGATCGAGCGGTCCGCGGGAATATGGAAGACCTGGCCGGTGCTGGCGATCCTGACGTCGAAGGCACCGTCATGCGAGGTATCGACCGGCCTGGCGCTGAAGTACTCGTATCGCACCCGCTGCTTCGGAATTCCCGCTTGCTCGGCCGCGCGGCAAACCCATTCGATAAAGCCGGAGGGGCCGCAGACGTAGATCTCGTCATCGCTTCCGGCCTGGGCGAGCAGCATGACGGGATCCAGCTTCTGCGCATCGCCCTGATCGTCGTAGTGGAAGGCGACTTGCTGCCTGTAGGCGGATTGCTCGATACGGCTGCGGAACGCTGCCTTGTCCTGGCTGCGTGCACAGTAATGCAGGGCAAGGCCGGTTCCCGACACATGCAAGGCCTCGGCCATGCATAGCATCGGCGTAACACCGATCCCGCCTGCGATCAGGATGCTGCGGGTGCCCGCCTTCAGCGGAAAATGGTTCCGGGGCGCGCTGATCTCGATGACAGCGCCCGCCTCCAGCCGCTCATGGATGGCGATCGAACCGCCGCGCGAGGCGGGATCCCGCAGGACGCCGATCAGGTAACGGTGGCGTTCGGACGGTGCATTGCAAAGCGAATACTGCCGCACGACTCCGGGAGCGACGTGGACATCGATGTGGGCGCCGGCCTCGAACGGTGGCAGCTCGCCCCCCTTCGGGTCGCGCAGCTCCAGGCTGACGATGTCGTCGGTTTCGCGGTTGCGTTGCGCAATGCGTACAAAGAGTGTGTCTTGGGAATTCATGGCGCGATGCCTTGCTGCAGACTGCGATGGAATGGCTACTGCATGACGCAGCGAACGGGAAGATGCTTGGGTCCGCCGACGAAGCAGGAAGCGATCATCTCCATCTCGCCCGCCGCTTCCACGCGTCGCAGGCGCGGAATCATTTCCTCGAACAGGATGCGCATTTCCATCTTGGCCAGATGCTGGCCCAGGCAGACATGGGCGCCGAAGCCGAACGCGAGGTGGCGGTTTGGCTTGCGGTCGATGCTGAAGTCAAAGGGCCGGTCGAAGACCTCTTCATCCCGATTGGCCGAGCCGTAGCACAGCATCAGCCAGTCGCCCTTGCGAATCGTTCGTCCGCGGATCTCGGTGTCTGCCGTCGCGGTCCGCATGAAATGCCGGACCGGCGAGGCGATGCGCACCGCTTCGTCAATGAACTGCGGAATCAGCGACGAGTCGGCCTGGAGCCGGGGCAGCAGTTCCGGATACTGGCTCAGCGCCCACATCGCGACCGCGGACGAGGACGATGTGGTGTCGTGGCCCGCCGTGGCAATAATGACGTAATAACCCAGCCGGCTGACCTCGCTGATCGGCTCGCCGTTGACGACGGCGTTGGCGAGCAGCGTTGCCACGTCATTGCGCGGATTGACCCGCCGCTCGGCGGTGACATTCTCGAAATAGTCCCGGAAGTCCGCCACCACCGCCATCAAGTTCTTTGCCAGCGCGCCGTCATTCGCGCTTGCTTCCTGCTTGGCGCGCTTGAGTTCAGGATCCTCGCCACCAAATAGCTCCTGGGTCAGCAGCAGCATCCGGGGCTCATCCTCCGGCGGCACGCCGAGGATGTCCATGATCACGTGCAGCGGGTAATGCAGGGCAATGTCCTTGGCGAAATCGATGGTGTTGCCATCGCTTTGCTGCAGCTTGTCAACGATCTGCCGCGCCAGCCCACGGATGCGCTCATCCAGCTTCAGGATGCTGTTAGGCATGAACCACGACTGCGTCAGCGCACGCAGGCCCTTGTGTTCGTCGCCATCCACGTGGACCAGCGCCTTGACGATATTCGGGCGGCCGGTGGTCGCGATCACATGGTCGATCGAAGCCTTGGGCCGGCAGACGACGGAGTAGTCCCCGTTGTGGAAGAGATTGTGGTCGCGCGAGATGGCGGTCACGTCGGCGTGCTTGGTCACGACCCAGAACGGATCGAAACCGTCATTGACGGCGCGCCCCAGCGGATTGTTCTCGCGCGCCCACGTATAGGCCGCGTGCAGCCGGGCGGGATCGGCATAGGCGCTGGGATCGACCAGGACTTGCGCCACGTCGCCGGGAAGATCGAAATCGGTGTGGTTCATGGTATCGAACTGGATGGTGGGGTTGGGGCTCAGGGCAGCAGCACGGGCTTGACACACAGCCCCTGCTTTTGCTCCGCGACGGCACGGTTGATTTCGGCAAGGGGATAGGTCTTGACCAGCCTGTCGAAGGGGAAACGTCCCTCGAGGTACAGGGCCATCAACTGCGGGATGAACACATCGGGATCGCTATCGCCTTCGATGATCCCGCGATAGGTGAAGCCGCCGCGCATGACCTCGCGCAGCGTGCCCGGCAGGCCCAGGCTCGTCGCATGGGCGGGCGGCACGCCGACAAAGCCGAAGGTGCCGCGCGGCGCCAGCAGCTTCGGCACCGCTGCGATGACCGCCGGGATGCCGCTGGTATCCAGCGCAAAGTCGACTCCATGGGGCGCAATGGCGCGCACCGCGGCAGCCAGGTCAGCGCTCTGGCCCGGATCGATTGCATGCGTGGCGCCGAGCGACAAGGCCAGGTCGCGCCGGCTGGCGTCGGGCTCGACCACGATGACCGTCCCGCATTTCTGCAGCACGGCGCCCATCACAGCACTGAGCCCGACCGCGCCCGCGCCCAGCACCACCAGCGATGCGCCTTCATGACATGCCATCGAGCGCATGACCGCGCCCGCGCCGGTCTGGATGCCGCAGCCAAGGGTGCCGGCGATCTCGAGCGGAACGCCGTCCGGCACCTTCACCACGTTGCGTTCGGTCGTCACTGCATGCGTCGCGAATGAGGACTGGCCGAAGAAGCTGCCGGAGATCTCGCCATTGCCGTCGCGCATCGATTTGGAGCCATCGCTGCGCTGGCCGACGAAATTCAGCGCTGCCATCGCATGGCAATAGGCCGGCGCATGGCGATCGCACTGCGGACAATGGCCACAGGAGGAGAACGTGATGGCCACATGGTCCCCGGGCTTCACCTTGGTTACGCCGGCGCCGACCATCTCGACAACGCCGGCGCCTTCGTGCCCGAACACGGCCGGCATGGCGACGGGGAGCAAGCCTTCGGCAGCGACAAGATCGGTATGGCAAAGCCCGGCGCCGACAATCCTGACCAGGATTTCCCCTGCCTCTTGAGGGTCTAGTTCGACCTCTTCGAGGACGAACGGCGCGCACGGCGCCCGTGTCACGGCAGCAGTGATTTTCATGGTGTCCCCGCTTGGTTTTATTGGCTGGGCGGCGTGGCGCCCGGTGCTTTTTAAGAATCAGAACTCTGGTTCTATTATTGAAAGGCGACGAACCTGCTTCAATGCGGGCTTTCCCCTACGGAAGCAGTCGAGGTGGGCGCGGCCAGCCGTGAAGCGCCAGCGGATGCGGCTTCCGGGCGAGGTGGGGCCGGTGCTGCATAATGCTGACCTGTCCCAGAATCAGGATTGCCGTTTCCATGGCTGCCACCCTAAAGCGCCAAGAAGATCACAAAAGGCGTCCTACCCGCGCCGTGCACACCGCCAGCCAGGCTGCAGAAGCGGCGCCGGCGCTGCGCCCTCCTCGCCAGCTACGCAGTGAGGAAACCCTTGCCAAAATGATCCTGGCCGGACGGGACCTTATCCAGCAGCACGCGAATTTCGATCTGGTCCTGATCAGCGATGTCATCCGCACCGCGGGCACCTCTACGGGAGCGTTCTATGGCCGCTTCAAGGACAAGGACGCCTTCATTGCGTCGGTCCTCGAGGCCGCCTTTGTGGAAATGGAGGCCGAGGCGGACAAGACCATCCGGGACGACGAGGCCTGGGCGCAAGGCACGGCATCGGAGTTCGCCGCCCTCATCGTCCGGTACTACGTCGACATGTGCCGACGGAACCAGGGCATGTTCAAGGCCGTGCTGCGCCACTTCGGCGCGATCGACCCGGAAGCCAACCCGATGCGCCGGCTGAATCGCAACATCCAGAGCGTGGTCGCGCCGGCCCTCGCGCAGAAGATGAAGGCCCAGGGCCAGGACGCTTCCGAGACAGAAGTCCGGATCGCCATGCAGATGGTTGTGGGCACACTTACCCTGACCCTGCTGACCGACCCGGGGCCTTTACGTTTTGACGGGGATCTGATCGAGGCCAAGCTCACGGCGATGATGCAGCGGTTCTTGCTGTTGCCTTGATTTCCGCTCGGAGCGCGTCGGCAAAGCGAAAATGTCGAGTATTTCCTTAGCTACCAGCGTGGATCATTGGCGACCACTTTGTTTCTTCAGCCATGCCACTGCCACCTCGACCATTGGGTGGTAACGGTTGGCATAGGCGTCCGACGGGCGCGATGGTACTGCGGGCAGCGCGCAACCGCGAGGCATGGCCACTGCTATCGGCACAGCGCCATCAGCTGTACCCACGCCTGCGCATGAGCCGGATCGAGCCACGCCATCAGTGCCACCGCGCACAGGCCCGCCAGGCTGAGCACCGACAGCCATACGCCGAGCGCCGGTCCGCAGCGCGGCCTCATGACCGCGCCGGCGCGAGGCCGGTCCTGACGATCTGCCGGTCGTCGATCGGCCAGTGCAACGTCGCCGCCAGTACGCCCAGCGCCATGGCGCCGAACCAGACCGGGTCGTACGAGCGCGTCAACTCGAACACCAGCCCGCCCAGCCATACGCCGAAAAACGAGCCCAGCTGGTGGCCGATGAACACGAAGCCGAACAGCGTGGCGAGATAGCGCACGCCGAACACCTGTGCGAGGATCCCGTTGGTCAGCGGCACGGTGCCGAGCCACAGGAAGCCCATCGCTGCGCAGAACAAGTACAAAGTCGGCGTGCTTAGCGGCAGCAGCAGGAACACCGCCATCGCCACGGTGCGCGCGAGGTAGATGCCGGCGAGCAGGTATTTCTTGCTGTGGCGACCGCCCAGCAGGCCGAACACGTAGATGCCGGCCACATTGGCGAGCGCGATGATGGCGAGCGCGGCCATGCCGTCGGCCGGACGCATGCCACGGTCCAGCAGATAGGCGGGCAAGTGGCTGGCGATGAAGGCGAGCTGGAAGCCGCAGGCAAGAAAGCCAAGGTTCAGGAGCCAGAAGCCGGAATGGTCGAAGGCCTCGCGCACCGCGCCCAGCAGCGGTGGCTGGCCGCGGGCCATGTTCGTCTCGTCCGCGGTCGGCGCAGGCGCGGCGGCGATCCGGTCCTGGAATGGCAGCGCAAGCGGCAGCAGCACTGCCAGTGCCAGGGCGAGCATCAGCAGCGTGGTCGCCCATCCCGATGCGACCAGCAGCCCCTGGGCGGCCGGCACCAGCGCAAACTGCGCGATGCCGCCGACGGCGCCGGCCAAGCCCAGCGCGCGGCTACGCTGCGCGGCGTCAGTCATCCTGCTCAGCGCGCCATAAATCACGCCGAAGGTCGTGCCGGACAGCGCAATGCCGATACAGACGCCTGCCGACCAGACGAAGGCCGCTGACGTGTCCGCCTGTGTCATCCCGTACAGTCCGGCGGCATACAGGGCCAGTCCGCCGGCCATCACCTTCCACGAGCCGTACCGGTCGGCCAGCATGCCGGTGAAGGGCTGCATCACTCCCCAGGTCAAGTTCTGCATCGCCATCGCGAAGCCGAAGGTCTCGCGGGTCCAGCGGCGCTCGGCGATGATCGGCAGCAAGAACAGCCCCTGCACATGGCGCACGCCCAGCGCCAGCCCCATCAGGAGGCCACCCGCCAGCACGAGCACCCACAGCTCCCGCCACCACGGCGTGGCGGACTGCGGCGAGGCGATGGTAGCGGACGAGTGCGGCAGGCGGGAAGTCATGACGGCCCTTGTCGAAGGATGGCGCCGGCAGGCGCGCGATGGCTCTATTGCAGTCGCCCTGGCGCCGTGCTTCAAGCGATCATTTGGTCGTTCTGCCATGCGCGCCGCGCATGGCAAGGGGGTCGTGGATCGTGCTGTAATGGTGGTTCGCGTGTCTGCCAGGAGGCCATCGCATGTCCGTCCCGCTCGTCCGACTGTTTCCGCTCGACCTGCTCAAGGGCTTCGTCGCCGTCGGGCGACGCATGAGCATTACGCAGGCGGCGGACGATCTGTGCCTGACGCAGTCGGCGGTAAGCCGGCAGATCCACGCGCTGGAGGAGCAGCTGAAGGTGCCGCTGTTCGTGCGCAAGCATCGCGGCGTGGCGTTCACTCCCGAGGGCGAACGGCTGTTTCGCAGCGCCGACAGCGCGCTGCAGCAGCTGCAGGACGTGGTGGCCGAGGTGCGTCGCAACGAGGGCCAGCGGTCGGTCACGGTCACCGCCAGCATCGGCGTGACCGGCTTGTGGCTGCTGCCGCGGCTGGGGAACCTGCAGAAGACGCATCCGCATCTGGATGTGCGCCTGTCCGCCAGCAACCGTATCTGCGACCTGCGTGCCGAGGGCATTGACCTCGCCGTGCGCTATTGCCGCGACGCCGCGGCGCCGCCCGATGCCGTGCGCCTGTTCGGCGAGAACATCGCCCCGGTCGCCCATCCATCGCTGGTGTCCGGGGTCGGCCAGCACGTCGATGCGCTGCTCCAACTGCCGCTGCTGGAATTCGACGATCCCCGTCCGTGGCTGCAATGGCGCAGTTGGCTCGAGCCGCGCGGCTACCATCAGGCGAGCCAGCACGGCATGCTTCGCTTTAATCAATACGACCAGGTCATCCACGCGGCGCTGGCGGGACAGGGCGTCGCACTGGGCCGGCTCGAGCTGGTGCGGCCCCTGATCGATGGCGGCCAGCTGGTGATCGTGCCGACGGCGCTACAAGCGCCGCCGAGCCCGAACGCGTACTGGCTGATCCATGCCTCCGCCCATCCGCGCGAGGACGTCAAGCGCGTGGCCGAATGGATTTGCCGGGAAGCCGTGCACACCGTCAGGTCACCCGCGCGCCCTGCAGCCACCTGAACCAGCTGAGCCAAGGACGGCCGGCGCGACGCGGGTGCGGCGGCGCTTCGATCTCGCACAACGCGGGGCCGGCGCCGTGCAGCGCGGCGAGAAACACCTCGGCGTCGCCGTGCAGCCGATAGCGCTCGCCGGGCGCGAGCAAGATGTCCGGGGACGGCCGGTCCCGCGCTTCGAACGTCAGCCACAGGCTGCCGCCGCGGCAGACCAGTTCCGCGCCGGCCCGCAGTCGCAGGCGCAGGCATTCTGCTTCAAGGGAAAGGGTGCATGACATGAAAAGCTCCGGTGGGCCTTTCAATTGTGCGAACCGGCGTCGTGGCTTGCCATGAGCATTGCGTCGGCCGGCCATACGTCAGCGGCATGCAAGGCGCGACAGCCCGCTGCACGGGTTCCAAATGTGGACTATCTGCATTACCGGGTGGCAGCCGTGGGCTCTGTCTTCAGCGGCCGCATTCACCTAAGCGGCCGGACGGCCATCGTACGCACGTTATTCGCCCGCACACTCAGCGCAATGTCCAGGCGCAAACTGGGGCGACGCTGTACGGCGTGATCGACGGCTCGGTGGAATACGTAAATCGCGTCGCTGCATACGCCGCCACACTTGCCACCGGCGGTAGCCGCTTCGTCAATGCCCCTCACGTCACTTTCGACTTAGCCATCGTTCACCAAATAGAACTCTGAGGTCAAACTTCCCCGCCTACTCGGTCATGTTCCCCGGACCTATTCTCCTTCCATCGCCGCCACGCATTCGGCAACGGCACCAAAGGGAATTAAGGTGAGAAGTGTGCTCGGTATCCACTCCGAGGCGTTCACCCGCAACGGTGGCGCCCTGGAGATGGTGCAACTCTGGGGCAACCTGCCCGCCCGGCAGAAGATGACGACAGCGTGTCGCTGGATGCCTCCACCGACGCCACCGTACTGCTGCTCGCGGGCGGGCCCATCGACGAGCGCGTGGTTGGCTACGGCCCGTTCGTGATGAACACCGAGCAAGAAATCCGGCAGGCCGTGAGCGACTACAACAGCGGCCGCCTTGTCCCTGCAGCCGCCTGATCTTCCCTCCCGCCGCGCCAGGCACGGCGGGGCCTCTTCACGCAGTACGCCCTTCTGACAAGGAGCAACACCATGAGCCAACCCGCAAACTTCAATGGCAAGCGCCCCGCCATCGACCCGGCCGATCCCGCCATGCTGCTGATCGACCACCAGAGCGGCCTGTTCCAGACCGTCGGCGACATGCCCATGCCGGAACTGCGCCTGCGCGCGGCAGCCCTGGCCAAAATGGCGACGCTATCCAAGCTGCCCGTCATCACGACCGCTTCGGTGCCCCAAGGTCCCAACGGTCCGCTGATTCCCGAGATCCACGAGAATGCCCCGCACGCCAAGTACGTCGCCCGCAAGGGTGAAATCAATGCCTGGGACAATCCCGATTTTGTTGCCGCGGTCGAGGCGACAGGGCGCAAGACGCTGATCATCGCCGGCACCATCACCAGCGTCTGCATGGCGTTCCCGGCGATCAGCGCGGTAGCGGACGGCTACAAGGTGTTCGCCGTGGTGGACGCCTCGGGCACGTACTCGAAGATGGCCCAGGAAATCACGCTGGCGCGCGTGGTCCAGGCAGGCGTGGTGCCCATGGACACGGCCGCGGTAGCGTCCGAACTGCAGCAAACCTGGCACCGTGACGACGCGCAGCAATGGGCTGAGGTCTACACCAAGATATTCCCGGCCTATCAGCTGCTGATCGAAAGCTACATGAAGGCACAGGACGTACAGAAGAACGGCGAGGTCCTGGACTCGGCACGTTGATCCCCGGCGCTGCATGGCCCTCGCGGCCATGCAGCATGGGGCGCAGCGCCCAAGGCGGGCCTGGATTGGCGGCGCTTCAACGCGCGGCGTCACTACATGATTCGTCAGCGACATGACACGCACCGTCGTTCCTACCCTGGCGCTTGCCCTGGCATTGGCTGGCATGCCATGCCACGGCAGCGCGCAAGGGTCGGCCCCGGCCTACAGCTTCCTCCGCTACAACGAGGACTACCGCTACCTGCAGGATCCGGCCAGGCGGAGCGACCCCTGGGACCCGATCAAGTTCATTCCCGTAGGCGCGCCAAGCGCCTACCTGAGCCTGGGCGGCGAAATCCGGGAGCGCTTCGAAGACTATTCCGCGCCCAACTTCGGCGTGCCGGGCCCGTCCGCGGACGGCTACCTGCTGCATCGCATCCTGCTCCATGCCGACCTGCACGCTGGCGACTATGTCCGTGGGTTCGTCCAGCTCGGCAACCACTTCGCATTCGGCAAGGAAATCGCCACGCCGCCGTATGAAGACCGGCTGGATATACAGCAGGTTTTTGTCAACATACGCCTGCCAACCGCGGACAGCCCCCCCACTTCCGAGCTGCCAGTCCTGCGCGTTGGACGTCAGGAAATGGCATTTGGCTCGCAACGCCTGATCTCCGTGCGCGACGCGCCCAACGTCAGGCGCTCCTTCGACGGTGCTCGCCTTGGCGGCAATGTAGGCGATGTGAGGCTGGATGCGTTTGCCACACGCCCGGTACTACTGAAGGCCGGCAATTTCGATGACCAGCCCAACCACGCGCAAGGCTTCTGGGGTCTCTACTCAACCTTTCCGAAGACGTTCATCGCGAATTCGGGTGTGGATTTCTACTACCTCGGCTTCGAGAACAGCCGGGCCCTCTACAGCGTTGGAACGGGCGTGGAGCGAAGGCATTCGGTCGGTGGGCGTGTGTTCGGCAGCCACGGCCGGTGGGACTGGGACTGGGAAGCGCTGGCGCAATTCGGCAGCTTCGGCCAGCAGGACCTGATCGCCTGGGGCTTCTCCACCGATACCGGCCATGCCTTCCTGCTGGGGGGATGGGGCGCGCGCGCCGGCGTGAAGGCCACTGTGGGCAGCGGCGACCGCGATCCCCGCGACGGCAAGCTGGGGACCTATGGCGGCTTGTTCCCCAAGCTCGCCTATTTCAACCAGGCGGGCCTGCTCGGCGCCTCGAACGTGATGGACCTGCAGCCTTCGCTGACCCTGAAGCCGACGGCGAAGCTGCGGTTCACCGTGTCCTGGGACTTCATCTGGCGCCAGACCACAAACGATGCGGTCTACACGGCGGCGGCATTTCCCATTGCCGGCACAGCGGGACAGCCCGGGCGCTACACCGGCAGCCAGCTGGCTTTCGACGTCTACTGGCAGGTCGACCGCCATATCGTGATCAATGCCGGTTTGGTCCACGTGGACGTGTCCAGGGTGCTGAGCACGGTGGGCGGGCACAATACCAACTTCACATATGTGTCGGCAGCCTATTCGTTCTGACGGCATGCACACAAAGGCGCGGCATCGCTGCACTTTCGGCGGAGCTCACGCCAGATTCGCGCGGACGACGCTACGGTAATACGCGACCAAGGCATCCATCACCACCTGCCTAACCGTAACGTCGCTTGACCCTGGATTCAACAGAACGGTTTCGGTCATCAGATGGGGCGCGGCCGCCCAACCGATCCTGCTGCTCGCCAACCACATCCGCGATCCGGCCGTGCTACGCCAAGCCATGGCGCTGGTGCGCGAAGGCATCGCGGTTTCCGCGCAGGCCGCGCGGGCCGCGACCCGGCTACAGGTGGCACCGGGTGGCGCCGCAAGCGCTATTCGCGCATCTTCTCCTCCATGAAGGCCCGCAGCACGTCCATCGCGGGTGCCTCGGTCCGCCGCTGCAGGCTGTGCGTTCGGAATCAGACGGCGAAGCGCTCAACCTCGCCTTCCCGCCAGACGATGCCGGCTCCAGCGGATTGACCGAAGTGAGCCATGCCGTTCTTGAATTCGATAGCTGGTTCGAGAATCGGGCCGGCGAGATCCATCCGCTCGAGCCAATGACAGGTAGGGGTTACCGCTAGAAGATGGGCGCTGAACTCCTGGAAGATGTGACTCGACATGGGAAGCCCGGCTTGCTCGGCCAATGCGCTGGCACGTAACCATCCGCTTACGCCGCCGATCTTCATCAGGTCCGGCATGCAAAGGTCACACGCTCGCACTGCGAGCGCCTTGGCCATGTCCTCCGGGCCGAACCAGTTCTCGCCCAGCTGCACGGGGACGTTCAGGGCGGCGCGGACCGCGGCATGGCCCTCGTAGTCGTGCTGCAAGGTCGGCTCTTCGATCCAGGCAATCCCTTCCTGTTCAAGCGCGCGCCCCTGGCGGGTGGCTTCCGGCACGGTCAGGCCCTGGTTGTAATCGACCAATATCTGGACGTCGCTGCCGACGGCGGCGCGAATGGCGCGTACGACGGCGATATCCTCCTCCAGCGTCGGATACCCGATCTTCGTCTTGACGGCGGTGAAGCCCTGCTCGACCGCTGCTTTCGCGCGCTCCCTGCCCAGCGCTACGCCATCCATGCTGTGACTGTCGTACGCGCGTAGCGGCCGCGCTTTGCCGCCAAGAAGTTCCACAAGCGGCAGGCCGCACGCCCTTGCCAGGGCATCCCACGCTGCCATATCGATACCCGCTGTTGCCATCCTCACGATGCCGGTATTGCCGATGAGGCGAAAGCGCGACTGCAGCGCCTGGTCGATGGCGTACGGGGCGAGCGGCATACCGCCGACTACGATCGCCAGCTCTTCGACCATCCGATGCACGGGCTTCAGCGCGAGCGGCGTATAAGTGAACACATAGGCCCGTCCCGTGACCCCGGCATCGGTCAGCAGGTCGATCAGTACCAGCGGCGACGACGCCACCGTTCCAACCGCGGTTCTGACCGATACTGCAGCGGCACGTTGACGGACCGCGCACGCAGGCCGGTAATCTTGATCTCGTTCTTCATGGTGTACCGCAAAGAAGCGGCTCATTCGAATGCCGGTCTCCCTGTGCTTGCGGAGTGGCGGCCCAGATATAGTCACTGTTCAGTTGCGTCACGGCCGGACAGCCGATTTGCGCGAGGGTGGTATCGATCTCGCCCCTGAGCATGGACAAGACCGCTTCCACGCCGCGCTCGCCGTGTGCCGCGAGGGCATACAGCGTTGCCCTCCCGAGCAGCACCGCGCTTGCGCCCAACGCAACGGCCTTGACCACGTCGGAACCGCGGCGCACGCCACTGTCGATCAATACCGGCGCCGCGACACGTCTCACCGTGGCAGCCAACGTGTCGAGCGGCGCGATGGCCCCGTCCAGTTGCCGACCACCGTGGTTGGACAGGATGACGCCGTCCGCACCGAGGGCGATGCAGCGCTCGGCATCGTCGGGGCGGCTGAGGCCTTTGATCAGCAACGTGTGCGGCCACATGTCGCGCAGCCATTTGAGGTCGTGCCACGCAAAGCTGGCATCCATCTGGCGGCTCATCAGAGCCGCCTGTAGCTCGGCGTCCCTGACGTCTTCTGACGCAAAGTTGGCGAGCTGCGGCATGCCATGCCGGACGAAATCGCAGGACCAGCGCGGATGCAAGATGCCATCGAGCAGCGTGCGCAGGCTGTAACGCATCGGCATGGCGAATCCGTTGCGCAGGTCGCGTTCGCGCTTGCCATTGACGCCGACGTCCGTGGTCAGTACCAGCGTCGTATAGCCGGCGGCCAGCGCGCATCGCATCGTGCGGGACTTCGACTACATCGCGGTGGGTAATGTGAATGCCGCCAGCCTCGCCAGAACCAGCATGGCGAAGTCCGTCCTCGATGCAGGCTGGTCGTCTGATTCAACACGACTGCGGTCTAGATCGACATACATGGGTGCAGCGCAGAAGTAAGTCAGCCAGTCCGAGAGGCCTTACCGGCCCGAGACTTTCGGCGATCCTCGCTCCCAGCGATGATCTGTGCCAAGCTGATCGAGGAGGAAGAAGGCAACTTGATTTGGCCACGCAGCGAAACGGCAGCCGGACGGCCTCGCCCATTGCGGCGGGGCGCTTTCGCTCCGCCTACGTCCGAGGGACGGGGGCTTCACCCTACTAGGTCGACAAGCAAGGCGTACCCATTTCTGCGTGAGGTGCGATCATGAGCCTCGCGGCGCGATGCGCGGTACCTCATACGCTAAGTCGAACATTCGCCTTGTGGGGAAAGGACGGTTCACGGACCCATTGCAGGCGGTAAGAATGCCGACGTCGATGGTGGCTCGCAGAGCGGAATGAGACATTGGGGCTGCAGAATCGCCAGAGTTACCTGCAAACTGCTCGAGAGCTATGCCTGGAGAGTGCGCCGATTTTGGCGACTAGAAGCGCTGCAGACACAGGCCATAGGGCAGCCACAGCCAGCGGTACCTTGCCCCAAGGCCGGCCCAGTATTGCGTTGCTGTGGCTTGCACGCCTCAGGCGACCGCACCTGGCGGCGCATGGCGTGCCAGGAAACGGTCCAATTGGCCAGCGAACGCCTTGCTATCCTGTGGGGCGTACGGTGCCGGTCCGCCGGTATCGACGCCCGAGCCGCGGAGCTGGTCCATCACCTCGCGCATCGTTAGGCGCTCCTGGATATTCTCACGGCTAAACCAGGTTCCTCGTGGGTCGAGCACGTAGGCGCCCTTGTCGAGGGCAGCGGCGGCAAGAGCTATGTCCGCCGTAATCACGAGGTCACCGCTGCTGACCAGCTCGATGATACGGTCATCGGCTACGTCGAAGCCCGCCGGCACTTGCAGTGCCTTGATAAAGCGGGAAGGCGGCGTGCGCATATACTGGTTCGCCACCAGCGTGACGCACACCTCGAGACGCTGTGCGGCCCGATACAACATTTCCTTGACGACAACCGGGCAGGCGTCTGCGTCAACCAGTACTTGCATCGCGGGATTTCCAATTTAGGGAGGGAACGCCCATATTACTGCCTCCCCGCGTCTCGACGGGACGAACGTCGGCCGGCGAGTGGTCTTTTATCGGTGCGTCCGCCGGCAACGGTCCCCGTACCAACGCAGACCGGCCTTTCGCCAGCACTATGCGCTTGTTCGTTGCTATCCGGTAAACGTTTACTCCGGCGATAGTCGACCCCAAAGCAGCCAGGTAGGCACGCTGATGTCCGACTGCGGCTCCCCAACCCAGAGTAGGACATTAGCCAATCAGCACCCATTGTTTCGCAGTGGCGTTGTTTGACCCCTTGTTCCAATACTGGCCGCCTGACAGCTTTGCAGCTGTCGGAGACTCGATCATCAGTGCGCGAGAATCAGTCGCCGTCGCGACGCCCGCATTGGTGTCGTCGAAGCGCAGCATGTGAATGGTCGCTGCAGGGTCGGCGCTCTTGCAGATGCCCTTGTTCGTCCCCGAAAACACACGCGGCCAGCCAAGAGGGGCGCGCTTCGCCGAGATGGTGCCAGTTGCTGTCTGATCGGCGATGCCTGCCGCGGCATTGGCATCCGCGGGCCGTCGGGCCGGGAGGGCAGGGCGATTCTAAGCCGAAGTTCCCCAACCCCCTGGGCGAGTTTCCCCTTGTGCGACAGGCACTTGGCGTAATTCCCGGGTTCCGATTTCTGTCTACACGCGGATTTGCTGAAGCAATTCCAGAGCCTGCTTCTGTTTCGCGTTTGCCGTGGTGACGTGTTCGAACGTCGGCACTTCAGCGCCAGCGCTGGGTGTGCGGCAGGTGTTACGCACGATCGTGGCGAGTTCGGCCATCAAGCTCGAGAAGCTGTGCACGGGCGTGCCGTCGTCAAGTGTGTGGCGCGCCGCCTTGGCCAGCGCTGCCGCAGAGCGCACGGCAGGCGCCACCGGATCACGCGTGGCCTTGGCGGCCTGATCCGGGTCGGCGAACATCAGTTCGCGCCAAGCCTCACGCATGTGCCATTCGACGTAGTAGGCCAGCATGCACAGCAGGATATGCGCACGCACCCGATCGGCCGTGCGGTGATGGATTGGCCGCACCTTCAGGTCCACCGTTTTTAGCGAACGGAACGCGCGCTCCACGTTGGCCAGCGCCTTGTAGTTGCGCACGCACTCGGCCGAGTCCATCTGCGCCGCACTCACCGAAGTGCGGATGATGTAGAGGCCGTCGAGCGCCGCCTCGCGGGCGATGCCCTCGCTGTTGCGGCTGAACGTGAAGGCCGCGTCGTCGATACTCAGCGCAAAGTGCTTGGCCACCTTGTACTTGTCGATCACCTTGCCCACGCGCAGGCCGATCTGATCGCGCCCGGCAAGCTTGCCCGCCTGCACGCGGGCAACGATCGGCTGCAGGCACGCCTCGGTGGCCGCCAGCAACTCTTCTCGCTTGTGGGCACGTAGCCTGGCCAGTTCCGGATTGCGGCACGCCACCAGCCGCTCGCCCGGATAGTCCGGTGAACTCAGCTCCAGCAGATTGCGCTCGTCGAACAGGCCAAGCTGCAGTTGCCCTTGCTCGAGCAGCGGGCGGATCGAGGCGCTCTTGAGCGCGGTGATCCAGCCCAGGTCACCGCCTTCGCGCATCTGGTCGATGGCCTTGCTGGAGATCATGCCGCGATCGCCCACCATGACCAATCGGGAGAGACCAAATTCCTCTTGCAGGCGCCGCACCTCGGGCATGAAGGTCTGGCTGTCGGCCACGTTGCCCTCATGCACCGACACCGCCACTGGGCAGCCGCGCGCATCGGTGAGCAAGCCGTAGTTGACCTGTAGCAGCCCCTTCTTGCCATCGCGGCTGTAGCCAAGCTTGGCCAGCGGGCAGGTGCTGCCCTCGAAGTAGCTGGAGCTCAGGTCATACAGCACCAGGCCACCGGCGCTCAAGTGGCGCGCGGCGAGCTTCTTCTGGATTGTGCCCTGGCGCGCGAGCAGCCAGTCCATTGCCGCGTACAGGTCGTTCTCGTTGGCCTCGGTCACGCCGAAGTCCTCCGCCAGGGTGCTGGTGTGCCACCAGCGCGTGGTGGCCAGCTTCGTGTGCGGCGCCGCGATGCGCGCGGCCACCATCGCCAGCACCAGGTCGCGCTCGCGCGAAGGCTTGGAGGCGATCAGCGAGGCAAAGCCCAGACGCTGCATGGCCGTGGCCACCGCCTGCACGTGGCCGTGAGCGCGCGAGCGTGTCACCTCGAACGCCTCGCCCAGCGGCACGAAGGTCTCGCCCTTGAGTGAGCGGCGGATGATCTCGATCAGTGCCTCGGGCAAGTGGGACAGGTTGCCCAGCGTCTCGTTCTTGACCACGCCGTCCTCGCGGTAACTGCGCCGCAACAGGTGGGTGCGATAGATCTGGTCCTTGTACTTGCGGGTCGTCGTAACGACGTGAGCGGTTCCGTTTCGTGCTGGCATAGCCAGCAGAATAGGAGAAAACCCGCCAATGTCAAGAACTTTTAGTGACTACAAAATGAGGGCATCGAACGCCCCCCGATGAGCCGATTCCTCAATCAGGAAAAGGGCTTCGCGACGCCGCAGCCGCGGCGTCGGCATGGAACTTCGGTCTAAGGGTCGCGCGGCCGGGCAGAAAATGACAAGATCGCCGCCAGCCTATGCTGGCGCGACATTGCCCAGTCACGGCGATTCCACGCTCTTGCGGCCCTTGCGGTAGGAGGTCGGGCTGCGCTGCATCCGCACAGTCAGGAAAGCGCGCGGCTTGAGCCAGGAAGCGTTCTCCGACGTGTCTAGCTGTACCTACATGAGTTCCCTGGAGCGCGGCCTGAAAAGCCCGACCATGCACAAGCTGACCGAGCTGTGCGAGGTCATGGAAGTGCATCCGCTCACGCTGCTAACGCTGGTTATGCCGGCGACAGCACGCGCAAAGCCGACCAGCGTCTGGCGCAGGTGCGCCGGGAATGCGCCGGGAGCTGGAGGCGGGGTTGAAGGAACGCGACGACCCGCAGGCGCATGCGTGACAGGCTGCGTCAGCGGCACGGCGCCCGCCGCATGGACGGGGCGCCGTGGAGGGCCGTCAGATTACCGGTTTGCCGCGCGACCAGATCAGGTTGTGCATGCCGTCTTCTTCCTCGATCGGCCGGGCATAGATCGTCGCCGGGAATGAAGGATCGTCCAGGGTCACGGACAGGTAGGGCCGCTCGGACTGGCTGACTTTCTTCCACGCCGCGCCGAGGTCATAGCCGCCGGCCGCCTGGACGCGGAAGTCGGGGGCGTTCTCGCTCGCCTTGTCGTCGGGGATGAACCGGACCTTGACGTTGAGCGTCAGGGTGCGGACCGTGCCGATGAAGCCGTCGTTCTGAGCGGTGAAGGTGCCGATGTTGGCCATGATGCTTTCTCCTTTCGGGTTATCCAAGGTCGCGCCCATCGCGTCCTTGTTGTGATCCGATCAGCGGGGGCCGGGCTGGCTGCACCGCTTGCGGCCGACACGCAGTGGAGGACCTGGTGGGGCGAACAATTTGCTGCGCGAGGAAGCCGCGCAGCGGCGGGGAAATTGTTGGTGCCGGAAGGTTGCGGCCATGAAGACCGAGGCGCAGCCGCGCCCCTGCCAGGATGCACAACAGCTAAAGGACGCATGGGCCGACCTCACCGAAAGGAGCCGTGGCCGACTCGGCATCCTCGCATATCGGCTGCTCGTGCCGTCGTGCGAGTTCAAGAGGATGATTTCGTTGGCCTCGCTGCCGTTGATCTGGCTGGCATGGCGCAGCCGGATCATGTGCGTGGTGTAGTGGCAGCGGTTTTCCTGCCGCACGCGGGTCTGGCACACCATGAAGGGCTGGAACCCTTCACCGCGCAGTTCCTGCAAGACAGTTGCGGTCGGGATGTAGCTGTACCGTTGCGAGCGGGTCGAAGACGGCCACGGCCGCAAGCGCCCAAGGCGCACAGCCCTTGACGGCGAGAACGTCGTGAAACGGTGAAGGGAACAGCAAGACCGTCCTCTCCTTCCCGCAGAAACTACTGGTAAGCGTAGCGCGCAGGCCGGAGGGCCGGAAGCGTCAGAGACCAAAGCCGGATAGCCGCGCCTCTCCAGGGGCGCGGGCCCGCAACCGCCGACGGCGGAACGCAGAGATAGACTTGATAGCTCCGCGGAGATCGAACGTAGCGCCTCGCGATAGTTGCGCGCGCTGACGCGATCGGCCCGGTAGGAAAAATCTGCAGCTTCAGGCGCGCGAGGTTGCCAGACGCCCAAACACGAATTGGCCCAGATACCATGCCAACTCCGAGTTTGCCAGGATGTCGTCTTCGGATACGGACGATGCCTCCAGCTTCATCCGTCTCAACACAAGCTTGCCCTCGCGCGAGGCCAGCCATGCACGGACAAACTCCCGTCGAGCTTTGGTATCCGCTGCCCCGAAGTGCTCGCGCCCTTGCCGCGATTCTTCGTTCATGCGAGCGCGGGTCTCGTCTTCGCGCGAGGCAACGCTGCGCTCCACAGTTGTCTTGACAGCAATCTTCGCGGCTTCCTTCTCTGCTTCCTCGGTGAGGAGTTTGGTCTGAACTTGAACCATCGTCCGTTCGGCATCTGACATCCGCCAGTTGTCGCGCAAGGCCTTCATCAGGTACCCAGCGGGGCTCTTCTTGATCTGCCCGCGATTCAACTTAAACCGTGTGTACTCGATTGCCTGCAGAATGCGATCATCGCTCCATGTCTCGCGGTTCTCGGAAATCTCGCTGAACTGCCGGGTGGAAAGGTTGAACTCTTCCTTCAGAATCTTGTAGAGCTGACTGGCATCGGACAGGCTGGCCATGACAGCGTCGGCGGTGTCCTTACGCTTGAGCAGGAACCGAATCCGGTCGACTTTCTTCGACGACGTGGATTCGGTCTTGGTTTCATATGACAGGTCGATGTCCGAGATCTCATTGATTTCACGGACCGCCGGCTCAAGCCAGTCGCGCTTGAAGTATTTGAAGATGGTCGCATTCGCGCCCATCTTTCCCGGCCAGGTCCGCATCTCATCCAGCTTGATCCAGTCTGTGCGCGCGTTAGGCACACTTGGCAGAACCTTGTCATAGATCGCGCGCGCAAGGCTGCGGGTAAAAGACGTGGAGATTCGAAGGCTGAGCCAGTGAGACTTGCGGGGGTCTCGAATGTGTGGAATCAAGCTGTGATGCACATCGAAACGGACGCGGCCGCGATGCAGAGCCACCATGCCTATCAGCTGAACCTGAACCCAGATATCCTGTTCCTCGGGCTCACGGTCTGATGGTGTATTAGTGACACGGACCTTCGCGTTCTGCGCTTCGTCCGCGATGGTACGCAGATGCTTCAGGTTGCGGCTGTCATAGCGCATCAACCACTTGAAGTAGTTCAGCTCGACATCGTATTGGTCACGAGCTTCCGGCTCTTGTGCGACGATGAAATACGCGGCATCGAGGAACCGTCGCGCCGCCAACCCCATGTTGACGATTTCCGTGAAGAAATTGTTGCGCTGATAGCCGATCTCGCGGTTGGCCTCGTTGATGGGCATCCCGAGGTCAAACATGTCCTCGAACAACGCGAGCGCCATTTGGCGAGGCGTTGTCCTCGCTGCGGCCTCCACCGGATTCTCCGTCGCCATACTCGTCTTCCCGCTCGTTTTGGTGCTCGTTTTGGTGCTCGGGCACTCTAGCATGTGATGGTGAGGTTCTGTCAACACAATGAACCTCACCATTGACGACGTGCGCCGGCCCTACCGGTCGACGCGCACAACGAACCTCACCACACGCACAAACAACCTCACCTACATCAGCAGCCGTTTCCTTCTAGCCTTTGTCTAGCTTGGGTAGCTAAGACTTCTCCACAGGTCACGCACAATCCATCTCACCTTCGTGGCTCGAGCACAACGAACCTCACCTTGTTGCGGGGCAGATCTCACCTTGCCCACACAGTAAACCGCACTATTGCAGCACAGCAAACCTCACCTCTGACACAATGAACTTCACCTTTTGAAGGTTAAGTCCTTGATGAAAAAGGATTTCGGCGCTCCTTGTTTGTAGGTTGGCTTGTTTACTTCAAAAAAAACCTAACCAACACCGGGCCCGCAGTCATGAAACCTATCCGCGCATACGAGCCGCTCACCGCGGAGCACCAGATTTGCGGTACTGAGCCTGCATCCTCGGAGAATTCCTGGCTTTCCTATAGGCTCCGCTCAGGGCAGAAAGCGGAGCAAGTGCTCATGCGGCGAACAAAATCACCCTTACGACCGCAGGCAATGCCACGCGCGGAGTGTGCACAGCGCCATATCCACTGGCGCCCAGCATCATGGTGAGGTTATTTGTGCAGGATTAAGGTGAGGTTCATTGTGCTGCCCCGTCCGACCATACGTCCAGTTGCACAATGAACCTCACCATCGCGCGAGAGCGAGTGCATGGGTCTTGGTGAGGTTTATTGTGCTGTATTGGCGAACTCGCCCTTGTGGGCCACCCTTGGGCCGCCCTCCCCGACTGGCCGTCTTGGATAACGCATGCAACGTGTCACGAAGGTGAGGTTGTTTGTGCAACGCGGAAGCCACGGCGTTAAGCAGCACAATGAACCTCACCTTGACTGGCTTCCCCTGCTGAGGCTCTGTCGTCCGACAAGGCAAAGGTGAGGTTGATTGTGCAGAAACATGGAACCTACTCCCTTCCGCACTGCCCTGGGCCCCACGGGACAAATGAAGGTGAGGTTGATTGTGCCGCGTTGCTTGCAAGTACAGCTGTGGAGATCCGCTGAATTGCACAAACGACCTCACCTTGCTGATGGGGTTCAAGGATGCGGGCCGTTGAAGGTGAGGTCATTTGTGCCGCTTTTCGGTGGCGGCTTCCAAGGGCTGAAACAAACACTGCAGAGTGAGGTGCCCCTTGTGACCCCAGGGGCTTACAAGAAGTGCCTAAAATTTAGGCAAATCTGTTG